>JAFGWU010000053.1 GCA_016936975.1 Bacteroidales bacterium | reverse complement strand
GTCTGATGCTTATCCTGCTCTTGCAGAAGATGGTTATGGATGGGAAAAGCTGTTCAGTGAGCGTATGTGCCGCCACTTTATGGAAGATTACGGATTAACAACCCGTGTGGCAAGGTTTCATAACGTTTACGGTCCTTTCGGAACATACGACGGTGGAAGGGAAAAGGCTCCTGCTGCAATATGCAGAAAAGTAATTGACAGAGAGCTATATGGAAAGGATGAAATAGTTATCTGGGGCGACGGTCACCAAACCCGTAGCTTTATGTTTATTGATGATTGTATTAAAGGGATACTCGATATTATGTATAGTGAAATAGAGGAGCCCATTAACCTGGGTAGCAGTGAAATGGTATCGATAAATCAGCTGGTGGATTTTGTTGAGGGGATTGCCGGTTATAAGCTTAAACGGAAATACGATCCGGATGCTCCAAAGGGTGTACGCGGACGCAACAGTGATAATACTCTTATCCTGAAATATCTCGGCTGGGAACCTTCTATCCCTCTTAAGGATGGTTTGATAAAGACTTACACATGGATAAGGGAACAGATGATCAGGGATAAGGAAATAATGGGAAAGAATCCCCTTAAAAAAGGACACAGTTACAAATCAGTATTCAATGATTAATGTCCTGCTTTACTTAATAGCGAATTGAATAAGAATGATAAACTTATAAATTCTGGTGAGAGATTAAGAAGATCAGATTAGCGATTTTTACAGGAATTTTTTAAATCGGGATAGAAAGGTGGTTACAATATAAAGATGTTGATGAAGGAAAAAACTGTTATGGTAAGCGGCTGTTTTGATCTGTTACATGGAGGACATATTGCGTTTTTCAAAACGGCAGCTTCTTATGGAAAACTTTATGTAGCTGTTGGACAAGATAATAACGTGTTAAAGTTAAAGGGTAAAGCACCCTGGTTTTCAGAGAAAGAGCGTACGTTTATTGTAGGATCAGTGAAGTATGTTCATGAAGCATTTATTTCATCGGGCAATGGGATGCTTGATTTTGAACCTGATTTGAGGAGGATTAAGCCAGATATATTCATAGTAAACAGCGACGGACATACAGCGGATAAGGAAAAACTCTGCAGGGAACTGGGAGTTGAGTATATCATACTGGAAAGAATTCCTGAACCTGGGCTACCTTCCCGTTCCAGCTCAGTTACCAAGCGTGAACTGCAGTTTCCTTACAGGATATGTATTGCCGGAGGCTGGATGGATCAACCCTGGGTCTCGGAAATATATCCGGGTTCTGTAGTTGTTTTCCAGATCTGGCCGACTATTGAATTCAACGGACGGGCGGGTATGGCAACCAGTTCCAGAAAAATAGCCCTTGAACTATGGACGGGAAAGATTCCGGAAGGTGATCCGATCAGGAATGCAAAACTATTGTTCGGAGCTGAAAATCCACCTGGTTCAAATTATATTTCGGGCTCACAGGATCAGATAGGTCTTTTGGTTCCGGGTATTAGCCGTCTCTATTATGAAGGGGAATACTGGCCTTCTGATATTAAAACCTGCACAGATCCTTCTGTCTGTGAGTGGCTTTCCCGGGTTCTTTATCTGATTCCTCTTGACCCGCGGCCATCAGGGTATGACCCTATTGCCTTGAAACATCTTGACAGGGAGTATGTGAAGGAACTTGGTGATTCCGGCAATGAATGCTGGGAAAGTATTATCAAAAAAGATATTTATGGATTAGGTAAAGCAATGACCAGGTCGTTTCTCGCATGGAGAAAAATGTTACCAAATACAGTTCCGGATCACATCATGAATGAAATGACCCAATATATCTCAAATTATCCGGGAGCAATAACATCCGGAAGTGGTGGAGGCTATGCTGTAGTAGCATCCGAAAAAAATATTAAAGGGGCAATCAGGATTAAAGTAAAGTATTAATAAAACCCACTTGATTACAAACACAAACAAGAATGAAAATCTTTGTCACATGGAGATTCTCCCGCTTTTCGGTACAAGCTATGTGACTTTTAAAATTAAATTATTACAAGTAAAAGATAAAATATACTCAAACAGTCAGGATATGCATAGTTTGTACTATTTATAGTCTATAATCATCTTATAATATCTATATTGTAATTATGAAAAGAAGAAAATTTCTCCAAAAGAGTGCAGTTGCAGCAAGCCTGGTATCTATTCCCGGCACCTTGCTTCCCCTTACAGCTTGTAAGGAATCCCCTCGAAGATCATCCCGGATTTCCAAAGCGGGAAAGGATGAAATTCGTTCTGCGGATTATCTTAAAAAGGTAAAGTCGGGGAAAATTTTACCTAAACCATTAGTATCCCTGGAATCTTATCAGCCATCAATCGGTGTTAAAATCTTGCCGATGCCGCTGGCTGAACGGATCAGGAGGAAGATTGTACCACAGCGTGGCTTTTGCAGTCTGGCACCGGGTGGAGATGCACTTATTTCAGGTAATGGATCCGTAAGTATAGAGATGGCGGGAAATCCTTACACAGAACGAATTCCTTTCAACCACGAAAGCCTGTTCGCACCACGGAATAAGTCCTCAGAAACTTCCAAAATTGCAAATGTTTTCCCTAAGGTACGGCAAATGATGTTGGAAGGCAAATACCACGAAGCTATTTTATTAGCGTATAACGAATGGCAAAAAAATCCTGTTACCCGGGGGAGAGGTGGATTTGGAGCAGGGAGATTCTCCATGCTTCTGGAATTTCCTGAAAGTTCATCAGTCACGAACTATCTCCGCACAGTTGATTTCGAAAGTACGGAGGTGAAGGTTCACTGGACTGATGAGCAGGGCGACTGGGTTCGCCGGATCTTCGCTTCGCGACCTGACAATGTTGTTGTCCAATGGCTCACCCCACCCGACGGACAGTCGGTGAATGTCCGTATCACGATGTCGGAGGGAGCAGGAAGACCCACTACCGGAGGAGGGCAGGATTTTGCTGGAATACGTAGCCGTGCAGGGGCGCAGGGGGAAAGCAGCGGATCAAATACCCTGACTGATTTCAACGAACAAAGGTTCATTATAAAGGGCCGTCTGGATCCTTCGATTGATAACAGGGGCTATGCCAACATTACCCGCGTGATCTGCAACGGAGGCTCGAACCGTATGGATGAAGATACCCTGGTTATCGAAAATGCTTCATCTGTTATACTGCTCACCCGGATAGAATATTTTCCCGATTACAGTGAGGATAAAGTGGAAGCTGTCTTGCAGTCACTGGAAGGAATTAACGCGGACTATAACGCTCTCCTGGAGCGGGCACGCAAAGTGCAGTCCGAGATGCTCAACCGGGTTACAGTGGATTTCGGAGACGATTCAAAATATGGTCTGTCATCAGAGGAACTTCTGTCTGATCAGAGGTCCAGTCCGGGCTATTCGGGTGCTTTTCTTAAGACGTTTTTTGAAATGTGCCGCTACTGGTTCATCCTGCAAAGTGGCAAGTATTTAACTGTTTCGGCCCTGACCAATGTCAACATCAATCTGCAGATCGCACCAATAAGCATAGGTAATTACCGTGAAGGCGAGATGGCCTACTTCAATTGGGTTGAAAGTCTGGTCCACGATTATCACACTAATGCAAAGAACATTTATGGTATGCGTGGCGCCCATTATCCTATCGCACCGTCCAAAGATTCCGGCGTTTTTAATATGTTCGACTACGCCGATAATACCGGAGAGATATGGCCGCATCCATACTGGATCAGCGCAGGTGGCTGGGTTGTACGACCGTTCTGGGACTACTATCTTGTAACCGGCGACCTGGATTTCCTCCGTAAGCGTATGGTACCGATTTATAAGGATCTGGCATTGTTTTACGAGGACTTCCTGACGGTAACGGACAAAAACGGCAATTATATCTTTGTTCCATCCTTTTCTCCGGAGAACAATCCCGGCAATCTGAACCCCAGTTGCATGGCTGTTATCAACGCCACAATGGACATTTCGGTGTGCCGCGAAGTTCTGGCCAATCTGGTGGAGGCTTGCGAGCTATTGGGTATTGAAGCTGACAATTTGCCGAAATGGAAATCTATGCTTGCCAAACTGCCGCCCTATCTGCTCAATCCGGATGGCACACTGAAGGAATGGGCATGGCCTGATCTGGAAGACCGTTATAACCATCGGCATATCTCTCAATGTTACGGTGCATGGCCCGGCGATGAAATTGATCCGGACCGCACACCTGAACTAGCCAGGGCTGCGGTACTGGCAGCCCGGAAACGTACACCGGAGCGACTGGCCGCTCATAGTCATTGCCAACGAACACTGGTTGCAGCAAGGCTTAAAGACGGTTTTATGGTAGACACTCAATTGCGGCTCATGATTGAGCAAGGTTTTGTGAGCAGCACGTTCATGTGTCCTCATGACCCATACGCCGGTTTTCGAATAGCTGATGCGCAAGGGGGGATTCCCGCCATCATGATGGAGATGCTGGCTTATTCACGTCCTGGTGTGATTGAGGTTCTTCCGGCCCTTCCTCCCTCGCTGGTCAGGGGATCTATCAACGGGATGCTCCTTCGCACGTGTGCGAGACTGGATAAACTGGCCTGGAACATGGATGACCGGACCGTGGACTTAACCGTAACCTCAATTAAAAAACAGGATGTGATTTTAATTGCCCGATATGGTATTGAAAGAATCTCCGTTTCATCCGGAGTATTGGATACTAAGCCTCAATCCGGGGAAGCTGCCTGTACCTTGCACTTGCCGGAAGGAAAACCGGTAGAGGTTCATCTGGAAATAGGTCAGCGCAACACGCTGGATTGGGTTAATTGGGTGTAATCATGAAGCAAAAATCAAAAAAATTGAAATATGAAACGCAGAAAATTTGTTAAAACAAGTGCGGTCGCTGCCGGACTGGTGGGTACTATGGAGATATCGCCAATGATCGCTGCGGTTGAACAGGAATCCCCAAAAACAGGAGAACCGTCGGCGGACAATCGTCCGGCTGAATATCTTAAACGTGTGCAGGCAGACCCATTCCTGCCCGATCAGCCGGAAATGGGAAGATCGTATCCGATCTCACCGATATCTCCGGAGGAACGGATCAGTAAAAAAATTGTGCCACAGCGGGGTTTTTGCAGCATTGCCCCCGGCAATTTGGTCAGTGAGGCTCTTATATCAGGAAATGGAGCGATGAATATAGAGTTAATGGGCGATCCCTATGCTGAAAAATTACTTTTCCATCACGAAAGTCTTCTCTTGCCATGGAAAAGACCTTTGGAGGCACCTAATGTTGCGAATATTTTTCCACAGGTCCGGCAAATGGTTCTTGATGGAAAAAACAGAGAAGCCGTAACTCTCGCTCTTCAGAACATGAATGAGAGCCCAATCAAGCAGGATACCGAGCCGCATCTGACCATCCCGGCCTTCCTGATGAAGCTCGATCTTCCCAAAACTGCATCAGTCAGGAACTATTTGCGTACCCTGAATTTTGAGAACAGCGAGATAAAGGTCATGTGGACTGACGAACATGGTGAATGGGTTCGTCAAACCTTCACTTCCCGACCAGACAATGTCGTTGTTCAATGGCTCACTGCCCCGGCAGGTAAGACGATGAATGTCCGGATCTCCCTGGAGAAGTCAGCGGAGTGGACCATGGTTTCCGGGTCTGACTGGGGCGCACGTCGGGGAATTGGCACTACAGATCCGGACATGAAAGCATTTGTCCAGCTGACAGCGGACCAGAAAAAACATGCCCCAAAGGGTGTGGAAGCTTGTGAGGTTCGGCAGGATTCCAATGAGCAGAGGCTGATTTACAAATGCCGTTTAGATCCATCGGTGGACAACAGTGGCTATGCCGGAATGACCCGAGTGGTTCGCAACGGTGGTTCGGCCCGAATGAGTGGAAGCACTCTGGTTATCGAGAATGCTTCCTCGGTAATGTTGCTTACACGAATTGAATATTTTCCGGATTTCAGCGAGGAAAATGTCAAAGCTCTGCAGCAAACGGTTGAAGGACTGGCGCCCGACTATCAGGCATTACTGGAACGGCATCAAAAAATACAGTCGGAAATTTTAAACCGCGTTATATTAGATTTAGGAGGTGACTCTCAATATGGAATGTCCATAGAGGAACTTCTCACTGATCAGAGGTCACGACCTGACTACTCGCCCGGATTATTGGAGAAGATCTTCGAAATGGGCCGACATTGGTTCATCCTCAACAGTGGAACGTATCCGGGCATAGCAGCCAGGATCAACTCCACCATTAACCTGCAAACAGCAGGCGCTGTGCAGGGAGACCTGAGGGAAGGCATGGAAGCCTACTTTAAATGGATAGAGGGAATCGGGCCTGATTGCAGAAACAACGCCAGAAATATATTTGGTTTTAAGGGTACTTCGTATCCCCTTTTTCCGGATAAGGGATTCGGTGTCAATTTTTATTATACATCCAGCACCGACGTCGGTATCTGGCCCTACTGGATTTCTGCCGGTGGCTGGTTATTACGACAATTCTGGGACCATTATCTGGTCACCGGAGATATGGAATTTCTGCGTAATCGGGTGGTCCCGGCCTATAAAGAACTGGCTCAGTTCTATGAGGATTTCCTGACTGTCACTGACAAAGACGGGAATTATATCTTTGTACCATCGATCTCTCCGGAGCACTCACCCCGCAGTACCGATCCGTCTGGTCCTGTACTGATCAATGCTACAATGGACATCTCGGTATGCCGGGAAGTCCTGACCAATTTAATTCAGGCTTCAGAGACTCTTGGTACCGATACTGATAATGTGGCGAAATGGAAGGCTATGCTGGACAAGCTTCCACCATATCTCGTGGAAGCTGACGGCACACTTAAGGAATGGGCCTGGCCCACCCTCCAGGAACACTACAGTCACAGACATGTATCTCATCTCTACGGAGTCTGGCCGGGTGATGAAATTGATCCAGATGCCACCCCTGAACTGGCACTCTCTGCAGTTATCGCCGACCGGCGGCGTACATTCGATACGATGTCCACGGCGGTTGCCGGTGAGACTCTGGCTGCTTATGCACGATGCCACAGGGCTTTGGCCGGAGCACGGCTTAAAGACAACCTGTTGGTTAATGTACACTTACGGCAATTACTTGAACAGGGCTATGTAAGCACTGCCCTGCGGTGTTCACGTGAACCGTATGGAATACCTATACCGGATGCACAGGGTGGAATACCCGCTATCATCATGGAGATGCTTATGTATTCGCGCCCCGGAGTGATAGAGGTACTTCCTGCTCTTCCCTCCTCGCTCAGGAAAGGATCGATTAACGGCATGCTGGCCCGCACTTTTTCGAGGATCAATAAACTGACCTGGGATATGCAGGAAAGAACGGTTGACATAACGATTACATCTTTAAAAAACCAGGAAATTACACTGATTGCCCGGTATGGAATAGAGGATATTTCAGCTCCTTCGGGAATTATTGGAACTTTCAGGAAGGGTAATGCAGACTGTGTAATTAACTTACCTGAGAATAAGCCGGTTCAAATACATCTGGAACTTGGTGAACACGAACCATTGGACTGGATTGATCATGTGAGTTAGAAAGGAATTTTATTATGAAGAAGATACTTTTTAACTGCTTACTTATTTTTGCAGTAATTTCAGATGTTACCGCGCAAAATAATTCCTATTTAAAACTCTGGTACACTCAACCTGCCAGGCAGTGGGTTGAAGCCTTGCCCGTTGGGAACGGCCGCCTGGGTGCAATGGTATACGGAGATCCATCGAAAGAACTCATTCAGCTTAATGAGAGTACAGTATGGGCAGGTTCACCATACCGTAACGATAACCCTGAAGCGAGAGAAGCACTCCCTGAAGTCAGGAGACTGATTTTTGAAGGGAAGTATAAGGAAGCCCATGATATCGTCAACCAGAAATTCATAAGTAAGATTTCCAATGGTATGCCTTACCAGACTATGGGAAATCTCAGACTATTTTTTCCGGGACATGAAAATTTTTCAGATTATTCCCGGGAGCTTGATTTAATTGAAGCCATGGTTTCCAGCAGGTATAATGTTGACGGCGTTAAGTATGAGACCAGAGTTTTTTCTTCATTCCCCGATCAGATCATTGTAGTCAGTATTTCTGCCGATAAACCCGGTTCAGTGAACTTCTCAGCAACACTCGACAGGCCCTCAGATGTTGATGTAAGCACAAACGGCGATAATGAGCTGATCATGTCGGGAAAAACAAATGATTTTGAAAAGGTAAAAGGAAACCTGCTTGAATTTATGACTAAGGTGAAGGTCCTGACAACTGGAGGTTCTGTATCCGCAACAGATACTGCACTGAACATTTCAAAAGCTGATGGAGCAACCTTATATATTTCTATGGCAACTAATTTCGTAAACTATAACGATATAAGTGCAAATGCCGGAGAAAGGGTAAATAATTACCTGCAGAATGCCCTGAAGAAAAACTATGATCAGTTATACAAGGATCATGTTGTTGATTATCAGAAATATTTCAACACAGTTAGTCTTTACCTGGGTATTACAGATGCTGTTAAAAATCCGACAGATATTCGTCTTGAACAATTTACAAAGTCTGATGATCCGCAGTTTGTATCTCTGTATTTTCAGTTTGGCCGTTACCTGTTGATCTCATCTTCGCGACCCGGAGGTCAACCGGCAAACCTCCAGGGAATATGGAACGATCAGCTAACTCCTTCCTGGGACAGCAAATACACAATTAACATCAACACCGAAATGAACTACTGGCCTTCCGAGATAACCAACCTCACTGAGATGCATGAGCCACTGGTTCAGATGGTCCGTGATCTTTCGCAGACAGGAAAGCAAACTGCATCTGATATGTATGGTGCACAGGGCTGGGTAGTGCATCACAATACTGATATCTGGCGCTTCACCGGTCCGATCGACGGTGCAAGCTGGGGACAATGGCCAATGGGAGGCGCCTGGCTTTCTCAGCATCTTTTTGATAAATATGATTATAATGGAGATAAGGATTTTTTAAGATCCATATATCCTGTTGTAAAAGAAGCCTCATTATTTTTACTTGATTTTCTGGTTGAGGAGCCCGAAAATAAGTGGCTTGTAGTCAGCCCTTCACTCTCTCCTGAAAATGCCCCTTCAGTTCATCCGCGGGAAGCTATATCTGCCGGTACCACCATGGACAACCAGCTTGTTTTTGACCTGTTCACAAGAACAACTAAAGCTGCACAAGTCCTTGGTACTGATAAAGAACTGATCCTAAAACTGGAAGAAGCAGTCAGGCATCTTCCTCCGATGCAGACAGGTAACTGGGGACAGTTGCAGGAATGGATGCATGACTGGGATAATCCGAAAGATAACCATCGTCATGTCTCTCATTTATATGGACTTTACCCTTCCAAT
>JAFGWU010000052.1 GCA_016936975.1 Bacteroidales bacterium | reverse complement strand
CGCGGAGCCGTTCTCCGGCTTATAGGGACAAATGGCAATCAGCAGTAGGGCTAAAGATGATTGCAGTGTAGGGGAAATGACTACAACCAGGTGCAATGATTAGATAGTATAAAAAATTCCGTCAATGACTTCCCGGAAAATTATCCTCCCGTAAAACAAAATGCGGAAGTGATTGTTTTCATTTTGAAGTGAAGAAAAACGAAAGTTTCCTGGTGATACTACCAGTGAAACCCGGCCATCCTTACTCAGGATCAGGCCGCCCGGAGGTAAACAAAATTGTAAAGGTTACTCCGGGATTAAGATTAACCAGATATGAAGATAGTATCGTTGTTCATATTTCTGATTTACACTGTCAGCATCAGTGCACAGTCCTTCTGGAAGATAAGCGGAGTTGAAACAGATGAGAATGCCTTACACTCCGGAATCATCTATTCCAATGATCCCGAAGCAATTTTCGTATCCACTTATAATATGGGAATTTTCAGAAGTACAAATCAGGGAGCTTCATGGGACCATGTTCTGGATCTGCCAAAAGATCAGCCTGTTACCACTCTTTTTATCTCTGAAAATGGTACTCTTCTGGGCGGTGGCACCGGGTGGATTTATCGAAACGAAGCCAACAGCGACAAATGGGATGAGATTCCTATTGACCTGCCGTACATAAGAAGTTTTGCAGAGGACCGCAATGGCTATCTGTATGCCTGTTCACCCGTGTCAGGAGGAATATTCAGATCAGCCGACAATGGCAAATCATGGACCTCCGCCACAAATGGCCTCCCTTCCGGTTACGTAAACAATATTATTGCCGATGGGCAAGGTAATCTGTTCTGCACCCTGCAGCAGGATGACAATGGATTGAACGGCGGTCTCTGGCTCTGGGATGAGAACCAGGCCTTATGGGTCAAAAAGGAGATAAAGGTAATTCTTGATAACACGGAGTATGTGATGAAGGTCGCACAGATCCTGGATATAGATTTTAATAATGATTCGGGCATTATCATATCTCTTGACGGTGTGGCAACCAATTTCCAGGTAGGAGGGCTGTTCAGAAATACTGTTACCGGCGCTATTGCTGAAACGGCATGGCAACAGGAAACATGGAGCGATACAGACCCGTTCCCTTTTTCATTGATAATTCACAGCATATTTGCTGCTTCCCGGGGACATATTTTTGCCAGCAGGATATCCGGGTCCACTGCCGGAATATATACCAGGATGGCATATTCCAAACGATGGATCTCAAGCAATGAAGGCATTCCCCCAACTGCCAATGTGAACGGATATTTCTGTGAATCCCGCGAAGGAAGGGTTTTTCTTACAACCGATTTCTCCAATAAACTGCTGGTTACAAACGAATCAGAGCCTGGTAAAGAGTATTTCAAGATCAATTTCCAGTCGTTGCAACCCATGAAACTGTACGAGTATCAGACCCTGAATGCCACGTCCGGATCAGGTCTGGATGTCAGTTTTATAAGCATGGACGACAGAACCTATATAGAGGGGAACCAGCTTCGGGCAACCGGGCTGGGAACGGCTTTGATCAAAGCTTATACTGACGGCAATGAAAGCACCTATTTCAGCGTGGAGAATATGACAGTCTCCATCTCGAAGGCGGAGAACACAATTATACTTGATGATCCCGGGATAATTACCGAAGGTGACAACCCGATTTATCTGAGTGCTGCTTCCGATTCAGGGGAGGAGGTGTTTTTCAAAGTGATGGCCGGAAACGCCTTTTTTGAAAAGAACAGGCTGATATACAGCAGTCCGGGCAAAGTCACATTCATCGCAACCGAAACAGGCAATGATACTTATGAAGAGGCTGATACAGTCTGGATGGAAATATGCATCAATCCGAAAAAGCCTGTAATAATGGCGGACACGATATCCGGAGTTGTCAGGCTTGTTTCATCGAATGATAATAACAACCGCTGGTATGTGAACGATACCTTTTCCGGGCAGACAGGGAATACATTATATCCGGGGATTAACGGCATTTACACTCTGCAGGTGGTTGCCGACGGCTGTCCTTCGGAACCGTCCGAACAGTATGTTTATGTAATTACCGGTATTGATCCGGTTTCTGAAAAGGAAGTATTGGTTTATCCCGTCCCGTTTCGTGATAAATTGTCAATCCGACTTAGTGCCATGGGGAGTCCCGCGGCGAAAAATCAGTATCGTATTGCTGATATGACAGGTAAAGCACTGATGATCGGGGAATTCGAAGGTGACCATATTATCCTGGACCTGGAGAGTCTTGAACCGGGTTCGTACATTCTGAACGTAACCCGAAATCAGGCTTCAGAATATTTTAAAATTGTGAAACGCTTGTAATTATTTACTTTACCCGGGGTCTGCTGCCAGCGTTCAAAGTGCTCTTAAATTCAGCGATCAGCTCCGCCAGGGGAAAACCTTTTTCGCGGAAAGCATCCTCAATGGACGTCTGTGCATAGATCTCTTTAAATGTTTCAATTCCTGTTCGGTCTATTATAAATCGGGTAAAAACACCCGAGATGGGGTACATCAGTGGGATTGAATAAAAGCGGTGATCCGGACCAACAATCATCTCTTCGGTAAGCAGATTGAGGTGGGCTGCTGTTGTATCCAGGTCAGCGGTATAACCGTTGTCTCCGGTCATGTAACCGGTATATACGGCCAGGCCCTCGCAGAAGAAGCTGTTCGACTGAAACCCGATCTTGCGCCCGCTGACGGTATGTGCCAGTTCATGGTTAAAGACAGCCATATCCAGACCGGAGACATGGTTGACAGGCCCAAACGATTTGCCATAGATGGTCATTTTTGGCGACATGGACAGGAACTTCTGCAGATCAGACATATTGCGGTAGACGTAGGTGGTCATTCTTCCCAGACCCGTGGTATCAGTCTTAAGGATGGCACATAAAGTTTCAAGGTAATGATCGGCATTCTCAACTATCACATCCCTGAGTGAATCGGTGTAAATACTCTTCGCCAGCTCAAAATCGAAATGGTTTGTAGGGACCGAAACAAAGTATGACTGACGCATCTTATTGATATAGTTCACCCGGGGCTGGTTTGTAATGTCTGAACAGTATCCGCTAAGGTAAAGATCCATCCCCCTGAAGATGTAGAGCGGGAAATACCCTGCCGCAAGATTGGCATACTGATGGAAGACCTGGGTTGAGTTACGGCAGGTGTAGAGCCTGGTAGCCTCATCATTAATGTAAAAGAAGGAATCAGTGGGCCTGGTGAACTGTTCGCCGTTGAACAGAAAACCGCCAGGAACCTGTTTAATCGGGATATTCTGAATCTCTGCCATCCGAAAATCGCAGAAAGGTCCATAAAACTGGATATTCCTCAATTCATCATCCCGGGTTAACTCCGTCTCCTTTTTGTATGTATAAACCGGCTTTTTCTGATATTGGTCCCAGAACACATAATTTTCTATCTCTCTCTTTTCCTGGTCAGTGATGTTGTAATTGTGGGGTACAACAACCAGCAGGGTATCTGGCCTGTGAAATGCAAGGATACCTGTGTAGTTCTCGTCTCCCACGACATAAGGTTCTGTCTGTGCCTTTAACGGGCAGCAACAGAACACCAAAACCGGTATCACTGATATTATTTTCTGTATTCTCATAGTTACCTTTTATTATTTCCATTTCATGCATCAATGCCCGGCATCCATTCCGCCATCTTTCCGGACTCTTCGATATCATCCGGCGTCTGGCATCCGCTGAGGAAGGAAAAGATCACGCATGCCCAGTCCGCCACGGAAGGCAAAAATCATATACAGGACCGTAAAGAGCCCGTCAATTATGCCGGTAAACCAGAATGTTGTCGGGAAATCTGCCGCAAATGCCATATATGCGTAAAGCAGGATGACATAAAATGCTCTGCCGATGATGAGGCAGCCGACATTAAAAGCGTACCGCCTGATATTGAAGGCAGAGAGGAACTGCAGCCACGCAAAACAGAGGAAGAATGATCCCAGGAAAACAGAATAGAAGGGGTCAGTTGCCGGCTTGTCTATCAACCTTCCGTTACCAATCACAAAAAGATAGAGTATAGCCGCAATCGTATCCCAGATCCCGCTCAGAAAGAAGGTTCGCGCCAGTGGTTTCAATGATTTGGTTTTCATTTTTTTAATTTGTTACGGATGATCGGGCAGTCTGACAGGATATAAATATTCTGCCAGTCTCCTCCGGTTGTCGTTAATACTATGGCACAAAGCTACAGTGCCTGTCTCCGGAAGGAAAAAGTAATGTG
>JAFGWU010000051.1 GCA_016936975.1 Bacteroidales bacterium | reverse complement strand
GATCCATGCAAAGCAATGATAATCCTGTTGTTCGCTGCGCTCACAACTGTCTTATTTTTTTTCGCATCCGGTTTCAAGCAAGCTTGAACCGTTTGCTCAAAAAAATAATCCACAACCGCAGGTTGTGGATTATCATTGCTTTGCGGAGAGGGGGGGATTCGAACCCCCGGTACCCTGAACGAGTACGCAAGTTTAGCAAACTTGTGGATTAAGCCACTCTCCCACCTCTCCGGAGAAACTTAGCTCAATTCAAAGCAGGACAAAAATATAAAAAATTATTATCTTAGTTTGTGTGAGATAAAATTTATGGATATGAAAATTATATCACTGAATCGGGTTGAGAAGCACAAAGTGCACATGGATGGCGCGTATAAGGCATGGAAGCAGGTCCCGTTATCGAAAAACGACGGGGCACCGGTCTATTCCTACAGGGTATTTACCGTTGAGCCTGGTGGTTATACACCCTATCACAGTCACCCTTATGAACATATGAATTATATTATTGAGGGAGAGGGGGCCCTGGTGAACGAAAAAGGGGAGGAGCAACCCATCAAGGCCGGCGACTTCGCTTTGGTCATGCCCGATGAAAAGCACCAATACCGGAATAAGGGAAATGTCCCATTCAAAATAATCTGTGGGGTACCAAAGGAATTTGAATGAAATGTTAGGTTCGTTGGTTTTTTTTATTGCCAGTCTCACTGAGCAGATGACTGTTTACGTTTATCTGATTCGTTACCGTTAGATCGCAGAATATCAGGCTTTGCTGGTAATTTACTGCTTGCTGACCTGCGGGGTCCCGAAGGCGTTTAAATAACTTCAATATTACCGGCTAATTTTATTTATTCACCCCTTCGTATTCCTCATCCGTCACAGGTCCTGACCAAACTGCACCTCCTTCATCGGTATTCAGGCTAATAGCAATGTGGGCAAATTCACCATCGGGGCCGGCACCATGCCAGTGTACTGCGTTTGGTGGAACTTCCACAACATCTCCCTTGTGTAATATCATGGCCGGATGACCTTTTGCCTGATAATACCCCTTGCCTCTGGTTATAAGAAGAATTTGTCCGCCAGGATGCGAGTGCCAGTTTGTTCTTGCTTTGGGTTCGAACGTTACATTGCCAAACCTGGTATGCAAAGTACTGTCGCTGGCTCCCATCATATGAAACCACACCGTGCCGGTAAAATGCTCACTGGTTAATATTTCTCCTTTTGGAAAAACAGGATTACTTTGCCGAATTGTATCGTCTGCTTTTTTCCCATTATTGCACCCTGCAATTGCCAGGAACAGAAATAGCAGACTGTATATAAACGTTTTTTTCATCATTGGATCATTTTTGTTTTGTTTATGTCAGCAATTGTTGAAGTAATCATCTCTGTACTTAAGGTTATTACGATTGCCTTGATTTGATAACTTCATCCAAAACTTTCCGCGCCTCCCTGGCCGCTTTTCTGCCCACAGTTGATTTCATGAGTACTACAAATTCATTCAACTGTTCCGGAGTGAAGCCAAGATTGAGGCAAATTGATAAATGGGATTGCAGCATTGGTTCAACACCGCCAATACTGCAGAGTACGGAAACAGTTACCAATTCTCTTTCAGCATAAGTCAATACATCCCGCTCAAAAATATCAGCGAACAGGTGTTCTTTTAGAAATATTTCTATTACGGGGGCAAATGCAGCATAACCACTTTGCTGTCCGGTTTGTGGTTTCCCTGTAAGTTTTTCCAGATTCTCTCTGCCCCGCTCATATTTGCTGAGTTCATCGTTTACCGGCGATACCTCGTAACCAGATACATCGTTAATCCCCCTGGTTTTCCGTTCATCAAGCACCTCTATGAATGTCTGCAATCCACGGATACTGCGTGGAAACCCGCAATATGCGTACAGATGTACAATGATTTCTTTTATTTCGTTGGTGGTTAATCCGGCATCTAATCCCTCGTTCAGTGCAGATTCTAAATGCTGAAGATCTCCTTTTGCCGAATAAGCAGCAATTGGTATAATGCTTCGTTGCTTTACGGTTAATGCCTTATTGAATTCTATCATGCTTTGGGAGAAAAGACTACCGGATGAGCAACTCACAACCATTAATCCCATGAGTATTCTGAGTGACAGTTTTTTTGTCATAATAATGTAGTCATTTCATTTACCATATTATGCTTTCCATAATCATTTTTTGAGATCAGCAATCCTTCCTGGTTTTTTACAGGTTAAAACCCACCGCGTGATTGTATCCGAGCCCTGAACCTGAAAGCCTTCTCAATTACATCCAGTCTCGCTTTTCTTGGATCGGGCCTGCCAACCGCTTTACCATCAGATTGGATATCAAGGATCTCTTCATTCTGTGTATTGTAAACGGGCCATTCTGGTAATCCTTCACCATTGGGATCACCTGTCCTGGCGAAGTTTGCCCAATAAGTGTTCATCATTTTGGCAACCTCTTTGTCTTTAGGATCCACAGGTGATCCGTCCCGGTTCATAAGATTGTCGAACACGTATCCAACTTCGGATCCGTGTCCGGCACCAAAACGCATCCACTCCTTCACGGCGTCGGGGACATAACCGAAATGGTAGATGTAAGCCGGTTCTCCATTAGCGATAAAAGCCCTTGCGGTAAAACGGCCCGGCTCAGCCCATACCCAGTCCGTATTAAACTTTGTGATTACCTCATTGAATTCCTTGTTCCCATCAGGATCATAGGCAGCTTTTGCCTCACCCTCAAGTTCCCCGAACAGTGAAAACAGTTCTTCCTTTGAACTGCTGGAATTAACAAAACTTCCACCAATTTCTGCGCTATTCGATCCGATGATGAGCGGAACCTTTGCCTGCCTTCCTGCCTTGTATGCGCTCTCAGCAGTTTCTACAACCAGTTTACCATCGAGAATCGGGCCTGAATAGATAGGCGGACCTCCCTGTCCATCATTTTCCTGACCTCCGTCTACAATCTCCTCTGCGCTCAGGGCGCGCAACTTAGCCATTGCGGTGGCATCCGTTCCTTCTATCCCATGTTTACGGGCAAAATTTATTCCGATCGTTTCAGCTGAAACAGGGTAAAGGGGATCAGCATTTTCTTTATTAATCGGCCTACCGGTAAGAACACCGTCGCGTCCACCACCTGACTCACTGATCGCTTTATGAAAAAGACCTCTGGCAGCCGGTATGGTCATGAGTGAATGCACCGATACGCCCCCGGCTGAGAAACCGAAAATCGTAACATTATTCGGATCGCCTCCGAAAGCGGCAATATTTTCCTGTATCCACTCAAGAGCTGCAATCTGATCCATATAGGCGTAACTACCCTTAGGTTCTTCGGGATGTTCAGCACTCAAGGCAGGGAATGCAAAATGGCCGAGGCGACCCAGACGGTAGTTGAAGGTAACCAGAATGACGCTTTGCCTGGCAAACTGATGTCCATAATTTTGCGGACTTGAGCCGGAGCCTCCGACGAAGGCGCCACCATGTATCCAAACCATAACCGGCAGCTTTGCCCCCGACCTGGTGTCGGCAGGTTTCCACAAATTAAGATACAGACAATCTTCCGATGAACCTTCCTGAATGGTCCCCGGAGCAGTACCCCATCCGCTTTGAGCACAATCAGGACCAAACTCGCTGGCATCACGTATTCCTTCCCATGGGCTTAAGGGTTGAGGTGGGCGCCAGCGGTATTCGCCAACTGGCGGAGCAGCGTAAGGAATCCCTTTGAAAATAGCGACATCTCCTTCTACCATCCCACGGATTTTTCCTGAAGCAGTTTTAACTACCGGCGCTTTCTGGTTAATAATTTTATTAGTTGGTTGAGCATATAAACTGCAACTGATTATTATGACCAATCCTGTTGTTAATCTTTTCATATTGCATGTTGTTTATTAGTGAAACTCAAATTCCAGGATTCGCCCTGGCGAAGAACTGAAATTTGCAGGTTGAACTAATCCCGATGTACATCGGAATAAATGAGTCTAATACTCCGATGCTTGCATCGAAATCAGTGATTATTCCTGATGATACCTCTTCAGCTTAATGCGAGGAGATTCATTTTATAATTAATCATTTTAAATGTTTTCCAAAGAACTCATTGAGTTTATTCATTGCCTGCGCTACATATTCCGGAACATAATAGGTTTGAATGTGAGTTGCTCCCGGAATAAGAAATAACTCTTTCTCATTTGTACCTGTAGCAAGATGGAATGCCCGATCGGTCATATAATACGTGTCGGCTTTGCTTCCAGCCATCATCAACAGTGGCTGATTGATTAAATCCATGTTGGTGGCTGCGTCAAATGCCATCAGATCGAGCAGACTGCTCATGGTGTACCTGAATGTGGAATTGGGATGCGCATGGGATCTGTGGTAATAATAATGTCCTTCACGATACAGATCAAAAGGAAGATTGTCTGCCATTTCATCGGTCCATTCAGCATCAGCAGCATAGCGAATTTCCCCACCTGCTGCTTCTGAAGCACGTGCTTCTGTCGCCTCCTTTAACCGGTCATGTATGGTAGCGAGTCCAGAATTCATAAATCCGTTGCGTCTTACCTCGCCCGAATTAAACATACTTAAGGTCGCCACAGCTTTAAAACGCTTGTCGGTCTGAGCTGCCTTTAACGAATAGCCACCGCCCCCACAAACACCCAATAAGCCGAGGTGATCTGCATCCACGCCTGCATATTGTGTAATAAAATCGGCCATTCCGCGGATATCCTCAATACGGTTGGCCGGCCTGTCCACATTACGCGGCGCTCCGCCGCTGGCTCCCTGATACGATGCATCGGCAACAATTGTGATGTAACCCGATTCTGCCAACCGCTGAGCGTATAATCCGGCTACCTGCTCTTTAACTCCGCCGTTGGGGTGGGCTACCACCACCGCCGGAAAATTCTGTGACGGGTCATAGTTGGCGGGCGTGTAAATATTGGCAGAGATATCAATGCCATTCAATTTATAGGTTACAGTATGAATATGCACCTCTCCTGGTACATTTTCTGTAATGGCATCTTGGTACACCAGTCCGAAAGGATTGTTAAGTCTGGACTGACCTGAAGAAATGAAGTTTGTCGTCATCAACATAAACAAAAAAAAATAGATTCTTATCACTCTTTTCATCATTATTTCCCTCCCTTGAAGGTTATTTTATTTAGATTACTTTTTTCGGATCATCAGATATACCTCTCATCTGTCAAGCCCTTTTTCTTTTAACCAACCGGACATCAGGTCGGCTATCTTTACGTTGTTTAAATCTGAAAACGGGAAATGGGTATTGCCTTTTATCCCAATTTCCGGCAGATGGACCACTGTTACATCACCCCCGTGTTCATTAACCGTATCCATCCACAATCTGGCCATCTGAAGACGGGCACGCCAGCCATCCGTTCCCGGATTCGGTTCTGGTACAGCCGGAATATTATCCCCATAATATATGATAACAGGAATCTTTGTAAGCTTTATAAATTCTTTCATTGGAACACCAACAGCCTCCAGCGGACCTGCCGAATTTTCGATCGGATCGGGAACTTCTTCTTCGGGGAAGGGGAACCCCGATCCGGGTTCATAAGAGACAATGGCACGCACGTTCTCATTTGCCATGGCAGTGGCCCACCCGAATCCTCCCGCATGAGAATGCGTTACGAGAATGAGCGGGCCGATCTTATCGGCCAGGGCCGAACCTGCATTGATATTTACTTTCGTATCGATAGGTCCAATGTTAGGGGTCATCTGACGAAAATATTGATTTAGTGCTTCCGGGTCTTTTGAGAATTGTACACCGGGAAAGAAGCCGGGCCAGACACCAACCCGAAATATATTGAACCAGTACTGCTCATCAGGATTAGGAGTAATCGTTGCTTCGGCCATGCTGCGTCCTGCATTTCCGCGCCTGGGCTGGTCCATTATATAGACACTGTAACCCCGCCTCAGAAAGATGTTCTGGAAGCCTTCCCTTCCATCGGGTGTCGTCTCCCAGGTTTTCGAAAACTGACCGATTCCGTGCCACATCACCAGGGGGTATTTGCGGGCATTTACGGGGATCTGATAAAAAACGTAAGCATGGTCGCCATGATAAGTCTGACCCTCCGGTGCACGCGTGATGGCATCAAATGTCCCCGGATTGGATTTGACTGAACCACCAACAGCAAAGCTGCCCTGTTCCCTGATAATTATCAGATCATCTTGATGTTGAGTACATGATGATAACCCTATTGCTGCTATAAGCAATAAAAGGACATTCAACAAATTTAAGTGCTTTTCGTAATTCAATTTAGCGTAATGTAACCTTACAGTGTCCTGTTTGGTATTATCATTTCTCATTTTCACAATATATTTTCATTTTACAAATCTAAGAACTCACAAATTAGGCAATTGTATACAAACTACTGTATTCACTACCATTTTTACTGTTTTGACTTCTGAAGGTGTTTTAGCTTGAAGGAATGGTTAACTTTGTGTCATAAGAACTGAATATTCATGGAAAAGATATTTAGATTTGAAACTGTTAACCAATACAATGACCTGAATAATCACCAGACTTTGCACCCCCTGGTCAGTGTCATCGATTTTTCAAAAGCCAATCCAAGATCCTGGGACGGGAAAAAAACAGTTAAGATATATTACGGCCTATATTGTATTTTTCTAAAGGATGTAAAATGCGGGGATATTAAATATGGGCGTAACTATTACGACTATCAAAAAGGGACCCTTGTTTTTGTTTCACCGGGGCAGGTAATGGATATTGAAACAGACGGAAAAATTTATCAACCTGTGGGACACGCCCTGGTATTCCACCCTGACTTGATTCACGGGACTCCGCTTGGGAAAAGTATTAACGAGTACAGTTTTTTCAGCTATAACGCAAACGAAGCATTACACATATCAGACCGTGAAAGGCAGATTGTGATGGAGAGTTTTTCCAAAATAGAATTTGAGTTACAGCATAGTGTTGATAAGCACAGCAAGAGGCTCATTACTTCAAACATTGAATTGTTCCTGAATTACTGCGAACGTTTTTATGACCGCCAGTTCATTACAAGAGATAAGGTCAACAAGGGAATAATTGAAAAGTTTTATGAATTGCTCAATGGCTATTTTGCATCAAACGAACCTCAAAAAACAGGGTTGCCTTCTGTGGCGTATTTTGCTGAAGAACTTTATTTATCTGCGAACTATTTCGGCGATTTAATAAAAAGGGAGACCGGGAAATCGGCAAAGGAATACATTCAGGACAAGATCATCGATATTGCCAAGAACAGGATTTTAGATACTGGCAAAACGGTAAATGAGATTGCCTTCGAGTTAGGATTTAAGTATTCTCAGCATTTTTCGAGGTTGTTTAAGAAAGAAACAGGCTACACACCTAATGAATTCAGGTCTTTAAATTAGTCTTTTGAAATTAAGAACCCTCCTCACGCTCCGCTCTCACACTTCCTGATCACCGAAGCTTCAGCAGGGGTGATCCACACTGATTTTGTTGTGCCGAAGGAGTTTGAGAGAGTTGGCTGATTTAAAAAAAAGACTAATTTTATTGTGATATCACCATTAGCATAACTTTTAAGGCATTGAATATTCATGATACTAAATATTTAAAGCAGGCTAATAATTAAAACCGTCCATATGCATTTCAGATCCCGTTTATTCACTGCAGTAATTGTATTTTTTGCTGCTATCATCAATCTTCATGCGCAGGACAACCCGGTTTATCCCGACTGGACCGTGGATGTGGATGACCGTGTCGATGACCTCATTTCCCGGATGACTTCCGGTGAAAAGATATCCCAACTGGGTAACAACGCAAGTGCGATTCCCCGGCTTAACATACCGGCATACAATTACTGGAGTGAAGCCCTGCACGGGGTGGCACGTGCAGGACTGGCCACATCCTTTCCACAGGCGATCGCTCTTTCCTCCACCTGGAATCCGGAGCTGGTATACCGGGTGGCTCAGGCCATATCCGATGAGGCTCGGGTTAAGAACAATACCGAAGGGAAGGGATTGACGTACTGGAGCCCGACCATAAATATGGCGCGCGATCCACGCTGGGGACGGGCGGAAGAGAATTACGGCGAAGATGTATACCTGGCCAGGCAGATAGCCCTGAGTTTTGTCAGGGGCATGCAGGGCAATGATTCGAAATACCTGAAGACGGTGGCAACAGTCAAACACTTTGCTGCCAACAATATTGAGGTGAACCGTTATAGCAGGTCTTCAAATATGGATGAACGGAACCTGCGGGAATATTATCTTCCTGTTTTTAAAGCCTGTGTGGAAGAGGCCGGAGTCTTTTCGGTCATGAGCGCCTATAATGCGGTAAATGATGTTCCCTGTTCAGCCAACCGGACATTGCTGGAGCACATTCTCAGAACTGAATGGGGCTTTCAGGGATATGTCGTTTCCGACTGCGATGCCATCTATAATGTATGGAACAATCATCACTATGTTAAAAATGCCGCCTCAGCTTCTGCTATATCTGTCATATCGGGAACCGATCTTAACTGTGGTTCGACGTACCAGGAAAACTTGAATTCAGCACTGACCCAGGGGTTGCTTACAGAAGCACACATTGATAACGCACTTCATAACCTCCTTAAAGCCAGGTTTCTCCTTGGTAAGTTTGACCCGTCATCGGAGGTAGTGTATACCGCTATTCCGGATACGATGCTCGACTGCCGGAAGCATCGTGACCTGGCTCTTGAGGCGGCCAGGGAATCCATTGTGCTTCTGAAGAATGAAAATCAGCTGCTTCCGCTGGATATTAATGCAATCGATACGATAGCCATCATCGGTCCAAATGCCGACCAGGTGCAGCTCGGGGGATACAGTGGAAGTCCTGCAATCGCGGTTTCCACACTGAGTGCTGTGCGCAGTAAAATGGGACTTGAGGGGGCCGGAGGAAAAGTCGAAGCGGAATATTACGATGTGATGTCCGGTATTCAAACAGAAACATGCGCCGAAGGAGGTCTGAACGTCGGTTATATCGAAAATGGAGATTACATGGCCTATAATGATCTTTCCTTCGATCCCGGCATGGATGAACTCGATATTCGCGTCGCCTCCGCTACTGCCGGTGGTAATATTGAAGTCAGGCTGGACGGCGTTAACGGGGAACTAATTACCACCATCGCTGTCAGTGGAACCGGGGGATGGCAAAACTGGGTCACACTTACAGCGGATGTTTCCGGATTATCAGGAACTCACGACCTTTATCTTGTATTTACCGGGGGAAGCGGGTACCTCCTTAATGTGAACTGGTTCCGGTTTTATGATTCTACACTTCCCGTGGACAGGGAAAAGGTTCTTTACACACCGGGATGCAATATCAGCAGTATCATCAGTGAAGAGGAGCTTGACCATGCCGCAGAACTGGCGGCGCGGGCTGATGTGGCCATCGTGGTATGCGGAACCGATCTGCACGTGGCTGATGAATCCTTCGACCGGACCGATATCACACTTCCCGGCGTGCAGGATGAACTGATTCAAAGCGTTTACGCAGCCAATCCGAATACAGTGGTTGTACTCGTGACAGGATTTTCACTGGGGGTGAACTGGCCGCAGGAGCATGTGCCGGCCATACTCACTGCATGGTATAACGGACAGTCGCAGGGGACAGCCATTGCCGATGTGCTGTTCGGCGACTATAATCCGGCAGGAAGATTGTGTACGACATGGTATAAATCGGTGGAGGATCTGCCCGATATGGACGATTATAACATCAGGAATAATCGCACATACATGTATTTTGAAGGAGAACCCCTGTATCCATTCGGATATGGACTGAGCTATACGACGTTCGGATATGACAGCCTTAAGTTGGAATCTGCTCAGCTTAATCCGGGCGACTCAATCAGCATGAGCGTGCAGGTCAGAAATATCGGTACACGTGCCGGGGATGAGGTTGTACAGTTTTATCTGCATGTAAACTCAAACGAAACCATCCGTCCCAAAAAGGAATTGAAAGGATTTCAACGCATTCACCTCCTTCCCGGGGAAACCAGGTCGGTTACTTTCATATTGAAACACGAGGATCTGAGCTTTTATAATACAGCCGAAAGAGCGTTTTATGTTGAATCGGGTATGGCTGACCTCCTGATTGGAAGTTCATCCGACAGTATTCACCTGAGCACCTCGGTGACGGTCGGTGGCGGCCCTGTTGAAGAGACTTACCGGCAGGATCCGAATTCTTTTATGGAAGCCGAATTCTTTGAAGGAAAATCACAATCAGTTCAACTGGCTCCAGGTCCGGATGGAAACCAGTGCGCTGAATTCAGCCAGGACAACACCTTCATCATGTTTAAAAATTTCAATTTTGAACAGGAAGTCAGATCCTTCATTATCGAATATGCCGCACAGGAAACCACCGGTACATCATTCAGTATTTACCTCGACAGCCTGGACGGTGAATTTGCAGGGACAATTGATATTACTCCAAAAGGTGATTTGAATCAATACGGAATCACAACCTCGTCGGTCGGTCCGGTCGATGGACTGCACGATGTATACCTGGTTTACCATTCATCAGCTGCCAATACCTGCCGGGTTAACTGGTTCAGGTTTTCAGAAGAAACCGGGGCAGGGGATTTAACCGCCGGTTATAAAAAGGAAGAACAGTTCAGACTTTTTCCCAATCCCGCAGGAAATCAGTTCAACATTGAATACTACCTGTCCGAGCAATCCGATGTAACGGTGGAGATCTTTTCAATCGATGGAAAAAAACTGTCACAATCTGTATTCCCTGATGTCAGTCCCGGGTTTGATAAACTGGTATTATCGACAGAAAGCACCATCTTTGAAACAGGTTTGCACCTGGTGAAATTCAACACAATTTCCTGTTCTAAAATGTTCCTTCTTGAAGTGAGTAAAAATTAGTTATTAATATTACCCCAGAGTATGCCGGATTCAAGGGCATATACTGCAAAGGATGCCAGCCAGTGTTCACCTTCATAGTTGCCGCTGGTAATATAAGGTAATGATGCTTCCAGGTGTTTAAAGGCCAGTTCTGCAATCTGAGGATAGGCATTATCCAGGTAATTATCTATTCTGAAGAGGCACCATGCCCTGCTGAAGTTCAAACCATCGAGATGAACAATTTTTGGATCACTCCGGGCGGTTACCATGGCCGGTTCAATAAGGTTAATCCTGTTATCAAACAGCTCCGGAAGAAAAGATTTTATCCAGCTCACATATGCTCTTCCGTTCAGTATTCGTCCCATCAGATCGGCCTCCATCAGGCATGGCGATAGGAAATCAAATCCGGAAGGTTCCCAGTTGATGGGGCATCCGGTGTCGTTCAGGTAAAAGTCTTCAGAACGTTTTTTAATTAAGGTTTTCAGTTCTGTGACCTGCATGGCATCGGCGTAATCCCATGCAAACGAGAGTCCAAATGCTGTATTGGTATGTTCCCCGACCCGGATCGGGTAGGGAAGCACCGAAAGGAAATCAAGATATTTTTTTATCAGGGAATCTGCGAGAGGCTGTAAATTAGCTGCCAGTTCATTTCCAGAAGGATCTTCCCACGTGAGTAATTCGAGCTGTAATTTCAACAGCCAGGCCCACCCATATGTTCTTTCATATGTTGTATTTTCCGGGGAATAGAAAAACTCAAGCTCTTTCAGCACATTCTTATCCGTTATGTTTTGTGATAATTTATCCCTGATTTCGTTTTCTTCCGGCAGATCGGGAAACATTTTCAACAGTTTCACCAGGGTCCAGTGTCCGTGCACCGAGCTATGCCAGTCAAAACATCCAAAAAATGCTGGATGCAATTCCCTGTGTGGGATCAGGCTGCTGTCCGATGTTAAGACATGACCGGGTTTGTATGGATATGGTTTCTGAATGCATTGAAGCGCAGGAGTTGCAAGCGACGAGGCTTCCTTAAACGTGATCATTTCAGTTCTGCCTGTTTCCGGAGGCACCGGGGATTTGCACCGGGTAAGGATCATAAGTGACAGCAGCAGTATCGAAATGGGTGTTTTCATACAATATTTCAGGAAATTTAAGGAATCCTTCATTCGTATTAAAATATAAGGACAGAACCTGTCTTGACCTGGCTTGTCCGGAATGCATTATAAAAGGCAGCCAGTGCCGGAAGTTCTGTGCAATGGGAAGGATAGACCGACGGAATATTGTTTTCTTTCAGATAACTGATTGTTTTTTCCGTAATCCGGTCCATATTTTTCAAATGGAATCCCCCAAGAACGGCCTTAATCCGGTTAATACCCGTAACTTTCCTTGCATGTTCAATGGTATTGCAAATGCCCGCATGGGCACAACCTGAAAGGACAATCAGTTCCTCCTGGTGTATAATGGCCAGCCCGGAGTCATCGGGAATAAAATCATCAGTTCCTTCTTCAGTAATAAAGCTTGTGGCAAGCGATTCAAAATCATTTACCCTTGGCACGTGGCCAAGAAAAATGATTTCATCCGACAGGTAATAGGGCTTCTCTGAAGTGATAAGTGTAAATTTGTTTTCTATCTCCGATTGACTCATTGATAAGCCGACATAGGAATGGTCCTTTTTCCGGTAACGTTTCATAAACGCGTCGGGATGGGAAACCAGGGTTTTATGATCTAAATATCGCAATCCGTCTCCGTGATCCCAGTGCCCATGACTGAGAACAACCAGTTCAAGCTGCTCCCGGAGATTGATTTTTAGCTGTTCGGCATTTCTGAGGAAGAGATCGGAGTGTCCTGTGTCAAACAACAGTTTTGTACCGTTATGTTCAATATAATACGACAGGCCATGCTCTGCCAGGAGTCTGTCTCCGGCACAGTTATCGGTCAATACGGTTATTTTCATGACGTAATGGTTTAAAAGTGAAAGTTCGTCTTCTAAAGGCTTTCCTGTCTGGTTATTGACCGTTTTCCAGTTCCGAAACCAGTTTTGTCCAGGAGCTCCTTAAAATATATGATAATTCTGAATCCGGGTCAAACTCTATAACCGATTTTTTTTCTATCATTGCTTTTACCACCACTTCGTTGAAAGGTATTTTACCCAGGAGGATAATATTATCCGAGTGAAGCCATGATTCGATTTCAGCGGCAACCTCTTCATTCACATCATATTTATTAATGATGGAAAAAATCGGGATGTTAAATCCCTTTACAAGTTCGGCCAGCCGGATTGCATCATGCATTCCCGAACGGGTTGGCTCCACGATCATCAACACTGCCTTTGACCCGGTGATTGAAGCGATTGCCGGGCATCCTATTCCAGGCGGACCGTCGGTGATGATGAACCGGTATCCCTCTGCTTTGGCCAATTCTCTGGCATGGTTCCGAACAGTAGTAACAAGTTTTCCCGAGTTTTCCTCCCCAGCCTGCATATTGGCATGAACCAGTTTTCCAAACCGCGTATCGGAAACAAACCAGAAATTGTTCATGCTCTGTTCCGAGGAAATGGCCCCCACCGGGCAGATTCGCTCACACAACCGGCATCCTTCGCATTGGACAGGATGAATGTAATATCTCCCGGAAATATCCTGATGGATGGCGTCAAACCGGCAATAATCCCTGCACAACCCGCAATCGGTACACAATTCCGGGTTTATGGATGCTTTCCTGCCTCCGGGAAAGGGGTGCGTTTCCTTGATCTCAGGAGCGAGAATTAAATGGAGATCCGGGGCATCCACATCGCCGTCGCAAAAAATGGCATGTTCAGCAATGGATGCAAATGCTGCTGTGACCGAGGTTTTGCCGGTCCCGCCCTTACCGCTCAGAATGGTGATCTCCTTCATGCTGTAATATTCTATCATGCAGTTTATGCAGTATTTCTGAAAAGGCAAAAGCAACTTCTTCCGGGATATCATTAAACAGATTACCGCTGGCATACATTCCCGCGTAGGCTCTGCTGAACGGTATGGATCCGATCAGCTCGATTCCCTGATTCAACAGGTAGTTATGCAACTCATCCGTTCCAAGTCCCGATTTGTTGATCAGCACGCCGAATGGTTTACGAAGCTCCCTGAGTAAATCGATGGAGAGTTTGAGATCATACATTCCGAATGGTGTGGGCTCGGAAACAAGAATAATCAGGTCTGCATCGGCTATTGCTGCCACTACTGGACAACTGGTTCCCGGGGGTGCATCAAATATGGTGATGGGCGCTTCCCCTGAAACGGCTTTTTTCAATTCCCGTATCATCATGGTCTGCATGGAAGAACCAATTTTCAGGGTTCCTCCCGATATTCGTCCACCGGAAGGCAGAAAACCCCTGCGAATCGTTCCTATCTCCTCCGGTTTTTCGTTTATGGCATCATCTTCGCAGGCAACGATGCATGCTCCACAGGAATGACAGAGACTGCTGTTGACTTCTGCAAACCTGACGGTCGGGATGACCACGATGGCATTGAATTCACAATATTCGACACACTTCCTGCAATAGGTGCACTTCGATTGATCGATTTCCGGGACCAGCCGGTAAACCTTTTCAAGCTTTTCAAATTGCGCTTCCGGAAAAAAAATGTGGTCATTGGGTTCTTCTACGTCACAATCCACCAGTTGAACCTTTCCGGGCATACTCTGTGAAAGGTACCGGAACAGGTTCACCGCAAATGTTGTTTTACCCGTTCCTCCTTTACCGCTGGCGATTGCTATTTTAAAAGGCATGGAAACCTTTCTCAGTGATCACAATAGTTTGCATTGAAGGTGAGGCTCTCTTCCAGGAAGCCTTTTACCAGCTCAGCCGGGGTTAACTTTGGCGCCCCTACAAATACATTGATGCAGTTTTGATTAAAGATCTGAATGGCGCGTTGTCCCATACCACCCGCGATAATGTCGGTGACACCCTTACCGGCCAGCCAGGCCGGCAGCAATCCGGGCTGATGGGGCGGTGGATCGACGAGATGATCTCCCAATACCTCCCGTCCATTTGTATCGAAAATGGCAAACATCCTACAGTGGCCAAAATGTTCATCCAGCAGTCCGTCACTGGTTGGAACCGCAATTTTTCTTACCATATTAGAATCATGATTTAATTAAATACCCTTTTGTCTGGTTTGAGTTACTGTCCGCCTCTGAATCTTCTGCCCCATCCGGCATTCCTGCCGCTGAGTCTGTTTCTCATGCCTCGCCTGGCCATACCTCTTCCATAAAGTCCTTCCGGCTGATTCAGTTCCTCATGATTGTTATTCTGACTATCCTTTCCCGGATTGCATCTTCCCAATCCACGTCCTGTCCTGGGACCTGTTCCCATGGGACCTGTTCTGTCAAAACCTGGCATAATGTCCTCCTTTTTTTAGTTCTGGATTTTTTTAATAATCTCTTTGATTGTCAATTGTTCATCTTCAAGAATAATCATCTGTATGTTGAATTTTTCGAGAAGTTCTTTTGCCTTGGGTCCGAAATCACCTGAAATCACCTTCCCGACACCCAGTTCCATCATTTTTTCAACCGTCCTGGTTCCTGCACCATGGGAGGCATTAATTTGCTCGTTCCGGATAAAAGATGTTTTTCCGGTGTCCTCATCCAGGATACAGAACCAACCCGCTCTTCCAAACCTGAGATCGAATTCCGAATCCAAATGATTCCCTGTTGATGTAATAGCTGTCTTCATAAGCTGTTATTGATTTTTTGTAATTTTTAGTTTCTAATGCATCCCTGACTGGTTATTATGCAATCAATTCAACATGGACCGATTTACAGAGAGGGCAGGTTTTTTCAGGAAGGTTCAACGGAATGGTGAATTTGGCGGAACAGTCCAGACAACGGTACCAGTTTTCATTCATCCATGCATTCCCGTAAAAGGTTCTTATCTCTTTTGTTTCAACAAAAGCCCTCGCAATTTTCCTTCGTGCACTCTCATAGATCCTGGCAAATGTTGGCCGGGATACCCCCATCAGGTCAGCAGCCTCCTGGTGGTTCAGCAGATCATAATCTGCAAGCTTGATTGCCTCGTATTCTTCGTAAAGCAACTCAATAAACCCGCTGTTCCTGCTGGTATTCCCAAAAGGCCTGTATCCCTTGAATCCGGGAGGGGCCACAATCTTCCTGAGTCTTTTCCTCCGGGGCATCAAAAATTATTTGATGCAATTATAATGAGAATATTCTCAAAATAAAAATATTTAATGGCTTTTTTTGAGATAATGCCCGGATGGTGCACGTTAGCGTTTGACACAAACGGTTTCAATAAGAAATCAATAATTACCAGAGACGGATGCCCAACACATAACTTTTTAATATGTAACTTTCGTGATCAAATTCACAGCATTATGAGAACCGCACTGATCTTTATTGCCCTGCTTTCCCTCATCCCGGCGTGTGATGCAGACAGTCCAGATGCCGTTTATAAATTTGACTTCGGAAATGCAGAAACGGAGAAGGACTTTCAGCAGGTTTCCTCCGATAGATTGTTTACCGGTGATAACCTGTATGGATTTCTTCCCGGGTTGAATCCGGAATCGGTAACCTCTGATGCTGAGAGTTTGATTATGAATGATCTGCTGATGTCGGAAAAACCCTTCGTTTTTGTGATGGAGATTCCTGAAGGAAATTACGATGTGGTTGTAAAGCTTGGTAACCCGGGTAAGAACTCAAAAGTTACTCTCAAGGCAGAATCGCGGCGTTTGATGGTCCATAATTGTATCGTGCCTGCAGGTGGTATACGCACCATTACATTTACTACCAATGTAAGATACCCGGAAATTAATGATTCCCTTTCCGTCAGGTTGAAGCCCAGAGAGAAAGGGCATTTCAACTGGGATCAGCTGCTTTCCGTTGAGTTCAATGGGACCTATCCGTCTGTATTCTCGATGGAGGTGATTCGAAATTACAAAGCGAAAACACTATATCTGGCGGGGAACTCAACGGTTACCGATCAACGGTTCGAACCCTATTCGGCGTGGGGACAGATGCTGCCTTTCTTTTTCAAACCCGGTATTATTTCGGTCGCCAATCATGCCGAATCGGGAGAAGCTTTGAAAAGTTTTATCGGGGAGCATCGTCTGGAGAAAATATGGAACACTATCCGTGAGGGGGATTATCTCTTTATTCAGTTTGCCCACAACGATCAAAAACCGGAAAGTTCGGCTTACCTTGAGGCCCGCACCGGTTACAAAGCGTATCTGAAACAGTATATCTCCGGTGCACGGGAGCATGGCGCTGTCCCTGTGCTGATAACTCCCATGCAGCGTCGCAATTTCGATGATAGCGGGAAGGTAATCAATACCCATGGGGATTACCCGGAAGCCATGAGGGAGGTGGCCAGGGAAGAAGGTGTCAAATTGATTGACCTTGAAATGATGAGCCGCCGGCTTTACGAAGCCATGGGATCCGAAGATTCCAAAAAACTATTTGTCCATTATCCGGCAGGAAGTTATCCGGGGCAGTTGAACGATCTGAAGGATAATTCGCATCACAGTACATTTGGGGCCTTTCAGCTGGCAAAATGTGTGGTGGAAGGAATCCGGCAGAATCTTCCGGAGTTGTCGGAACTTCTTCGGGATGATATTGCCTCATATAATCCTTCCGTTCCCGATCCATATGATGAATGGAAGTTTCCATTCAGTCCCGTCGTGGACCTTATGTCTCCGGAAGGACGATAAACCTTTATGGTTCCAGTTTATAAACCTCGGATCCTGCGAGCAGGAAGCACCCTAATCCGTAATCCTCGAAATCGGGAATTGAGTTATAGGTCACAGGCTGTCCGGTTGAGGGCTCCTTTCCTGTGCCCTGAACAAAGCCCAGAAATCCGTTTTCATGAAGGGCCTCGTACGACATTGCATTCCAGCCCTTTATGACTGCCGGAAGGTATCTTCTTTTACACAGTTTACCGTTGTTGATTCCCCAGGCCATCCCGTAGACAAACAATGAGGTGCCTGTAGTCTCTTTTCCGCCATAGTGATTGGGATCATGCAGGCTGACATTCCAGAATCCGTCGGTGCGCTGGACTTTTATCAGTGCCCTGCACATCTGGCGGTAGGTTTTAAGATACTCTTTATAGTGGGGGTGATCTTCGGGAAGCAGGTCCATAACACGCACAAGGGCTGCCAGGACCCATCCGTTACCACGTGACCAGTAACAATCCTCCCCGTTTGGCTCGGTGTAAGGGGGATCGTAATCTGCATCACGCCACCACAGCTTATCCTTCCTGTTATAGAGACCATTGTCTCCATGGGAATTTTTGGTGAACATATACATTTCGTACATGCGCTGGAAATAGGCATCCCCTTCATAGACTATTCCCAGCCGGGCAAAAACAGGCATGGCCATCTGCAGGGCATCGATCCAGTCCCAGTCGTCGATCTTTTCCGTTCGCATCATACTGTCTATGGATGCCTTTATGTATGCAATCCGGTCCGGTTCGGGTTCAATCAGGTATAGATCGATATAGGTCTGCCCGCAACACTGGTTATCGGCATTCCTGGTATAGGTATTACCGTCTCTTAAATTCCAATTGTGAAAGTCGCCCCACCTGACCGCATAATCGTAATATTCAGGCCTGGGATCCAGCATATAGAGATTCATCAAGCCCTCATAATAGACGGCACGTGTCCAGATATTACTGGCCCTGGAGGTGTTTGTAACAATCCGTTTGCCCACATCCGGCCATTTCTCCATGAAATAGGCATTGGCGAGGGTCATTTTTTTCAAAATATCTTCTTTGCTTTCAAGTTCCTGGGCGCGGAGTGCGGGACCGTGCAACAGGACCGCCAGAATGATGCCGGATAAAAAACAGAGCCTGGAATTGAATGATTTCATTTTAATTTTTTTAAATACTGGTACGTACTCTTTATTAATTCTCCGTGCTATGCCGGGGTATGACGGGATTGTGCTCAGGAGCCTCATCCGGATCCATTCCCATATAATAGCCCGTAACCGGTGACTGTTCGTATCCCATTGCACGGTGGGCCACTTCAGCCCTGTAGACTGGATCCTGCATCAGGCATACCCTTCTGTCTCCGGCAGGGATGGTTGTGGTATATATATACATCTTTCCTCTTGTGACGGTAATAACTTCCTCCCGCCAGTCACCCAGGATATCTGCCATGATCAGCAGGCGGCCTTCAATGCCGCTTGTTACGGTATCGCCTTTATATTTTACGATGGACATTTCAGGAATCCAGTTCATCCACTCCTCCCGGGTCATTCTTCTTCCCCTTGAAGGGCGGTTATATGCAAATGTTTCACGGAGGAGGTCAGTGTCCCAGAAGACCCAGTCGCGGCAACCGGGAACATCTTCTGCTGTTCCGATCCTTTCTCCTGCAGCTGAAAACATATACTTATCCCTTGATCCACCTTTCGGATCTTCCGTAGCAAAACATTCCAGTCCCGGCAGTGAGGGATCAATATCCGCAACCATGCCATCTCCAACATGGAAAGTCTTATGACCAATCTCCCAGAGGATTCTTCCGGTCTTTGCGTCAACCATGCATACTCCCTTGCCGTCGTCCCTCCATGGTTCAATGGCAAAGAACAGTTCCAGTCCGGGCCGGGCCGGGTCGATATCAGTGACAAATACCTTATCCGGATGCCCGAGCCCGGTTGAATAAAGTGCTGTGCCGTCATCATCAATCACCACGGACCCCAGGATAACCTCTTCCCGTCCATCCTCATCAACATCTGCTGAATGCATACCGTGGGAACCCATACTGCGGATCACCGGATTTTCCTCATCTCCGTCCCAGTGCCAGAGTTGTTCGAGCTTTCCGTTCCGGAGATGGTAGGCATCCAGCACCATTAGCTTGTAGGTTCCCCTTGCTACCAGCAGGGCGGGGGTGTTTCCGTCCAGGTAGGCCATCCCCATCTGGTTCCGGCTGTTCCGGTTATAATCCCCGTAACGTGAGCTCCTCTCCGGCCAGTCTACCCGGTCTATTTCCTCTCCGGTCATGCCATTGAAGACGGAGCACCATTCGGGTCCCGACAATACCCGTCCGCTTCCTTCCCGTGCATCTTCCGGTCCTGTTTTCGCAGCTACCTCAGCTTTACCGTCTCCATCGAAATCATAGGCGATCATGGGTGAATACCAGATTCCGGGTTCAATTCCGGGCCCGAGATCTCTTTGCCAGAGAAAGGTGCCGTCGCTCAGATAAGCTTCAATCTTATAGGTTAATCCGGTAGTATCGGGACCATGAGCCGGGTCAATGCCCATGGAAGGCTGCTTGATGACATAATCGTAGGTCCCGTCGCCATTCAGGTCGGCAATGGCTATCCTCTGGGGAACATAGTCGCCCTGAAAGGGAATGACAGAATGGAGGGAAGGTTTTTCCCTGTTGCCGGCAAGTGGTACCCTTTCAGAAGGCTTCATTTCTTTGTTCCCGATTACCGTGCAAACCCAGTATTCGGATAATTTGTCATCAGCCGGATCCATATCCAAAAAATCAGTTGTTTTATTCAGGACCCGTTCGTTCAATTTTTCAGGAGTGCCGCCTTCAACAGAGCGGTACACATTGAATCCGACATTTTCCGGATCGGATTGCAGCAATCTCCATCCAACATATACAGAATTTTCTCCTGCCCGGAGGGCAATTACCCCCCTGTTCAGGTTTTCCCGGACCCTGGAAAGGGCCCATCCCTCAACCTTTGGCTTCGGGGCATGCTGAGGCTGCAGGACAGGGTACAGATAGATCCGTTCCCTTCTGTCCTGGGATTTCATTTGTGCCGGCATGGATAGCAGCAATGCTGCTGCAATAAGAAAAACGGTTTTTGATGTGCTCATAGTTTTATGCATTAAAATTTTACACCCTCGCTGTTCACTATTTCAACATCCCGGCCGCTCTCCGTGTTAATCCTGACATTCCTGATGCTCCAGTTCCTGGCATATTCAATTTTACCCGGATTACGGGCATTCACCAGCAAATTCTCCAGGGTGAAATTTTCCAGCAGGGAGTTGCCGGAGCCGGATGCCTGAATGGCTGTCCTTGCAGATTGTATGACCAGGTTCGAGATGGTAATGTCCCTGAAATAAGGAATACCCTTTTCGGGAGGTTCAACCCGTTCGAGCATGACCTTCCAGTGGGGAGGGATCTCCGTGAAGGTTTCGGGCAATACCGGGTAACTGTAATTGGGATTCCAGTCAGTGGTGGCCGAAATAGCGGTTCCAACCCTTTCCATTTCGACGTCATGAATATGTATATCTTTAATGGTTCCTCCCCTGATCATGGCCGATTTGAAGCGGATGCCAACTGTGGTTCCCTCAGCTTTCAGGTTATAGGCAATAACGTGTCGGATACCACCGGACGTTTCACTTCCGAAAGTGATCAATCCGCCTCCGGCACGGGAGATGCAATTACGTATGACCACATATTCCGTGGGGCGGTTTACCCTGAGACCGTCTGCATCCCGACCCGCCTTCAGACAGAAATTGTCATCATTGCAGTCGATATCGCATTCCTCGACCAGGATCCGGCTTGAGGAATCGATATCAATACCATCGGTACTCGGACCGTGCCCGTCGATATTGTTCTGGATCACCAAACCTTTCAGAGTGACATGGTCTGAATAGAGTACATGGACCGTCCAGAAAGCAGCCTGTTTAAGTGTCAATCCGCTGACGGTTATATCCGAGGATCCGGAAATGAGAATGGTTCGGACGCGTTTGGAATCATAGTCTGCGGCCCAGCGGATGCCTTTCTTTTCATACGCTTTCCGGAGGGTCCAGTAGTCTTCCCAGCACCACCGTCCCTGGGCATGAATAACACCGTTGCCGGTAATGGCTACATTCCTCTGCTCGATCACATTGATTAAAGCAGCAGGCCAGATCATTTCAATTCCTGCCACCCGGGTATCGATGTCGGGGTATTCCGAAAGGTCCATCCTGCCCCTGATGACTACCCCGCTGTCTATCCTGAGGTGCACACCTTCTTTTAAAAACAGGGCCCCGGAAACATATTCCCCCGGTTTAAACCATACGGTTCCTCCCCCTGAAGAGGAACAATCGTCAATCACAGACTGAATTTCTGCAGTCATGCTCGCCAGTCCCGGTTTCACCCCATGGTCGTTGACGCAGTACATGGTTTCGGCTTCCGGAAACAAACGGGCACCAACATCTTTGCTCCATGCGGGATCTTCAGCCCTGATTGTTAGGATGCAGAAACAGGATGCAATAATCAGAAGAGAAGAACAGCTTATAATTTTCGTATGTTTCATTCAGTCTTTATTTATGTGTTCATTAAGGAATTATTACAGAATGCCAAAGCTGAAATAAAGAGTATGCTTAAATGTCCCGTCCAGTTCGTTCGAATAACTTCGTGGTCCCAGTGTATGGGCCCGTGCATTGATGTTGGTGCTCATCTTGGTCCCGATTGGAGGAATGGCATCCAGGAATGAAAGGTTTCCCGGAGGCAGTTCCGGGTAAAGAGTCGGGGCCGGAAAGGCATGGAATTCAAATAACCTTACAAACAGGTTACGGTCGGGTGTGGCGATGAGAATTTTTCCGTCAAGGGTGTTGAGTTCCACCCAGCTCACATCCGCGTAATAACCTTTAAACTCCGGGAAATTCCATGGGAAAGTACCGGCCATGGTATTGTTGTAGGCTTTTTCCCAGACGTCCGTTGTCCCCTGCATCCTGTTTTTCCAGACCCTGTAGGGTCCCTTGCCAAGCCAGCGGGCACTGATCACATTACCTTCCTCAAAATCAAACGTGATCCCTGCAAAATCATAGTTTCCCTCCAGGCTGTATACGTATTCCATACCGAGCCATCCGCCGGGGAACATTGTATAGCTTACATGGTCGAGGGCCCCCTCATATTCCGTTTCAACAACACAGACATGATCCTCCATCTTGTAACGGAACGACTTCATGTTACAGGGCCCAGTCACGGGGCTGGGCCCGTTCCGGAATGAGATCAACCTTGCGCCGTTATTTTTGACCTCCGTAATCAATCCGTTCTTTTTATTAAATGTGACAACGATCCCGTTTGCCGAAAGGCTCAGGACTGAATCTGAGTCATTGATTTTTATTTCTTCATCGCTTTTCTGAACCAGCTCATTCTGTAGCCAGTTCAGCTGATTCCCGAGAATCCATGTCCGGTCTGTAACATTTTTTCCGTGCAGGTCATAAGCCGACACTTTAAGGGCATCGGCCTGTCGCCAGTCTGCCGGCAGGGGGATATTCAGAGTACCTGCTTTGCCGGGTATAACAGAAGGTCCATTTATAACGCCTTCTTCCAGCACCTCATGCCCCGATTCACGTTCGCGGGGTGTTTTATAGCGAAGGGTCTGCCACCTGAAATTGCATTGATTCAGGTTTGTGAAATGATACCGGTTTTCAACGGGAATTTCTCCGCCGAACGGATCAGGGAGTTCATCCGGTCCCATGATGATGGGAGAGAAAATTTCCCGTATGGCATAAAAGCTGCCTTCTTTTTCCCTGTGCGGTCCCAGGACACCGTCGGGGGCATTCACCAGGTTCACATCGATAGCTCCGTTCCAGTCGGTCCTTACCACCCCTTCATCGAGCAGTGCCCAGAGAAAACCGCCGGCCGATATTTCAGACTTCAACATGAGCTCCCAGTAGTCCGCCAATCCGGCTCCCCCGCCGCCGTCGTTCTGGCAGTGCAGGAATTCAGTAGTCATATATATAAGATCTCCCTCCAGGATTCTTTTCGTGCTTTCGTAGCTTTCATAATGGTTTGTCTCAATCCCGTTAAAATCGTTGCCGGGCCGGTGGTGGGCATGGATAACCTGCCTGCCGGTCGGATCGTGCTTCAGAAAATCATCATCGAGATCCTTATTGGTTCCTCCTTCATTGCCGTTGCTCCAGAATATGACTGAAGGATGGTTCAGGTCCCTCAAAACCATTTCCCTGACCAGTTTTTCTCCCGCTTCGGTATCATAGGCATTTTGCCAGCCGGCCAGTTCGTCGAGCACATAAAGGCCCAGGGAGTCGCAAAGTTCGAGAAACGATTTATCGGGCGGATAATGGGAGGTTCTCACGGCATTCATATTCATCTCCTTCATCAGTTCAATGTCCGTTCTGTCGATCTCCCGGGTCAGCGACCGGCCGGTTTCGGGCCAGAAGCAGTGCCGGTTAATTCCCTTAAACTTGATCTTTTTACCGTTAATATATATGCCGTCTCCCTTGCGGATTTCAACTGAACGAAATCCGAATACCTGATCGGTTTTGTATATCAGCTCTTTTCCACGATTCAAAGAAAACTCAGCCCTGTAAAGGTTCGGTGTTTCAGAACTCCACAGAAGCGGATTATCAATCTTAAGGTGAAGGGTTGACAGGGTGTCCCCTCTGGATAAGCCTGTTGAGGCGGCCCCTGCCAAATGGCCGTTTCTGTCGAAAATTTTAACTGAAAGTTTCCGGCCTGATTTTATGCCCTGCAAATGCAGAAAAGATTCGAAATTCCCTTCGGAGTCTGCCTTAACCGCAATGTGGCGAATGTGCTCCGCCGGGTAGGCAACGAGATAAACCGGGCGAAAGATACCCCCGAAGATCCAGTAATCGGCATAGCGTTCCGCACGGTTCACGGAGTGGTTATCCGACATTTTACTTACAGTCACTTCAAGGAGGTTTTCTGCATCGCATTTTATAAGGTCTGAGACGGGATAGCTGAACCGGTAAAAGGATCCCCGGTGTTTTTCTCCGGCGGAAACGCCATTGATCCATGCCTCGGTATCGGTCATTGAACCTTCGAAGACAAGGTGGACCTCCCTTTCTTTCCAGCTTTCCGGGACTTTAAAGACATACCGGTATTTACCCTGTTCGTCGGCAAAGCGGTGGCTCCTTCCATAGGTAACGTAATCGCGGCCGTAGTTATAGGTTCCGAATCCCTGCTGTTCCCAGCAGGAAGGGACCTCAATGGTGGTCCATTCGCCGCTTCTGCGTCCGTCCGTGCAGAAGAACTCCCAGCTGACCGTGTTTAGTCCGTCGGTACCGGAAAGATAGAGGATCTCTTTTCCGGGTCCGGAGGCAAATAAAACAGCAACATTCAGCATGAATAACACTGAAATCAGGATCGCCTTAAATCGTGGTGCAAAGGTCATAATCAGGAATACTTCAGTTAGTTTTTAATCTTTTTAAACCTGGTTTTGTCCAACGCATCCAGGCTTTTTTGCTCTTCAGGAGAAAGGGGGTAATATTCGGAATCGGTACGGGCCGTTTTTAAATATTTTACCATTCTGGATGCGATTTTGGGATACTGCTCGATTACATTGTGGTCCTGTCCCGGGTCTTTTTTGAGGTTATACAGTTCATACATGGGATATATTTCACTCCTGCGGCGCTCATCCATCTCTTCCTGTCCGTAAATACGTTTCTTTTTTATGGTATACCTGATCAGCATCCAGTCGTTCCAACGCACGGCCTGGTGGAATCCCCGGTGTTCAAATTCCCAGTACATAAAGCGCTCATCCAGCTTCTTCCGTTCGCCTGTGAGAATTTTTACAATGCTGGTTCCGTCGCACCATTCAGGCGTACGTGCTCCTGCAATTTTCAGGAATGTGGGCATCATGTCGGCAAAATAACCCGGCTGAGAAGCGGTACTGCCCGGTTCGATATTGCCGGGCCACCGGACGATCATCGGCACCCTGATCCCGCCTTCATACAGATCTGCTTTCCCCCCGCGAAGGGGTTTGTTACTCTCAAAGGTATGGGTCCACTCCGCCCACTCTTCCGGGTATTCCCTGTACTCCCCGCCATTGTCGGAACAGAAGAAAAGGATGGTATTATCTTCCAGCCCTGCCTTTTTTAAGGCGTCCATAATCATGCCGACATGGCTGTCGAGCCGGGTGACAAGTGCGGCATAATTCCTTGACATCTCATTCCACGGTTCATCCTTGTAGATGCCCTGGTCCGAAATATTGAAGGGCTTGTGCGGCGTGCTGTAATTGACCATCATCATGAATGGCTTTTCATGTTTCCGGTTGATTACATCGATGGCAATATTCGTCCAGATGCCGTCCCTGGATTCTGCCAGGAACTGCCCGGGGATTTTCTCAAGTGTATCATTGTGAAACATCCAGCCCCTGCCTGACCCTCTCGGATCGGCCAGGGTGCTTCCGAAAAATTCATCATATCCTCTTTTGCATGGGGTATTTTCAGGGCTGTATCCGCTGATGTGCCACTTACCGAGCAGGATGGTGTGATAACCGGCCTTTTGCAATAGAGTTCCGATGGTCGTATCTGTGGCCGGTATACCGATCCGCATTGAGGATGGACGGCCCTGGGCCGTCGGGGGCTGCGTC
>JAFGWU010000050.1 GCA_016936975.1 Bacteroidales bacterium | reverse complement strand
TATGACGGACAGCCTCGTTATCGAAAGAGTACCCACATTTATCTTCTACAGGGATGGCAGGGAGCTTGGCAGGATCGTGGAGAGCCCTGGGGAGTCCCTGGAAAAGGAGCTTTTTAAACTGCTTTTTGAAAATTAACGGAACTCTTCCAGGACCCTGTCAGCTGTCATATCACCCCCTTTCAACAAAACCACGGGATCATGGGGATCATGATACAGAACCACCAGGGTGGGACGAATTATTGATTCCAGAAAATTTTTCTTCTCCTCAACCTGGATGCCGGGCTCCATATCGTAAGCACTGGTTGAACCGGGTTCCGTGAGCAGGCGAAGCGGCAGGAGATCGGAAGCGAACACCAGGTCGGCATCCTTCCCCGTCACCCTGGGAACCGCCATCGAACGGGTATGACCGTTATATGAAAGGAACTCCATCCATTCGCTATCCCACTGCTCCAGCATGTGTATCTCATCCATGGTCCTGAACACAAAGGTGAAGAACGAGTTCTTCTCCGGGGATGCAGGCTTCAGCGCATACCGGTAATGGATCTCCGAAACATGGTACCGCGCCCGTTCATACCGTTTAACCATCTTTCCCGGCACCCTCCTGAAGGCGGCAGTGCCATGGTCGAAATGGAGATGGGTGAACACCACATCGGTCACATCCGTTTCTTTGTATCCCGCACGCTGTAACAACGCTTCCGGCGGCACCGGGATCTCCAGTCCGTACTCATCCAGCACCCGTTTTGGTAGGAAATCCCCGCATCCCGGGTCGATCAGCACCACGCGCCCCCCATGTTCGATCAGCAGGCTGTTCATGGCGATTTTCATATTCCCCTCTTCATCAACCGCATAGTATTCGCGGATCCTCCCCGGGACAACACCCCGGATCATTTCCGAAGCGCGGACTTTCAGAAAGCCGAAATTGAGGAGTCGGATGTTCATGGATCAAAGGAAATAAAAAAACTGGAAATCCCTGCGGAATGCACCTTACCTATTACACAGCCTGCCAGCTAAAGGTAAGGAGTTAAACCTGAAAAACCCATTGTTTTTTCAGTCTGTTGTTTTTAATATATGCAAATTTAACGTGTTACGTGTATCGGGCAATGTTGCGTCTGATGTGCTTTGGGATTCCCGTTCCCTGGGCGGTCCCTGTGAGTCGAAGAGCAGAGCCGCTGAGCCGGTTCCGGAGTGCCGGGACTAAGGAGTTTAAAAAATTACATTATTCCTGTATTTTTGAAATGCGATTTCAATTTTACGTGTTTATTTTTTATCTTTGCTTCATGATCGAAAGAAAACTCACAGACAGATTCTTCAGTTATCTGAAACATTTTCCGGTCGTAGGAATTGTAGGGCCCAGGCAGGTAGGTAAAACCACATTCATAAAGCTCAATATGGAACGGTTTCCTAGACCGGCTGTTTATCTTGATCTTGAATCTCCTGAAGATTATAATAAACTTCAGGATCCGGAGCTTTACCTGGGGCATGAGGAGGACAATATTGTGGTCCTTGATGAGATACAACGTAAACCCGATTTGTTTCCTGTTATCAGATCATTGGTGGATAAGAAAAGGATCCCGGGAAGATTTATAATCCTTGGATCAGCTTCGCCTGATCTCATCAGGGATAGTTCAGAATCACTGGCCGGCAGGATCGCTTATCTGGAATTAAATCCATTGGATCTTGTCGAGATTGATAACCGGCAGTCCATTGATCGTTTATGGCTTAAGGGTGGATTTCCGGATGCTTTATTGCAGGATGTAGATGAAATATCCATAAGCTGGATGAGAAATTTCATCAGGACCTATATTGAAAGAGATTTGCCAATGCTGGGGCTGGCTGCCCCGGTGCAAACCACAGAACGATTATGGTCCATGCTCGCACATCTGAACGGAACGACGATCAATTATAGTCAGATTGCCGGATCCCTCGGGGTTTCTTCCAATACCGTAAAATCCTATATCCAATTTTTTGAGCACTCCTTCCTGATCAGGATGATGCAACCCTATTTCGTTAATATCAGGAAACGTCTTGTCAAATCACCAAAGCTTTATTTCAGAGATACGGGCATCCTTCACCATATGCTCAGGATCTTCAGCCAAAATGATCTTTATGGCCATCCTGGTTCAGGTCATTCCTGGGAATCATTTGTTATCCAACAGATCATTAATAATTTGCCAGAAACTGTCGACACATGGTTTTTCAGAACCCAGGACGGATCGGAGTTGGATCTGATCATCACAAAAGGCGTTAAAATTCTGGCCGGTATAGAAATCAAACATTCTAACGTGCCCGGATTAACGAGGGGAAATACTTTGGCAATAAATACCTTACAGATCAATAAGAATTTTATCATTACACCCTCCACTGATGACTATCCTTTGAGAGAACAGGTCCGGGTCTGCAATCTGGAAACATTCATTTTCAAACATTTGCCTGGTTTGGAAAATTCATAGAATGGATCCTCCACGCGGCATGCCGCGTGGAACCTTTAGCTCTCCGCCAAAGGCCGAAATCATCGATCAATGATCTGTTTTTATTGTGCTCGCTTACCCCGCCTCAAGCAAAGGGGAACCGATCCCGATGAAAACCGGGAGAGCCCGGCGAAGCTAATGCACTTGCCTGGTTCAATGAAGGCCATTGCACGGGTAAAAAACAATATTCAGGATGGGTCATGGATCACATAAATCGTTAATTGATGTTCGGTGTTCAAAATCCTGTTAGTTTATGTGATGAAATTCAAAAAATCGTTGTTTTTTATCCTTTATCTTTACCCCATGAACCTCCATTTCATCGCCATCGGCGGCGCGGTGATGCACAACCTCGCCATTGCCCTGCATAAAAAGGGATACCGGGTGACCGGCTCGGATGATGAGATCTTTGAGCCGTCGCGGAGCAGGCTGGAGGCTTACGGATTGCTGCCCGAAAAGCAGGGATGGTTCCCCGAGCGCATCGGCAAGCACCTGGATGCGGTGATCCTGGGGATGCATGCCTTCCCGGATAATCCGGAACTGCTCCGGGCACAGGAGACCGGGGTTCGGATCTATTCCTTCCCGGAGTACCTCTATGAACAGAGCAAAGATAAGATCCGGGTGGTCATCGGGGGCAGTCACGGCAAGACCACCATTACCTCCATGGTGATGCATGTGATGAACCATTATAACCAGGATTTCGATTACATGGTCGGGTCCCGGATCGAGGGATTTGAAACCATGGTCAGGATTACCGAAGAAGCGGAGGTGATAATCCTGGAGGGGGATGAGTACCTCTCCTCCCCGGTTGATCCGCGTCCGAAGTTTCTCCTGTACAGACCCCACATTGCTTTGCTTACGGGTATTGCCTGGGATCACATGAACGTGTTCCCGACCTTCGAGGATTACCTGGAACCGTTCCGGAAGTTCATAGAGGTTATTGAACCTGCTGGTAAATTATATTATTTCCGCGATGATCCCCATCTGCCCGGACTTATCAGATCGGCGCCCTCTTTCGTTGAAACGGTTCCTTATCATACCCATCCCCACGAAATCAGCGAAGGTGCATACCGGTTGCTATCGGGTTCAGGAAAAATCAGGGTTCCCCTGATCGGCAGGCACAACATGCAGAATATACAGGGGGCCCTGCTGATCTGCAGGGATCTCGGCATATCCGATGACCAATTTTACAAAGCCATTCAATCCTTCAGGGGGGCGGCCCGGCGCCAGCAGCTTTTGGCCGGGAACGACTCCGTAAAGGTTTATCTCGATTTTGCCCACGCCCCTTCGAAAGTCAGGGCCACGGTAGATGCTTTCAGGGAGGCCTGCCCGGATAAAAACCTCATCGCCTGTTTCGAGCTGCACACTTTCAGCAGTCTGAACGCGGAATTTCTCCCGCAGTATGGCGGTTCGCTCGGTGAGGCGGACACGGCCATGGTTTATTTCAACCCCGGGGTGGTCCGTCACAAGAAGCTCCCCGCATTATCAAAGGAGCAGGTGAAAACGCAGTTCGGGACTGCAAATGTTACGGTTTATGACGATGCGGATCTGCTCATAAAGGATCTGATGAACATGGATCATCATGATGCCATCGTGCTCTTCATGACTTCCGGGAATTTCTCGGGCCTCGATCTGAAATTGGTGGCAGGTGAGATAGTGAAAGGCGAATAGGTCAGCCTTCGCCAGGGCTTTGGCTGACGATGCGAATAGGCGAACCTGGAAACAGCAGGCAGTAAGCAGTAGGCTGTAGCCACGCCATGCCTGGCGTGGAAAATTGTCGGTTTAATGCAGTTGCCTCATTTAAATCAAGAATCTGAACCGAAAACCTTCCCGGCAGGGTAACGCAGCCGTTAAAATGATTCTACAACATAAAAAATTTCTCCAACACCCTCTTGACAATATCGTAACACTTCGTAAATTGTTGGATAATTATATAATCTGAAAGGTAAATACCAATTGTATGGTTTACAACATTTTCGATATTCATCTAAATCGTCGCAAACCTTAAAACCCGCATCCCTTCAGAATAATCCCTATTCATTCACCAAAAACCTGAACATTATGAAGAACCTTACTTCTTTATTGCTGATCCTGTGCGTTACCGGCGCCAATGCCGCGAGCTGGAGACTGAACAACAATCCGGCTGTTGATGCCGATTTCCGGACCTTTGCCGATGCCCATGAGGCCGCTTCCCCCGGAGATACCATTTTTATCGAGGGGAATGGCCACGTTGCCCACTATGGAAACATATCCATAACTAAAAAACTGGTCCTGATCGGCCCGGGCTACTTTCTGAATGAAAATGACTCCACCTATGCCCACCAGAACTTTGCCAGGTTTCAGAGCATCTATATCCAGGCTGGTGCACAGGGGACCGAAGTGTACGGATTATATGTTTATACTGATGACGCTAATACGTGTCATATGAGGATCTGGGCCTCTGATGTCATTGTGGCAAGAAACTATTTTTCTTCCCATATTGGTTATAACGAAATTTATATTGCCGCAAATGTGCAGAACGTGACAATATGCCAGAACTTTGCTTACAGAGTCCGCATTGAGGGAGCTACTGCCAGTAATTTAATCATTGCAAACAATTATATCAGTAATTCTGTTAGCTTGAACAACAGTTCCAATGCCATCATTACCAATAACGTGGTCGGCCTGGTATTGGATAATGTATATAATTCGGAGATTAAAAACAACATCATTCTCTCCCAACAGTATTCCGATCCGGTGAGCGCCGGTAATAGTAGTAATTCTATAGCTTTTAACCTCTTACCGGGTAATCTTCCCGCAGGCAACCTCGGACCCGGAAACATCGGGAACGTGAATATGAGTACCGTTTTCGCCGGTTACCCCGAACAGGGAGGCCACACCAGCGACAGCCGTTTTCAATTGAAACCTGATGGTCCTGCTGTGGGGGCAGGAGAGGGCGGAACTGACTGCGGAATGTTCGGCGGTTCTTTACCCTATGTCCTTTCAGGATTGCCGGCCGTCCCCCGCATTTATGAGGCCGTTGTGCCCACCGCAGGATCTGCGGTTTCGGGCCTGCCAGTCATTATCAAGGCCAGGTCGCAAAACTGATCAGCATGAAAAAGTTGATCATCCTGCCTTTATTATGGATGGCCTGTGTCTTCGTTTTGGGACAACAGGTTACCGGGGCGGAGTATTTCCTTGATGAGGATCCGGGTTACGGAAAAGGCACCCCCATTGCGATGACTTCCGGCTCTTCTATCGAAACCATCCTGACCATCCCGCCGGATGCCCTGGAACCCGGCCTGCACAATCTCTACCTGCGTGTAAAGGACAGCAATGGTGCCTGGTCCCAAACGATTTACCGGCCTTTCCTGATGCAAAGACTTTCATCGGACCTCAATCCGGATATTTCCGCCATGGAGTATTTTTTCGATAATGATCCGGGCTTCGGGTTGGCATCCTCCATCGAATTCCAGGCAAATCCTGAAATATCTGTTGCCATGGACCTTCCCCTGGACACCCTGTCCGACGGTATACATACCCTGTATGTCCGGGCCAGGGATGACAGAGGCAGCTGGGGCATGATTTTTCACCGCAATTTCCTGGTGCAAAGACTACCACGGGACCATCAAATCCAGGTGACACAAATGGAGTATTTCTTTGATGAAGATCCCGGCTTTGGGCTGGGAACCCTCATTGAATTCCAGTCAGATGCCGAAATCTCCGTCGCCATGGACCTTCCCCTGGACACCCTGTCCGACGGGGTACACACACTGTATGTTCGTGCACAGGATAACCGGAACAGCTGGGGCCTTACATTCATGCGAACCTTCCTGAAGCACATCATCCCTGATGATCCGGCAAAGGTTGCCTCCCTGGAGTACTTTGTCAATGCCGATCCCGGCTTCGGAAACGGAACGCGGATCGATCTGAACAAACCTGCGGGGGCCGCCATGAAATACTTCGTGGTGGATCCGGGACAACTGCAGGCGGGCACCAATATTTTATATGTAAGGGCCCTGGACAGCCGGGGCAACTGGGGACATGTGCAGAGCACCCCGTTCGAGGTGCTGGAAGCGGCGCCGTGTGATCCTCCTGCTGACCTGGCGGCCGGCGGGGTGACCGATACCACCTCTTCCCTGGGATGGACCGCTGAAGGGACATCCGCCGCCTGGGACCTGATGTGGCTGCCATCGGGGCTCGACTATACCGAAGAGAGCATCCTCGACACCGGGATAACGGATAATCCCCACACTGTCGATCAGCTGATGCAGTCGACCCTTTACAATTTCTACGTGCGTTCGGTATGCACCGACGGCCAGGTGAGTGACTGGGCCGGCCCCGGGGTGTTCCACACCCTGCCCCTGCCTGTTAATCCGCTCACCCTGCTGGCTGATCCGCCTGAAGGGGGAACCCTTTCCGGGGCAGGAAGTTACAGCTGGGGAGAAACCGTGCAGGTCACCGCTACTGCAAACAGCAACTTCCAGTTCATAAACTGGTCGGGCGACACGGCCTGGCTCAGCAACACAATGGCAGCAGAGGCATCCCTGACCATGCCTGCCCAACCGGTGACCCTCACGGCCCATTTCCTCGACCTGACCGCCATTGAGGATCATCCCGGGGCAAGCCTCAGGGTATATCCAAACCCGGCGGGTGAACATCTGTGGGTAGAGTATTATTGCCGGGGAGGCGAAAGCATCACCATCCGTCTTATCGAATTGCGGGGCCGGGTGGTGGAACAGCAAATACTTGAGGGGGATGGTATGCAGAGGGTTTCATTCGGCACATCCGGGTTATCCCCGGGCATCTATATGCTCACTGTCTGCGGGAAACAGTGGAATGTTTCAAGGAGGGTGGTTATTGTCCGGTAGCCGCCTCCTTTTCCAGTCATGCCGGAGGGAACGGAACAGTAGGCAGGAGGCTGTAGCCACGCCATGCCTGGCGTGGAATATTAACGATTTTAGCAGATTACTCGGCTATATGAAGAATCAGGACCCTGCACCCAGATCCCGACGCACGTCGGGATTAAAATTTCAATCTTTTTTTTGCAGAAACCGAAATTACAATTATTTTTGCACCTCCGAATCCGGGAATGATTTTTGTTCTTGCATAATACGGTCCGTTCGTCTAGGGGTTAGGACGCCAGGTTTTCATCCTGGTAACAGGGGTTCGATTCCCCTACGGACTGCTGCGCCCTCCGAAGCTTCACGCGAAGGAGGGCTTTTTGTTTTTTACACGGAACATAAATTTCAGGGGAATCGAAC
>JAFGWU010000049.1 GCA_016936975.1 Bacteroidales bacterium | reverse complement strand
GATGACGGGTGAAGGTCATCAAAAACGATCGTGAGGTCATCCGATGACGGGTGAAGGTCATCAAAAACGATCGTGAGGTCATCCGATGACGGGTGAGGGTCAGAAAATGGGGAATCAGGAATGTGGATCGTGTATCACGTAATGTCATGCAGGCTCCGGAAAAGGTAATGGTTCTTCATTAACGGGGAGCAATCCGGTAAAATTGAATAACTTTGTCTTCTCCGATACTTTATGGCAGAGAAAAAAAATATCAGGGATTTACTGGAGGAAAAGGTCCTGGTCCTGGACGGCGCCATCGGCACCATGATCCAGCGCTATAAGCTCCGGGAAGCAGATTACCGCGGCGACCGGTTCAGGGATTACCCGGTGGACCTGTCGGGGAACCACGACCTGCTCTGCCTGACGCGCCCCGGACTCATCACTGCCATCCACGAGGCCTATCTCGAAGCGGGTGCCGACATCATTGAAACCAATACCTTCAATGCCACGCCGATATCCCAGTCGGAATACCGGACCGGATCCCTGGTTTACGAAATCAACCTGGCAGCGGCCGGATTAGCCCGGAGGGCAGCGGATAAATACACCCGTCTCACGCCATCCAAACCCCGCTATGTGGCCGGTTCAATGGGCCCGACCGGCAAAACCGCCTCCATGTCGCCCGATGTGAACGATCCCGGATACCGGGTCGTCACCTTTGATGACCTGAAACAGTCCTATAAGGAACAGGTGAAAGGGCTGGCGGATGGCGGGGTTGACCTCCTGCTGCTGGAGACCGTATTTGACACCCTCAATGCAAAGGCGGCCCTGATGGCCATCGGGGAGGTAATGGAAGAGACCGGAAAACAGATCCCTGTGATGGTTTCGGGCACCATCACCGATGCCAGCGGACGGACCCTCTCCGGGCAGACCCCCGAAGCGTTCATTAACTCCCTGGAGCACATCGACCTTCTCTCCCTCGGACTGAACTGCTCCCTCGGTGCGAAGGAAATCCGTCCCTACCTGGAGGAAATATCACGGAAAACCGGGCACTTTGTAAGCGTTCACCCGAACGCCGGATTGCCGAACCAGTTTGGTGAGTACGACGAATCGCCCGATGAGATGGCCGTCCAGATAGAGGATTTCCTGCGGTCGGGTTTCTTAAATATTGTCGGCGGATGCTGCGGCACGACTCCCGAACATATCCGGAAGTTTGCCCGGTTGGCAGAAAAGGCACAGCCCAGGAAACGGCCCGAACTCCCGAAACAGCTCCGTTTGAGCGGACTGGAACCGCTCGCCGTGTTTGAGGGTTCCAACTTCATCAATATCGGGGAACGGCTGAATGTGGCCGGAAGCAAAAAATTTGCCCGCCTGATCAGGGAGAAGCGGTATGACGAGGCCCTGGATATTGCCCGCAAACAGGTTGAGGAGGGGGCCCAGGTCCTCGATATCAATATGGATGATGCCATGCTCGATGCGGAAAAGGAGATGGTCACCTTTCTGAACCTGCTCGTCTCCGAACCCGATATCGCGCGGGTTCCTTTTATGATCGACTCATCCCGGTTCAGTGTCATTGAGGCCGGCCTGAAGTGTGTCCAGGGAAAGTCCATCGTGAACTCCATCAGCCTGAAGGAGGGCGAACAGGCCTTCATCAGACAGGCACGGAAAGTCATGAACTACGGTGCGGCCGTCATTGTCATGGCGTTCGACGAAAAGGGACAGGCCGACACGGTTGACAGGCGGATAGAGGTCTGCAGGAGAGCCTATGATCTCCTGGTAAATGTGGTGCACTTCCCGGCGGAAGATATCATATTTGATCCCAATATCCTTACCATCGGGACCGGCATTGAGGAACACAACAACTACGCGGTCGATTTCATCGAGACGGTCAGATGGATCAGGGCCAATCTCCCCTTCGCCAGGGTGAGCGGGGGAATCAGCAACCTCTCTTTCGCCTTCAGGGGCAATACGGTGGTCAGGGAGGCGATCCACTCGGTCTTCCTCTACCACGCCATCAGGGCAGGGCTCGACATGGGAATAGTCAACCCGGGGCTCCTCCAGGTGTACGACACCATCCCGGAGAAATTGCTGAATTATACGGAGGACCTGGTACTGAACCGGCGTAAGGATGCCACGGAGCGCCTGCTCGAATATGCCTCCACCCTGGAAACGGAGGAGAAAAAAACCGGGGAGACGGATCTCTGGCGGAAGGGACCTGTTGAAGAGCGGCTCAAGCATGCACTCATCAAAGGGATCACGGAACATATCGAACCAGATACCCTGGAAGCCCATGAAAAGTATGGCCTGGGACTGAAGGTGGTGGAGGGTCCTCTGATGGACGGGATGAATGTGGTGGGGGATCTGTTCGGATCCGGTAAAATGTTCCTCCCCCAGGTTGTGAAAAGTGCCCGGGTGATGAAACAGTCCGTTGCGGTTCTGCTCCCTTTCATTGAAAAGGAGAAAGAAGCAGGCGCCCCCGGAAGCAGCAGTGCCGGCAAGATATTGCTGGCCACGGTGAAGGGGGATGTGCACGATATCGGTAAGAATATCGTGGGGGTGGTGCTGGGATGCAATAACTTCGAGGTGATCGACCTGGGAGTGATGGTCCCGGCCGACAGGATCCTGGATGAAGCAGATAAACAGGCCGTTGATGTGGTCGGACTGTCGGGATTGATCACCCCTTCCCTGGAAGAAATGATTCACGTGGCCCGGGAGATGGAGCGCCGGGGCATGAAACAGCCGCTGCTGATTGGCGGGGCCACAACCTCAAAAATTCACACCGCCGTGAAAATCGGGCCCGCCCGCTCCCACCCGGTCATTCACGTGAAGGATGCTTCGAAGAGCGTTCCCGTGGTGAGCGACCTGCTGTCAAAAGATAACCGGGAAACCCTGACCAACAGGGTACGGGAAGAATACGAAACCCTGCGGCAGAGTTATGCCGGAACAGCAAAAAAGATTCCTTACATTTCTCTGGACCGGGCCCGTCAAAACCGCTTCCGGAGCGACTGGAAGCATGCGGAAATCGATAAGCCCCATACCACCGGCATTTTTACACTGGATGATTATCCGCTGGAAGAGATCAGGAAGTACATCAACTGGCTGTTTTTCTTTGTCACCTGGGAGCTTCGCGGCAAGTTCCCCGGGATATTCGATGATCCCCGGTACGGACAGGAGGCCAGAAAATTGTATGAGGATGCGCAACAAATGCTCGACCGGATCATCCGCGAAAAGTGGCTCACCGCCATAGGCGTTTACGGCCTTTTCCCGGCCAATGCTTCCGGAGACGATATCCTGGTTTACCGTGATGAAACCCGCAGGGAGATCCTCGCCACCTTCACCAATCTCAGAAACCAGTCGCAGAAGGAGAACAATCAGCCGAACCTTTGCCTGTCGGACTTCATTGCCCCGGTGGAATCGGGAAAACCGGACTACCTGGGGGCCTTCGCCGTCACGGCCGGTGCGGGCATTGAAAAGCAACTGCAAATATTCGGGCGCCAGCACGACGACTATTCCTCCATAATGCTGAAAGCGCTGGCCGACAGGCTCGCCGAGGCCTTTACTGAATTACTGCATGAGAAGATACGAAAGGAGCACTGGGGCTATGCCGCCGGTGAGCAGTTATCCATGGAGGAACTGTTTCTCGAAAAATACAGGGGGATCCGGCCGGCCCACGGCTACCCGGCCTGTCCCGATCACAGTGAGAAAGAGGTGCTCTTCAGGCTCCTCAATGCAGAAAAACAGGGCATTCACCTTACGGAGAACTATTCCATGGTCCCCACCGCATCGGTCAGCGGCCTCATCTTTGCCCACCCGGAATCTAAATATTTCTTCGTGGGAAAAATTGGCAGGGACCAGGTTGAGGATTACGCCGGAAGAAAGGGTAAATCCGTGCATGAAGTTGAAAAACTGCTGGCATCCAATCTAAACTATCAGCATGAAAATAATTGAAAAATTAAAAACTACCGAAAAGACCCTCTTCTCCTTCGAACTGCTTCCCCCGCTGAAGGGAAGGTCCCTCGAGGAGATCTTCAGAACGATTGATCCGCTGGTTGAATTCGATCCGCTAAATATCAATGTAACCTATCACCAGCAGGAGTCGGTTTACCATGTGCGTCCCGACGGACTGGTGGAACGCAGGATCGTGCGTAAACGACCGGGCACCGTGGCCATCTCCTCCGCCATTCAACATAAATACAACATCACCGTGGTGCCCCATGTCATCTGCGGCGGATTCACCCGGGAGGAGACCGAGGATCTGCTGATCGACCTCCATTTCCTCGGAATGAACAATTTGCTGGTCCTCAGGGGCGATCCCCCGGCAGGCATTCGCAACTTTATCCCTGTCCAGGGAGGCCATGCCCACACCAACGAACTGGTTGAGCAGATCATCAACCTGAATAAGGGAATATATCTTGATCCGGACCTCAAGGACACCCAGCCAACCGATTTTTCCGTCGGCGTGGCCGGTTACCCGGAAAAGCATTTCGAATCCCCCAACCTGTCAGAGGACCTCCACTGGTTGAAAAAGAAAGTGCAAGCCGGGGCCGATTATATTGTCACGCAGATGTTCTTCAATAACGAGGCCTTCTTCCGTTTTGTAAAGCTGTGCCGGGAGGAGGGGATTGAAGTGCCGGTTATTCCCGGGATAAAACCGATCAACACCCTGAAGGATATTGAGATGCTTCCGCGCGTATTTCATATCGACATCCCCCAGGATCTGGTCAGTGAGATCAGAAAATGCAGGTCCAATGAAGAGGCCAGGGAAGCAGGGATCGAATGGACCGTCCACCAGTCCAAACAACTGCAGGCATCAGGTGTTCCGGCCATTCATTACTATACGATCGGTATTTCGGACAATATCCGGAAAATTGCCGCCAGGGTATTCTAATTGCCCCGCTGGATGATATCCCCTACGGTGATCTCCTCGAAAAGAATGAGAAGCTCCCGGTCGTGGTTCAGATCGGCCACAATCCGCTTGCCCCGGAAACTGGTATAGTGCTTTGCAGGGATGTTCTCAATCTTCACATGCTGGATGTTCTCAGGATTGATCCCGATATTTCCCTTCCGGAGCCAGGCCTCGATAACATAGGTTCCCTTAGGAAGTTTCAGTCTCCGGCTCCGGCGAAACGACAGCTCCCGGGCCGAATCGTTGGCCACATCATGCAAAACGATATAAGCCCGCTCGCCAGTCCTGTTTTTAAGGGTCAGCAAACAGCTGTTTGAATAAAAAGCCCTGACATTGATGTAAAATGGCTTTCTCATATTTTCGCCGGAATCCCGCGTTCCAAATTAATGAATTATGTCATAATAAACGGCCTCCTGAACCAAAAAGATCGCAAAAACAGGCTTAATTTAATATCTCATACATCCCCGCCTGCGCTTCATCCTGCTCTCCTCAAAATTTTCAGGGCACCGGCAAGGAGTACAATTTCTTTGATTTTAAATGCCTACCTTTAAGAAACAACAAATTTTATGATCATGTCCTATACCAGAAAAGAGATTCAGATCCATGCGCACCTGGCCGAACTGTATGAGACCTATAAAGACCAGCCATTCATTCAGTTTGAAAAGACTATCGAAGTGGCGGGCACGCAATATCTTGAAACCATTATCGGGGCCATCCGGAACAGGAAGGTGCTGAAGCTCTATTATCACCCGTTTTATGAGGATAGGCCATATTTTGCGGATGTCCATCCCTACCTGCTGAAAGAGTACAGGTTCCGGTGGTACCTGGTCGGATTGAATGCCTACCGGGAGCAGGTGAGAACCTATGCACTGGACCGGATCAGGGATATCCAGGACGCGGAGGGGATCCCCTATATTGACAAAAACTTTGATGCCGGTGAATATTTTAAGCACAGCATTGGCATCATCGTCCCGGAGGGCCCACCTTCCCTTATCAGGTTGGCCGTGCAGAAAACGCAGGCACAATATTTAATATCCAGTCCCTGGCACCCCAGTCAGAATCTTCTGGAGGAGAACGATAACGAGGTCATTTTCAGTTTCAGGGTCCATCCGACCTATGAATTCAAATCGCTGATTCTGGGTCTGGGGAAAGATGCGCTGGTCCTGGAGCCGGAATCGTTCAGGGTCGAACTGATGCGGGAATTCCGCGAACTTGCCGGGCGGTATCAGACTGGTTAATCCTCCGGTTCTTTCTGATTCAATCCAATGGCTTCCGTAATAGAATACCACCTCTCCGCTTCCCTGGCATGCAACAAAGGATAACTATCATTTTCCCGGTCATTATGTTTTACAAATGAACCAGCCCTCAATATTTTTTTTACTTTTGAGTTTCAAAAATTTAAAACTCTATACATGGAAGCGGTAAGAAAAACTTTAAGGGACTCAGCGCCCATGCGCTGGTTAATGCTCGTACTGGTAAGTATGTTAATGCTTTCGACATACTGGTTCCAGGATTTCTTCGGGGGACTGAAGGGATTGATGGAAAGTGAAATGGGCTTTACCAGCGAAGAATTCGGGCGGCTGATCGGTCTGACAACCATCGCCAATATTTTCGGGATGATCATCGTTGGCGGGGTGATTCTTGATAAATGGGGAATCCGTAGGGCAGGGATCATTTTTGGTTCCCTGGCCACCCTGGGGGCCGCCATCACTGCCCTGGCAGCTTACGGGGTATTCGGGGACAACCACCGGATTCAGCTGAACATGATGATTCTCGGACGAATCCTTTTTGGATCAGGTCTGGAAGTGGTCTGTGTCGTCTCAACCCGGACGGTGGTGAAATGGTTCAAAGGGTATGAGCTCGCACTGGCCATGGCCATCAACATGGGTTTCGGACGTCTGGGTTCAGCCATGGGACTGGCCTTATCCATCGACATCGGGCATGGCAGTGTTCCTCCGGCAGTAGCTTTTGCCGCAACCCTGATCGGGATATCCCTCATTGTATTTCTTATTTACACGGTATTCGATTATACCATTGACAAACAGGACAAAAAGATCCGGCTTGAAAGCGGGATTGCGGAAGCTGAGGATGATTTCAGGTTTGCAGACCTCATCGCTCTCGTTAAAAACCGCTCCTTTATGTTTATAGCTCTTCTGTGCGTATCGTTTTATGCGGCGGTCTTCCCGTTCATACAGTATGCACCCGACCTGCTCGTAAATAAATTCGGGTTCAGCTATGATCTCCCCGCAAATGCAAACTACTTCAGTCCTTTCGGAAATCAGTCACTGGGCACTGTATCCATTTACCTGGGGCTGTTCCTCTTCGGACTTGCTTTTTCGATGGTCCCTTCAAGGATTAAAAACCGGGGCTGGAAGATTGGTTCGATGGTCCTGATCGCCGCTTTATTCGTTTTGTTCCTGAAAGGATTGTGGGGAACGCTTTCGATATGGCTCCAGAACGGACCAAAAACAGCCAGCTTGATCCCGATGGGCACAATTTTGTTCACCCCTATTTTCGGCAACTATGTTGATAAGAAAGGAAAAGCGGCTTCATTGATGATACTCGGAGCCCTCCTGCTAATATTTGCCCACATCTCGCTTTCGCTGTTTAACAATGTGGTCCTGGGCTATTTCGGACTGCTGAGCCTGGGGATTGCGTTTTCTCTTGTACCTGCAGCCATGTGGCCCTCCGTGGCAAAGATTGTCGCGGAAAAACGGCTTGGAACGGCCTATGCGTCCATGTTCACCATCCAGAACTGGGGTTTACTGCTCTTCTTCTGGGGTATCGGGGCAGTACTCGACCTGGTCAACCGTAACGATCTGGAAGCCATTCGGGCAGGTGAGATGAATTACAACTATACCATCCCGATTTTTATGCTGGTAGTGCTGGGAATCATCTCTATCTTCCTGGCCTTTCAGCTCAGGAAGGCGGATGCAAAACAAAAATTCGGCCTCGAACTCCCTTCCGGGGTGACACCTGAATAGAAGGGGGTTGGAAGAGCCTGGAAAAAAATGAAAAGCCGGATGGCCAACCGGCAGGTTTGATACAGTAAATTATTGAGGTGCACCTGGTTGAACAGTTGCCTGTCATCATTAAAAACATAATATAACATGAGCACAATTAAGGATTTGAAACCAAATGAGGTCTGGAAACATTTTCACAGCCTTACGCAGATTCCCAGACCCTCCAAAAAGGAAAAAGAGGTTATTGAATACATGAGGAAGTTCGGGAAAAACCTCGGACTGGAAACCATTGTTGATGATACCGGAAACGTCATAATCAAAAAACCGGCCACCCCGGGGTATGAAAACAGGAAATGCGTCTGCCTCCAGGGACACCTCGATATGGTACCCCAGAAAAACAGCGATAAGAATTTCAATTTTGAAAAAGATCCCATCGTGACCCTTATCGATGGCGACTGGGTGACAGCCGATGGGACCACGCTCGGCTCGGATAACGGGATCGGGGTGGCTGCAGCGATGGCGGTCCTGGAGTCAAAAACAGTCAAACATGGCCCGCTCGAAGCGCTGTTTACCGTGGATGAGGAAACCGGAATGACCGGGGCTTTCAATCTTAAGCCCGGGCTTCTCAAAGCCGATATTCTTATTAACATGGACTCGGAAGATGAAGGAGAACTCTATGTAGGTTGTGCCGGAGGTGTGGATGTGGTGGCCAGGCGTTCGATCGGATTGGAACCCACTCCGAAGGAAATGAGCGGTTACAGGGTGGTGATAAAAGGGCTCAGGGGCGGACACTCCGGGCTGGATATCAACCTGGGGCGTGCCAATGCCAATAAACTCCTTTTCCGGTTCCTGATGCAGGCCGAAGCAGACCTCAAGATACGTCTCTCAAAGGCGTCAGGGGGGGATCTGAGAAATGCCATCCCCAGGGAAGCCACTGCCCTGGTTGCCGTTCCGGAAAAAACAGCCGGTGATTTTGCGGCATACGTGGAAAATTATGAGCGCATGTACAGGCTTGAATTTGCGGAAGCAGAACCGAATCTGTCGTTCACCTGCGAAAAAACCACCCTGCCCGGGAAGGTCATTGTTGAGAAGGAACAGTACAGGCTCATTCGTGCCGTCTTCGCCTGCCCGAACGGAGTCCAGCGGATGAGCAGCTCTGTGGAGGGACTCGTGGAAACCTCCAGCAACCTGGCAATCGTCAGGGCAGAGGAGGGCGCTTTTGAAGCGATCTCCCTCACCAGGAGCTCTGTTGATTCCGCCAAGGAAGCAACTGCCTGGAAAATAGCCGCCGTTTTTCATCTCATCGATGCGGATGTTCAGCTGAGCGGTAACTACCCGGGATGGAAACCCAATATGGAATCCCTGATCCTGAAGACCTGCCAGGAGGTCTACCATGAAAAATTCGGAAAAATCCCGAAAATAAAGGCCATTCATGCCGGACTCGAATGCGGGCTCCTGGGCGGTGTCTATCCGAACCTCGATATGATCTCTTTCGGACCAACCATACGGTTTCCGCATTCACCTGACGAAAAGGTCAACATTGAAACCGTTTATAAGTTCTGGAAATTCCTGGTTGCCATTCTGGATGCCGTCCCCGTGAAATAATTTCCGGGATTATCCGTGACCCACGCAACCTTTAAGGTAATTTTGCAGTTCTTTCTGTAAGGGAAGGAATGACCGGTGTGGATTCTGTTAAAAATTTTTTATTAAAACCTTGAATCAGAACCGGATTTTTCGGAACTTGCCTGTAAATAATAAAACCATGAAACGGATTATATCCCTTTTCGCCAGTTTTTTCCTGGTTCAGATACTGGGTGCCCAGGTAACCCTGTCTCCTACCGTGATTGCATCCGCAGGCGGATTTGAGCAGGGCGGAGACATTAGCATATCATGGACTCTCGGTGAAGTGGCAGTTACCACCCTTTACGGCGATAACCTGATCCTCACGCAGGGATTCCAGCAACCCTATACGATCGGAACATCCATCAACCTGAACGAGGTGATCGACTGGAACATCAAGGCTTATCCGAATCCGGTCCGGGAAGAACTCATGATTCAGTTTGACCTGAAACGGACGGATGATTTCTGGATCGAGATACAGGATGTGACCGGCCGGACCATCGACCTGAAACAGCATAAGTCCGTCAAACCCGGTGACATTCTGACCATTGAAATGGCAGAATATAAATATGGGATCTATTTCTTCAAAATCTACACCCCCGACAGGACCCAGATGAGGGTGTTGAGCATTCGAAAGATATAGGATCGGACGTTGGTCTTCCGCCCCTGTGCTCTCAGCGCAGGGGTTTTTTATCGGATTCAGGTACCGGAACGGAAGTCAGGGCCCCGAGCTGGAATATATTCATCCGCTGGCAGTGAACGGTTTCCCCGTTCCATTTAACACAAACATCCGCTACATCGGGAATGCGGTAATAAATCAAATTGTATTTCTCCTCTTCCGGATTCCGGGGCATGAGATTGCGCAAACCCTTTGTTTTTCCGGCAGGAATAGTCTCTACCATAACCGGTATCCCCTCGGTCCCCCCGGAAGAATAGAATCCCCTGAGCGGGGAGAAACGGGTCAGCCGAACCTCCGCCGGCTTATCATCCGAACCGGGTACGATATAAAAATCCCTTGAGAAGGAGCGGGTGAACTGTTTTCCCGTGAACAGAGAGAGATAATCCTCTTCAAGCTCATCCATCTTCTTCAGGGTCGCCTCCATAGCCTCCCCGGCCGGGAAGACTTCAATATAACCAGAAACCAGCTCAAAACGGTTCAACCGCAGTTCGAGTATGAAATTGGCCGCTTCCTCAGCTTTTTTTTCAGCCGTTTTCCGTTCCAGTACCGTCCGGCTAACCGGTACCCTGACAAATGAGGTATCCGTGATAATGGTTTTATACATGGTTTCCACCCTCTGGTCGGTATACGACTCGGTGGTCACGTCAGGGTAAAGGTTCCGTTTCTGGATAAACCGGCCCTCCCGTGGAACCTGGAACGCTTCATTCACCTCGATGCTTCCCCCGGAGATATAACCGCTCCGCACCAGCTGTTCGAAAGGTTCAGCGGGAAGGGTTCCCGATAGCACATTGATAACATAATAATGATCCGGATCGGTTTCAATGAAACTGGTAATGTCAGCACCAGTGATGGTCCACTCCTCCTGGCGCTCGGTGATGCACTCTTTAATCCCAAGGAATTTCTCTCCATACACGGCATAGGGTCCCGGAATAAAAACCGACTGCTGATAATGCAGGGTAATCTTCAGCACCGTCTGGGGTAATGCATACATAATGCTTTCCTGAACCTCTTCCGGCTCAAATCCGAGCCTGGTAACCTGCATACGGTTTGAGGAGCCACATCCCCATTCAAGAAGTACAAGGATTATCAGATATTTAATATATTTCATACGTATATTTGGCATTTAAATTAAAACAACTTCAACCTCCGTATCATTTTCTTGATGATTCGCCCATCGGTTTCCTCTTCACCTGCATGAAAGCAGCACCCAGCATCTCCACGATATCTCCTGCAATCATTGCCTCTTCGCCCCGGGATTCTGAGGCCAGGTCTCCGGCAAGACCGTGAACATAGACCGCCAGAAGGGCAGCATCCGTCGCACTCACTCCCTGCGCAAGCAAAGAAGCAATCAATCCCGTCAGGACATCCCCGCTCCCACCCGTGGCCATTCCGGGATTTCCTGTGGTATTGAAGAAGTATCCGCCCCCGGGTTCTGAAATCCCCGTATAAGCCCCTTTCAGGATCACAATAACCCCGTGTCTGGCGGAAAACGCAATCTGTTTCAGATGTCTTTCATAGCCGGTACCGGAATCTCCCGCCAGGCGGTCAAACTCTTTCGGATGCGGAGTCAGAATGGATCCCGGTGGTACCTGGCCGATCCACTCCCGGTGTTCGGCCAGGATATTGATCGCATCCGCATCGATCACCAGCGGAACCTTCACACTGCTGAGGAGGGCATAAAGTGCCTGGCAGGTCTTCTCTCCCTGCCCTATTCCGGGTCCTATTCCCACAGATTGAAAGTTATCGGTGCCAGGATCACCGGTAAAAACAGTCTCTGAGCTATCAGGACTGACAATGGCTTCGGGAACAGCGGTCTGTACAATATCGACCCCGGATTTCGGTACATGCAGGGTCACCAGTCCCGCCCCGCCACGCAGGCAGGCCCGGGCTGAAAGGACCGCCGCCCCCATCATTCCGTAGGAACCACAGATAAGCAGGGCATGTCCATAGGTTCCCTTATGCGAAAAGATCTCCCGTTCCGACAGGATCCCCCGTACATCTTCCCGTTCAAGGGTCCGGTAGTCCGTCTGGGTGAGCCCGACCTTAACGGGATGCAACCGGATGTCCAGAACAGTCCAGCATCCGACAAAAGGGGCATTCTCTTTAAAGAAAAAGGAGCGGAACGGGAACTGGAAAGTAAGCGTATAATCCGCCCGGACAATGGAAGTATAATCATTGGTCCGGTTATCTTCCCCGAATAATCCCGACGGAATATCGATGGATACCACCGTGGCCCCCGAACCGTTGATGAAGCGTATCATTTCAGCTGCCGCACCGGTAACCGTGCGTGTTAGCCCGGACCCAAAGATGCCGTCGACAATGACGTTTGTTTGATTGATTTCGGGAATATCCCGGACCGAGGCAATGGTTCTTATTTCAGAGATTCCCTGCTCTTTCAACCGGTCCAGGTTAATACGGCAATTTCCGGATAACCCTCCACCGAGATCAACAGGGAGGCTAAGAACCCGGTACTGCCTTTCGGAAAGTTTCCTGGCCAGTGCCAACGCATCGCCACCGTTATTGCCCGGCCCTGCAAAAATCACTACCCGCCGGTTGATCTGAAAATGACGGACGTACCAGCTGTTCAGACGATCGGCGGCCCGTTCCATCAGATCAATGGATTCGGTGGGTTCATGCTCAATGGTATAACTGTCTATTTCACGAACCTGTCCGGATGTGAATATCTTCATCTTAAAACCGTTTTTTCAAATTTAAATAAAATTAAGGGATTGACAGAATATACGGCATTTCGTTCATCCAGTTAAGAAAAGTATTTTCATAACATATTTCCGGTTATCCAACACACAAAAATATTTCTATATTTGCCTGCATTACAAAAAAAACAACATTCACTAAAACCAACTATTATGTTCAAAGGACACCCAAAAGGACTCTATGTCGCATTCTTTGCCAACATGGGTGAGCGTTTCGGCTTCTATACCATGATGGCATGCCTGGTATTCTTTTTACAGGCACGATTCAATTTAGGTGCGAATACAGCCGGCTCCATATACAGCTGGTATTACTTTTTTATATATGCCCTTGCACTGATTGGAGGATTCATTGCCGACAAAACGCAGAATTTTAAAGGGACCATCCTGTCGGGCATTATTACCATGCTGGCCGGTTATGTTCTGATGTCCATTCCGGGTTTAAGCCTGAGCTTCGTGATTACCGCCCTGTTTGTAATTGCTTTTGGAAACGGACTCTTCAAGGGAAACCTCCAGGCGATAGTCGGTCAGCTTTATGACGATCCCAAATACAATAAATTAAGGGATACCGCATTCAACATCTTTTACATGGGTATTAATATCGGAGCCTTTTTTGCACCCAGCGCCGCCAACGGCATCCGTAACTGGTACCTTAAAAGTCAGGGGTTTGCCTACAACAGCGATCTGGCCTGGTTATCGAATCAGTATCTTGAAGGCACACTCACCGATACCTCCAGGCTCACCTCCATGGGAGAGGCCATGACCGGCAGTGCAATCACCGACGTCGCCCGGTTTTCGCAGGATTACATCGATGCCTTTTCAACCGGTTATAACTTTGCCTTTGCCGTTGCAGGTGTTTCCATGATCATCAGTATGATAATTTTCCTGCTCTTTAAGAAACGGCTCCCGGATCGCAAGAAATCCAGTAAAGATGCCCAGGAAGCCATCAGGATGCCATGGGCACAGGAAAAACCCAGGATTATCGCCCTGTTGCTGGTGTTCATTGTGGTGATATTCTTCTGGATGTCCTTCCACCAGAACGGACTGACCCTCTCCTTCTTCGCCCGCGACTACACTGCCAGCACAGTGGGGCCCATTACCAAGATCCTCTTCTCTCTGAAATCCCTTCTGCCGCTCATAGGTGCAATCTTCGGTATCTTTTACCTGCTCCGGAAGGGTTCCGGGAAGATCGAAAGGATTATCGGTGCATTGTTAACCCTGGTCGGCGGCGGTATCACCTATTATTTTTATACCACCTATTCAACCGGACAAACAAATGCCATTGAACCCGAGATATTCCAGCAGTTCAACCCGATCTTCATAGTGTTCCTGACCCCGCTCATAATCGGTTTCTTCGCGTGGCAGAGAAACCGGAATGCGGAACCTTCGACTCCAAAAAAGATTGGGATCGGGATGCTCCTGGCTGCACTGGGATTCGTGGTCATCATGCTCGGCTCCTTCGGACTGCCCTCACCCGAAGAGCTCGGAGGCGCTCCCTCACCGGAGCGGGTCAGCCCCTACTGGCTGATCAATACCTACCTGGTATTAACCATCGCAGAACTTTACCTGAGCCCCATGGGCCTCTCTTTCGTATCCAAGGTCTCACCGCCCCGTTTTCAGGGGCTGATGCAGGGAGGATGGCTCTTTGCAACAGCCATAGGAAACAAACTGCTTTTTGTCGGAAGCCGGATGTGGGAACGGATTGACCTCTGGCAGCTCTGGCTGATTTTTGTGGTCTGCTGTCTGCTTTCGGCCGCTTTCATCTTCTCGATCCTTAAAAGGCTGGAGAGACTGACCAAAGATACCTGACAGGAATATTAAAGAAATTAAAGAGGTTGCTTACAAATCTCTGTGTCACTCTTTGCGTACTTTGTGGTCCTCTGTGAAATTTTTAATTGTTACACAGAGACACACAGAGAAATTTCACCTGGAGATACAGCGCAATACCTGAAAGACGTTTTAAGGCACCCTCTTATTAATTCCTTCCGGCCGCTCCCTGCCGGGAAACAGGATTGAAGGAGGGACGTGATGCTCAAGCGGTTCAATAATAACCTCTGCCGGTATCACCTCGTCGGGAATTTCAATCTTTTTTATGGTCATATCCGGTTCAAACTGGAAATACTGGGTGAATATATTCTCATACCCCCCGAAAGGTGTAATCCTTTTAAAATGGTACCGGCCAATCAGCAAATCGGGATCGTATTCGTCAAGCTTAAGAATAAACCTGGTTCCGTATTCCCTGATGGCATTCAGGAAATAGCTGGTGATATCATAACCGAGGAACGCATAGAAACATCCGTTCCGGGTTTTTTCCACCGGTTCTGCATAGTAACTTTCACGAAACGCGGCAAGAAAATCCGTTATTTCCGAATCATGATATTCGATAATTTCCGGATGTGAAAATGTGAGGCGAAGTGCGTGTAAATATTTAACATCGATGCTCAAAAACTCTTGCCACAAACCTGTTCCGTATATTTCAATGTCAAAATCCTTAAGCTTAAAATAGAGATTGGAGGCAATCCTGCTGGCAAGCGCCTCATCGCCGGTCGGAACGATGATCAGGTTCGTTTTGTCGCGGGTCATGGAATGGGTCAGATCAATGGTTCCGGTACCTTCAATTACGACCTCCTTAAAAACAACCTCGTTCATATCCTTATGATTCATGATTTCCCGGAACAGGATCTCCTTGAAATAATTGACCCGGTACTGTTCAACCGTATCTCCGTTATGAACCAGGATGATATTCTTATCCAGGTTCCTTGCAATGTATTTTGCATCGTTCAGGAACTCGGTCTGATAGGAGGGGCTTAACTGAAACAGGTAAGGATTGAACGGTACGAATTCATAATCTGAGTGGAAGGGCGTAATAAAGGGAATCTGATGTTCCATGCAAAATTCAGAGACGGGCTCAATAACAAACGAGTAAAAAGGTCCGATAATCAGGTCCGTATCCTCCATGCCGGGATGATCCAGGATCTCCCTTACCCGGGAAGGGCTTCTTCGGGTATCGTAAAAACGGACATCCAGTTTCATTCCCGCCCGCTTCAGCTTTTCGATGGCCAGCAGAGAACCCTCAAAAAACTCAATAAAATGGATCGATTGCGGTTCAGATTGATCCATCCTGTGCCGTTCAGCGATCCGGTTTCTCTGGCTCTCCGACTTAAACCCGGTGAGCAGGGAATCCAGGGGCGGACTTTTCCGAAAGTTAAACGGTATCAGGAAAGCTACCCTGTAGGTCTTTCGGGGCCTGTAATTTTCAAAAAGCAGCTCCCGGTAAGTATAGGCATCCATGGCGGTATCGGCAAAAGGAAACAGAGCCGTATCCGGAGCAATGGTATCCGGTGGTAAAACGCCCGTATGAGTTATCTGAGGTTTGGGGATCTTCAGTACCTGACCGGTTCGGGGACCTCCCCATCCAAGCTCAGGATTTGCACGGTGTAAATCGTTAACAGAAATGTCATACATTCTGGAGATTGAATAGAGGGTCTCCCTTCTTTTTACCCTGTGGTAGACATACCCCTCTTCATTGAATGCCGGCTCTCCCATAACCTTAGCCTCATCCTCAGCCTTAACCTCAGCCTTAACCTCAGCCTTAACCTCAGCCTTAACCTCAGCCTTAACCTTCCTGAGGGGAATAACCAGTTTATCCCCGATGCGCAGTTCGTTAATATCCAGACCCCTGTTAACCATCAGGATCGAATCCATGCTGACGCCATAAAGCCTGGAGATGGAGTAGAGTGTTTCATGCTTTCTTATAGTGTGGTAGGCAATTGAATCACCTTCAGACAGAGTGGGAGCCTGATCATCGACTGCAGTGGAAGTAGGCTCCACAGGGATCTTTAACGCCTGTCCTATCTGAAGACCTGAAAGAGCTCCCGGATTTTCAATGGTAATCTCTTTCTGCGACACGTTGTAGGCCCTGGAAATGGAGTAGAGTGTCTGACCGGACTTTACGATGTGAATATAATATACCTTCCCCTCTATGATCACTTTATTGGAGGAACGTTCAACCCTCACAGGCTCCTGGGCTGATACAGAAATGCAGAGCCAGAATCCAATCCACATAACCCAGAGTAACCTCATAGAAGAAGCGGTTTTTTATGGTTTTAAATCAGACCTGATGGGGGTTATCTTCCAGGAATTGCATGATGTTCTCATATATACGTTCTTCGATTCCGGAGGTATCCGCCTTCAGGAACTTTTCTCCCGTAATATTTTCAAAAAGCTCGATATATCTATCCGAAACCCGGGCGACAAAATCATCCGGCATATCGGGAACCTTCTGTCCCTCTTTACCCTGGAATCCTTGAGATATCAACCATTGCCGCACAAACTCCTTCGACAACTGTTTCTGTTGCTCTCCCCTCTTTTGCCGCTCCTCATATCCCTCTGCATAAAAATAACGGGAGGAATCGGGCGTGTTGATCTCGTCGATTAAAATAATATGGTCACCCCTTTTGCCGAATTCGTATTTGGTATCGACCAGGATAAGCCCCTTCTCGACTGCCATTCTGGTACCTCTTTCAAACAAAAGGGTGGTATACTCCTCCAGCCTGACATAATCGGCTTCGGATACCAATCCGCTGCTGATGATCTCCTCCCGGGAAATATCCTCGTCATGTCCTGTTTCTGCCTTGGTAGTCGGGGTGATGATTGGATTCGGCAGCCGGTCGTGCTCACGAAGTCCCTCGGGAAGCGGCACCCCACAGAGCGAACGTTTTCCCGAACGGTATTCCCGCCATGCATGCCCGGTAAGATACCCCCGGATTACCATCTCGACTTTGAATGGCGCTGCAAAATATCCAACGGTGACATTCGGGTCGGGAGATGTGATTTTCCAGTTGGGAACAATATCAGAGGTCGCATCGAGAAACCGGTTGGCAATCTGGTTCAGGACCTGGCCTTTGTAAGGAATTCCGCGGGGGAGTATTACATCAAATGCTGAAATCCGGTCGGAAACCACCATGATGAGGTATTCATCATTGATATTGTAAACGTCCCTCACTTTTCCATGATAAACCTGTTTCTGGTTTGGGAAACTGAAGTTGGTTCCTTTTAATGCTTCATTCATCTTCATGCTGATCAGGTAACAGTTAAACAATTATTCCGGCTCTTTCCCGGGATTATAAGCCTTTACGATGTGCTTCACCAAACGGTGGCGAATGATATCCCGCTCGTCAAAACGAATAATGGATATTCCGTTAATGCCCTGCAGCAATTTCAGGGCCTGAATCAATCCCGATTCCTGTCCCCTGGGAAGATCAACCTGGGAATCATCCCCGGTCACAATAAACTTTGCATCCGGGCCCATCCGTGTGAGGAACATTTTAAACTGGTTCGGCGTGGCATTCTGCGCTTCATCAAGGATAACAAAGGCATGGTCAAGAGTCCGGCCCCTCATATAGGCCAGGGGGGCAATCTGTATGGTCCCATCCTCCAGGAATTGAATGAGCCGCTTCGCGGGTATCATATCCCGCAAGGCATCGTAAAGCGGTTGAAGGTAGGGGTCCAGCTTTTCCTTGTAATCCCCCGGAAGAAATCCCAGTTTCTCCCCGGCTTCCACAGCCGGCCTGGTTAAAATAATCCGACTGATCTGGCGGTTCTTGAAAGCCCTCACTGCAATCGCGATGGCGGTATAGGTTTTACCCGTTCCTGCAGGTCCGACCGCAATAATGAGGTCATTTTTTCCGGAATCTTCAACCAGCTGTTTCTGATTGACCGTCAGGGCACGTATCGCTTTTCCGTCCTCGGAATACAGGAGGATATCTTCCTTCAGGCCGGGGGATTCCATTTTGTAGCCGGCATCCCCTTCCAGGAGTTCTTCAATATCGTGGATATTTATGGAATGGAATTTATTCAGATAGCGGATAATCAGGTCCACCTTCCCCTCAAAATCCGCAATCTCACCGGATGACCCGGTCACTTTGATTTCATTGCCCCGCGACACCACGTTCAGGTTGGGAAAAAACTCTTTTAATTTATTGAAGCGTACATTATTGACACCAAAAAAATCAACCGGATCGATCCCTTCCAAATAGATAGTCTTTTCCTCCATAAATTGAATAATATTCACTACTTTTGGTTGTTACAAATTAAACGGTTTTTTTTAACATTCCAATAAGAAAAATTCCCTTCAGGTATTATGCCATTGGTAACGCTGACGTCTGACTGGAGCGAAAGTGACTATTATATCGGAGCCATCAAAGGAAGAATCCTTTCCGCATGTCCCGGTGCCAGTATTCAGGATATCAATCATCATATCAAACCTTTTAATACGGCCCAGGCCGCTTTTGTTATTCGTAACTGCTACCCGAATTTTCCCGATGGAACCGTTCATATTATCGCTGTCAATACCGAACCTGATCCCGGTTGTGCCCTTCTGGCTGCACAGATGGACAACCAGTATTTTCTCTGCGCCGATAACGGCATTCTGGGTTTGATAGGAAAAGAGGAATCCCTGGATGTTTATGCCCTGAACAGGGAGAAAAAGGAGAAAGCAGGCAGTTTTGCCGCCCTGCAGATATTAACAGAAGCGGCATGTGCAATCATGACCGGGAAAAAACCCGCTGAGATCGGAAAGAAAATCACGGACTATAACAGGCGGGTACCCTTGCGGCCCACCATTGAGAAAAACAGCATTATTGGAAGTGTAATATATATCGACTCCTATGAAAACGCCATTACGAATATTTCAAGGGAGTTGTTTGAACGCCTGGGGAATCATAAAAAATTTGAAATTCAGGTACAGAGCAGACACAACGTGATCCGGAAGATCAGCAATACCTATTCAGAGAATCCCCCCGGTGACCTGCTGGCTGTTTTCAATTCGATCGGATTGCTTGAAGTGGCGGTCAGAAACGGAAATGCCGCAAGCCTTTTCAAACTGAATGAAAATTCAACAATCCGGATCGAGTTTAATGACTAAAGAAGGAAGATGAACACGAAACAGCAAAAAATGGAAGCATTCGGCCGGTTGCTGGATGTTATGGATGAACTCAGGGAGAAATGTCCATGGGACAGGATACAGACCATGGAGAGCTTAAGAAATCTGACCATCGAGGAGACTTACGAACTGGCAGACGCCATACTTGAGAACAACCTGGAAGAGGTCAGAAAAGAGCTCGGGGACATCATCCTTCATATTGTCTTTTATGCAAAAATAGCTTCCGAGGAAGGGCTTTTCGATATTGCCGATGTATTGGACGGTATTAATAAAAAACTCGTTTACAGACATCCCCACGTTTTCGGGAACCGGAAGGTTAAAGACGCAGGTGAGGTAATTGAAAACTGGGAAGAGATAAAAATGACCGAGGGAAATAAAAGGGTGTTGAGCGGGGTTCCGGTTTCCCTTCCTGCCATGATCAAGGCCCACCGTATTCAGGACAAGGTCAGGGCCGTTGGTTTTGACTGGGATAACCGCGATGATGTCTGGGAAAAGGTCAGGGAAGAACTGAATGAGGTCAGGACGGAAATTCTCAATAACCGCAGGGAACAGCTGGAATCGGAGTTTGGGGATCTCCTGTTTTCCATAATCAACGCAGCCAGATTATATCAGATTGAGCCCGAAACCGCCCTGGAAAAAACCAATAAGAAATTTATCAGGCGGTTCAACTACCTTGAGGATAAGGCACGGGAATCCGGGTTAAATATAAAAGATTTGGAAATCGGTGAGATGGAAGCACTCTGGGACGAAGCCAAATCGGAATTAAAATAGATTTGCCTATTCCCCGTTTTTATCGTTTTCTTCCTCCTGTTTTGCTGTATCTCCACCCTCTGTCTCGTCTGTTGGCTCCTCCTCCGTGTCGATCAGATTGAGCAAATCGTGTTCCTGAAGAATATTATACCAGTTCAGGATCTTCCTGATATCGGATATATAAACCCGCTCATCATCATAATTGGGAAGAACCTCCCTGAAATAGGCTTTCAGTTCATCATTTCCCGATTTATGGGAGATACATGGCTTTCCCGACTCCTTTTCGTAGATTTTGTATAAAACATCACAAAGAGGTACCTCTTCTCCATCTGTAAAAACAGCGATTTCGTCCATGGAATGCACCTTTGCGGATGCAGGAGCTACCTGCCGCTTTTTATCTTCAATGGATTCAACAATCATCCCGTTCCTTGCCTGGGCGATATATCTGAAGAGCCCTCCTTTTCCCGAAATAGAAAGAATATCCTTAACCTCTATTGTTTTCATAATGCATGATTCATTGAGACCTGGTAACAAATATAGAATTATTTTCTAATTCAATCCCCGTTCTTTCTTCACCTGTTCATATGCATCCTTGACTTTCCTGAATTTTTCATTGGCCACTTTCTTGAAGTCCTCCCCGAGGTGGCTCACCTTATCGGGGTGATATTTCATGGCCATTCTCCGGTATGCTTTTTTAACCTCTTCATCGGAAACGGAGGGATCAATTTCCAGTATTTTATAGGCCGAGTCGGTCTGCCTGACAAACATGGCCTTTATGCTTTCGAAGTCGGAATCCGAGATATGCATATACTCCCTGATCCTGGCAATAATTTCGAGTTCCTTATCGGAAACGGCAGCGTCAGCCGATGCAATCCCAAAGAGGAAATGAAGCATCTCCAGCCTGTAGGAATAATCCAGCCTCTGGCTCAGCTGGTGCGACACATCCCGCAGGGGAATCTCCTGTTTCAGAATATCACGCAACATCACAATGGCTTCCGAGGAGGTCGCTTCTCCAAACCGTGTTCTGAAATAACCCTTGACATATTCCAGTTCGCTTTTCATCACCCTTCCGTCGGCTTTCATAACAGCCGCAATCAGGACAAGCAATGATGCGGCATAGTCTCCTCTTACCGTTTGTGTTCTGGACACGGCCTCCCGCTGGGCAAAAGAGGTGCCTGAATCGAATATGGACCCTACTGCCAGTCCCAATATACCACCAATGGGCCCTCCCAATGCCCATCCCAGTCCCAGTCCAATCCATTTTCCAAATTTTGCCATCTTATTGAATATTTTTTAAAATGTCCTGGTGTAATTTTACAACCTGGGGAATCAGCAAATCGTTTCCATCATTATAAATTACATGATCCGCCAGCTTGCGTTTCTCCTCCTCATCCATTTGATGCCTCATTCGATCCCTGACCAGGTGCTCCTCTGTTCCGTCTCTTTCAGCCACCCTTCGGATTCTTGTCCCTTCGGAAGCGTATACCAGGACAACCGCATCGAGAAATCCGGCTGCGCCGCTCTCAAATAATAATGCAGCCTCTTCAATCACATAGGGAGAACCCGAAACCCGGGCCGCCCAGCCGTCAAAATCCCTTTGCACCGCAGGATGGACCAGCTGGTTTATCTGCTTCAGCAGGCGTTCGTCACTAAATATCCTTGAGGCAATGAATGCCCTGTTCAACCGGTTCCCCACATAAGCTTTCCTTCCAATTAATTCCTTCAGGCTTTCTTTGATCATGCTATCCTCCGACATAATCCGCTTCGCTGCTTCATCAGCATAATAGACGGCCACCCCCAGCACCTCCATGATTTTGCAGACAAGGGTTTTCCCGCTTCCAATACCACCTGTAATACCAACCCTGTACATCACTTTTCCGTTAACAGGAATTCAACCGTGCCGGGTGTGTAATTAAAACTCCTCACGTAGACCGGTACGTTCTTTAAATGCACTGTAAGCGTATTCTTCCCTTCTGAAATTTCGGAATAGTCTACCGTAGCACTGAAAATATTTCTGTCCAATCGGTCATACTGGCTTAATCCGACATTACAGGTCACCCTGACCGCAGAGGGAAAGGTCTGTACAATAATGGAATCCGGTACATTCAGAGCTTTAATCGGCACATAGAACTGCAGTTCCGTAAACCGTTCCAGTTCAATCCGGCAATCCACCCTGCTGGTGCTCAAATCCACATTCTCAATCTTCTCCAGCCTGATGCTCCCTTTATAGGATCTGGACAGGAGTCCAAGGTCTTCATTCCTGGTTCTGATCCTCGAGATTGTGTCAATGATGTAATCAGGACCTGAAACCTTAACAGAATCCGGAATGAAGATAATGTCATCCTTTATGGTAAACTGTTTGTCTACCGTAAACCTGAGAGTCGATTTCACAGGAACGCTTTTCGACTTTAACCTTGCGAAATGGAACAGCAGCGAATCGGGTTTAATCTCCAGCAGCTGTAATTCGGGTGGCAGCTGACGGGATACCTGTTCCCGGATATACCTGGTAAGAATATAAGTCCGGGTGGAATCGTTTCCGATCCGGTTCATGGCAAAAGAAGATACTTTAAAAACGATTGGCTGAGGTTTCCCGATCAACTTATATCGCAGGAGGGCATATCCATGGGCATCGACGCGCAGCTTCAACTGTTCGGGCATCTCCCCGACCAGGACATTCTGGTCCGGCATATCTGTATATGTAACCGGATAATCGATCACGGTTGAATAATTCTTACCCATGGCGTTCAATAACCATATGATTATTGCGATCAGCAGGAAGAACGAAAACATGAGCAGTTTGTTCCTGAGTTCACTCCTGTCGCCGACAGGCAAACGCGTCCATCGCTTTATAAAGCCGTTTTCCAATGAATGATGGGCTTAATGATCACAAAGGCAGTTTTCTGCCTTAATCAATCTCTCCGCCTGACTGATTTCAGCTCTTCTGAAGCTGATCAGATGCAGTCGGATCCGGGGTTACGGCAGTTTTATCCACCCTGACCAGAACATTGTCAGCAATCTCCAGTGTAACTGTCTTCTCCTTGACGTCGGTTATTTTGCCGTAGATTCCTCCGGTGGTAGAAACTTTATCACCTTTTTTAAGAGCGTTCCTGTAATTGGTCATCTCCTTCTGCTTCTTAACCTGTGGCCGAATCATAAAGAAATAAAATACCACGATGATCAGAACCAGGAATATCAGTGAAGAAATGCCCGGATTTCCCCCTGTCTGGGTTCCCTGCTGTTGTAAAATTTGAAATAGAAAATTCATGTTTTAATAATTAAATTAGTAATCAATTATTTGTCCGTTATTATATCCGCTTTTATTTTTAGTCTTACCTCCGGATTTTTTGCATTGGACCGAATGGTAATAACCTTTATCTGTTCTCCATACCGTCCCGCTGTATTGAAAATTACCTTCAGAAACGAACCCTGGCCCGGATCCAGTGGCTTTCCGGACCACTCAGTAACCGTACAGCCGCAGGACGACTCCACACTTTCTATAACCAGTTCACCCGGTCCAATGTTCCTATAGTTAAAGAATGCTACAACCCGCTCCCCTTCAACCACTGTTCCAAAATCATGAACCGGTGCATCAAACTCAATATGGCTTTGCAGACCTGTGGAAAATGGTTCCCCGGAATCATTTTCGGTCTGCTCGGAGATCCCACTGTTTTGCAGGCTGCAACCAGAGAACAGCAGGAAGAGAAACAAACCCCATATTGAATATACGAATCTACTCATTTTCTCCAATCAATCCTCTTCCCGACTTTTTCAATTTGTTCTCATTCCTTAACTGTTCTAACACCTTGTCCAGTACTCCATTGATAAATATATTGCTCTTCTGGGTACTGTAAAATTTCGCAATATCAAGATATTCATTGAGGGTCACTTTTGTAGGGATTGAAGAAAAATTGAGCAACTCGGTAATAGCCATCTGCATGATCAGGATATCCAGAAATGCAATGCGCTCAAGATCCCAGTTTTTTGTATTGGTCTTGATATATTCCAAATACTCCTCACGATGCACAAGGCTTTTCCGGAAAAGATCAACGGCAAAAATGCGGTCATCGTCGTTTTTATAGAGTTCCATAAGCTTCTGGTTGTAACCGCCGGCTTCCTTGAACTTCTTAATCGTCTTCACAATCATGCTGATGATAAACTCAAAGTCATCGTTCCAGAAAATACTTCTTTCTTCCAGTACCTGGGAGACCGATTCATTGGGGAAGATGATATCGGTGTATATCCTGGAGATGATTTTCTTATCCTCAGTAAACGCAGGCTCATCACCTGACATATATTCCTGAAAAAAGTCACTGTCGGTAATGTTCCGGTACAGTTCTTTAATAAGCTCGGGATAACCGGTCCAGTACAATTTCTTACCTTCCACCATTTTAAGCAACCGGTCGTTATTCCTCAGAAGATCCACCAGCCTGTTATCAATAAACCGCGTATTGGGATGCAGGTCTTCATATGAGGGAACTCGTTTGTTCTTTGCCAGTTCTATCCTGGACTCGGCGTACAGTACAATATCGATGATCAGAACCAGCAGAAAATGATAAAGTTCGTAAGCCTTTTCAATGTTTTTGCGAAGTTCGTTTTCAGATTTCTGAACGGACTCCATTCCTCCCTGATAGTATGCATAGAGGGTTTGAAGAACCTTTATCCGTAATTGTCTTCTGCTTATCATTTATTAAAGAACCTGATATTCAATCAAAATAAGACTTTTAAAGTTACATTTAATTTCCACATGCAAGTCGATGCAGGGGGCAAAATTAATATATATGATGGATATTGGAAAAAATAATACATGACTCTTGAGGGTGACAATTACTTAATTACCCAAAAATTTGATAATTCGTAAAATATTTTACATTTTTGGTTTTCTTTACGGCAAGAACCCTAACTAAATCTGTTGAAATGAGCGAAGAAGGAAATGCAAAAACCGAAGAGCTTCTGACGGAACAAAGAAGAGATGAGATCCACTCAAAAGCTGTTAGGGCTGGGAAAAGAACCTACTTTTTTGACGTGAAAGCAACCAGGAGAAATGATTACTACCTGACAATTACGGAAAGTAAAAAGAGGTTTAACAGGGATGGCAAGTTTTTCTATGAAAAGCACAAGTTGTTTCTGTACAAAGAGGACTTCGAAAAATTTGCTGAAGCCCTTAAAGAAGTGGTGGAGTTTATCCGCGAAGCAAATCCCCAGCCTATAGAACCCACGGATTCCGACACTGAAACAAATTCTGAAGACAGGGATTTTACGGACGTTGAATTCGAAGACCTGGAGGAAGAGAATAACGCATAGGGTAACCTGTTATTCCTTAATTATCTATCCTTTTTTCTTTCAATGAATTCTTTGATTTCATTGAAAGAAAGTAGTTTCACATTCGTTACAATAAAATTCTCCCTAAGAAAGTCACCGTATAAATTGCAGGCATCAATAATTTCCCGTGATACCTGTTTGATTGCAAACTGAAGCGGGATAAGCAGAATTACTGTGGCCAGGTAGCCTGAAAACTGTATCTTTTCTATTTCTGCATCATATTTCTTCAGAACGTACTTAAATTCGCTCCTGATGATGCGTTTCTGAAGCTTATCCAGGTCTTTCCCTCCCCGTGCGATAAGGACTATAAAATAACGGAGCTTATCATCTCTCCCTCCCAGTCCTGTGGATATGAAGATCTGGTTCCTGTCAAGTATATCACCCTGAAGATGCATTTTGCTTTCGAAAAGCGACAGGATTGCCCACTCTTTCAATGCCTCATCCGGTTCCGAAAGATAGGCTTCGATTATTCTGTAACATTCAACCTTCTCAATGGTGGCAAGCCGGGCCAGTATGGTTTTCTTCAATTCGGCTGGAACGACAGGATCAAACAGATATTCCGAATGTGCCTCGGCCCACTCCTCATCATATTCCAGGGTGACCCTCCGCGAACAATCGAAATACTCCATCTGCAGGTCAATATCAATCTTATGTTCGAGAATATTCAGGTTGCCCGGATCTTTACCAAACAGTTCCTCAATCTTGTCATATAGATTTTCATCTTCTTTCATTACCGCTCTTGTGGCATCTCTAATATAAGAATATCATTTAATATAGAAAGGGATTACCAGGAAAGATATAATCCGGTTGTGGGTAAATCAGGGAAAACGATGTATATTTATTCCGGAATCCGGAGTTCCCTGTCCGGCTTCATGGATAATATAAACAGAGAAAAATGGATCTTACCCTGGCAATCATAGGCTCTCTGCTGGTAATAACCGGTTTCCTGGGAAGTGTGTTACCTGTACTTCCCGGTCCGCCCATCAGCTGGGCAGGCTTCCTCCTGCTGAACTGGACACGGTACATTGAGGATCAGAAGGAAGGTTACGATACCGCTCTCTGGATCCTTTTATTCGCTGTGGTTCTCGTAACCATTCTCGATTATATTATGCCAATCTACGGCACAAAAAAGTTCGGCGGTTCAAAACGGGGGGTATGGGGTGCTACGATCGGTCTTGTGGTCGGCCTTTTTCTGGGTCCCCTCGGGATCATTGCAGGTCCCTTTGTCGGAGCATATATCGGTGAAATTTCAACGGGAAAAAAAGAGAAGCAGGCCCTTAAGGCCGCATGGGGTTCATTCGTCGGATTTCTCACCGGGGTCGGAATGAAGCTTATGACCTGCGGATTTATACTGTTCTTCTTTGTCCGCTACCTCTTCTTTTAAAGTCCCAGCGTTGCAACCAATACAGCCTTGATGGTATGCAACCGGTTTTCGGCTTCATCAAAAACAACAGAGTGCTCAGATTCAAAAATATCATCGGTAACCTCCATCGCATCCAGCCCGAATTTCTGATATATCTCCTCCCCGACCCGGGTCTCACGATTATGGAAAGCCGGGAGGCAATGTAGAAATTTAACCGCCTTATTACCGGTTTTGTCAATAACCTCCTGATTAACCTGGTAATCCCTCAGAAGCTTAATCCTGTCATTCCATACCGCATCGGGCTCTCCCATGGAGACCCATACATCGGTATACAGAAAGTCCGCTCCCCGGACCGCTTCATCAACACGGTCCGTAATGGTTATTTTTGCACCGGTTTCGGAAGCAATGCCACGACAGGTTCTGACCAGTTTTTCATGTGGCTGAACAGCTTCCGGAGCAGCAGCCCTGAAATCAATACCCATTTTTGCGGATCCGACCATCAGGGAATTCCCCATATTATTCCTTGCATCTCCCAGGTAACACAAAACCATTCTATTCAGTGGTTTTTCAGAATGTTCCATCATGGTCATGAAATCAGCCAGGATTTGCGTCGGGTGAAACTCATTGGTCAATCCGTTCCAGACAGGAACACCGGCATAGGCAGCCAGCTCCTCCACCACATCCTGCCCGAATCCCCGGTATTGTATCCCGTCATACATCCTGCCAAGAACCCTGGCCGTATCCTTCATGGACTCCTTGTATCCAATCTGCGTTCCTGAAGGCCCCAGGTAGGTCACATGAGCTCCCTGATCAAACGCGGCCGTCTCAAAAGCACACCGGGTGCGGGTGGAGGATTTTTCGAAAATCAGGGCAATGTTTTTTCCGGACAGATGTTGGTTTTCTGTTCCGTCTTTCTTTCCTCTTTTCAGGCTAAAGCTCAAATCCAGCAAATATCTGATTTCATCCGGAGTGAAATCAAGCAATTTCAGAAAATGACGATTCCTTAAATTATATTCCATGCTTCAGAACTTAAAGTTAGATCTAAACCTGACAAAAGTAGTAAATTGTTTCTTGTGGATGCTTTTGCGGAATAAACCTTACAGAAATAATCCACCCGACTCAGATGATCTTTTTAACCTCAGTCCTCATATTCCCGGGTGATTTTTGTGCCAAAGCGCTTGTCCTCCAGCTTAAAGGCCTCCGTAATGACACTTTTTTTCCCGCCTCCCTCAATGAATTGCAGGCAGGCCCTGATCTTGGGAGCCATATCCCCTTCCCCAAACATGCCGGCCCTCAATAATTTCAGGGTATCTTCGTAATCCAAAAACTCCCGGATCTCCTGTTGCGGTGTATTGTAGTGAATATATACATATGACACATCCGTCAGGATATAGAACTCATCAGCATGAATCCTGGCGGCAAGCAGGGACGATGCCAGATCCTTGTCAATAACTGCCTCTGCCGGCCTTACCCGGTCCTCCTCGTCGATATAAACCGGAATACCTCCTCCTCCTGAAGCAATCACAATGGTCCCCTGATGAGCCAGCGTTTTGACGACCCGTTCATTGATGATGCTCACAGGCTTTGGAGACGGGACCACCCTTCTCCAACCGCCAGCCTTCTTCATATCCTGTTTGAAAATCCAACCCTTGTTTTTGTTCAGTTCATCTGCTTCCTGCTTCGTGTAAATTTTTCCAATACGCTTGGTGGGATTGGAAAAAGCTTCATCACGGTTATCGACCACGGCCATCGTAACGAGGGTCACCACCTCCCGCTCGATATTATGTTTCCTCAGTACATTCCGGAGCATCCGCTCGATCATGTAGCCGATTCCTCCCTGTGAATCAGCCACACATATATCAAGAGGCATCTGCGGAATTTGGTACATGCTTTCCCCGGCATCGTTCCGCATCAGTATGTTACCAACCTGAGGTCCGTTCCCGTGGGTTATGACCAGGTTATAACCATCTTTGATAAGATAAACAAGGTTTTCCAGGGTGTCTGTCGTATTCTGCTCCTGCTCTTCAATGGTGCCTGCCTGGTCACCCCTTAAAAGTGCATTTCCTCCCAGTGCAATGACCGCCAGTTTATTCATAATTCAACCTTTTTACTGCCTATGCAAATCTAAGGATTTAGAAAGTTATTAATCACATTGGGAATTTATTATATGAATATTTATTCTTCATTCTGTATCATACCAGTAAAACGGATAGATATAATTTTCTATTTTTATGAAGCATAAAACCACTGATGTGAAGCATTCCCGGAGTCTGTTAATTGTCCCCCTGGTGTTTATTATGGCGTCTGCCTGCAGGCAATCCCCTGTTGTACCCGAAACCCTTGAAGCGGATTTTATCAGGTACAGGATTCATTACCTGGAAGAGCAAGCCGGGGATATCCCCACAAAACTCCTTCCGGCGACAATGGAAGCTTACTATACAGACTATTATATCTTAACCCGGATTGAAGGATTTCTCAATCAGTTTTCACTGGTACAGGTGGCAGACCTGAAGTTGAAAAGTGTTTCCACGCTGCTGAATTTCTTTGGGAATAAGCTTTACTATACCGGTGAAAGCAAGGAATTGCCCGCTGGAATTGTTCCCCTTACTTTCACGAATCTGGATTACAAAAACGACACTGCGGTTTTTTCAGGACTCCTGTCCCACAGGATAGAGGTAGAACTTGAGGATCATACCCGTTATAATATATACTATACCAGGAGTATTGATGTCAGAAAACCCAATATCACTACCCCTTACCATTCCATCCCTCATGTTTTGACAGATTTCAGGATTCAGTTGAGCTATCTCAAAATGAATCTGGTTTGCACCGATCACGACCATCGGTATATTGAGTCCGCGGAATTTCAGATACCCCCGGATTACCAGCCGGTTTCGAAAAAAAACATGGAAGAGATTATTAACAGTCTGTTTACAAAAGATTGAGGGTCCAATCAACGTTATTATTACTTTAGAAGGATATTTTATGACAGTTCGGATAGTGATATGGCAGTAAAAAAAAGGAAGAATAAAAGTTCAGTAAATTTTCTCAGGCGCATCCTAAATTTCTTTAAGGATGAACGGCTCAGGTATGCAACGGGTATTATTCTCCTTCTGGTTGCAATTTTTCTTTTCCTGGTATTCATATCCTATCTTTTCAACTGGCAGAATGATCAGGATTTCAAATGGGCTGATGTCTTTTCGGGACCTGATGTGGAGGTGAACAACCAGGGAGGTAAGATCGGAGCATGGTTATCGGACCTCTTTATCAACCGATGGTTCGGATTGTCGAGTTTCCTTTTCCCGGTTATCCTTGTCGTGTTTGCGCTTTCTCTATACGGAATCCGGCTCGTAAAAACCTGGAAATTTACCCGTAATGCTCTTATTTTGATTATCCTGATCTCCATTACTTTTGGGGTAATCTTTGGCGAGGCCGATGGCATTCTGGGCAGCGGACCGGGAGGCAGTCATGGTTATTTTTTAAGCCGTTGGTTTATTGCCCTGCTTGGTTATTATGGAACCGCATTTCTGCTCTTGATTTCATTTATTGCACTGCTGCTGTTCTCAACAAACCTGTTACCCTGGGCCAAAAAAATTAAAATCAGCCAGCGTCATAAAACCACAGATTCCGGCGCAGCTTCAAATAACACCGATGACCTCTCCGACCAGCATGAGTTATTGAATGGACAGTCACAGACAAATGTTGAAGAAGAAGAGGAAGAGGAGGAAGAAGAAAAGGAGATGGCGGAAACGATCGGTACAGGTCAGGGAACCGTTAATCAACAGGATGTTGTCATGACGGTTGAAGACTTGTCGGGAATCGACCGGGAGGATTATAACCCGGATGATGGAGCTCTCGGACAATATGATCCGACACTTGATCTGCCTAAATATCAGCCGCCCCCTCTGAGCCTGCTCAGGGACTATGATACCGGGGACAGCACGGTAACCAATGAGGAACTGATTTCCAATAAGAACAAGATAGTTGAGACCCTTGGAAATTATAATATTAAGATCGATAAAATAAAAGCCACAATCGGTCCCACAGTCACCCTGTATGAAATAGTCCCGGCACCGGGAATCAGGATTTCAAAGATCAAGAACCTGGAGGATGACATTGCTTTAAGCCTGTCTGCTCTTGGAATTCGAATCATAGCACCGATTCCCGGAAAAGGCACCATCGGAATTGAAGTGCCGAACCAGAATCCCAGGATTGTCGCGATGAAAACCATGCTCTCTTCCAAGAAATTCCAGGAGTCGGATTATGAGCTGGCTATAGGTTTGGGAAAGACCATTGCAAACGAAACCTTCATATTCGATCTGGAGCGAATGCCCCATTTACTGATTGCGGGAGCAACCGGTCAGGGAAAATCAGTTGGTCTCAATGCAATTATAACATCCCTGCTTTATAAAAAGCACCCATCACAGCTGAAATTTGTCCTGATAGACCCCAAAAAAGTGGAACTATCTCTGTATGCAAAATTAGAGCGTCACTTTCTGGCCAAGTTACCCGAGTCTGAGGAAGCGATTATTACCGATACGCAACAGGTGATTCATACCCTGAATTCGTTATGCGCCCTGATGGACAAACGGTACACTCTGATGAAGAATGCCCAGGTGAGAAACATTAAGGAATACAATCAGAAGTTCATCAACCGGCGGTTGAATCCCAATAAAGGCCATAGTTATATGCCCTATATCGTGGTAATCATTGATGAATTTGCCGATCTGATCATGACCGCCGGACGGGAAATAGAGCATCCCATCTCCAGATTGGCACAACTTGCAAGGGCCATTGGTATTCACCTTGTTATTGCCACCCAGCGGCCCACGACCAACATCATCACCGGAGTAATAAAGGCAAACTTCCCCGCAAGAATTGCATTCAGGGTTACGTCAATGATTGATTCCAGGACCATCCTGGATGGTCCCGGCGCCGATAAACTGGTAGGAAGGGGTGATTTGCTCATTCTTAGCGGCAGTGAACCGGTTCGGTTGCAATGTGCATTTATCGACGCCCCGGAGATAGAAGAGATCACCTCCTTCATTGGAGAACAACAGGGATACCCTTCGGCGATGATGCTGGAACCGGTGGAACAGGATTCAGGGGACCCGGTTGAGGTGGACCTGAACAAAAAAGATGAAAAATTTGAGGAAGCGGCATACCTTGTCGTTCAGCACCAGCAGGGTTCAACGTCCCTCATCCAGAGAAAACTCTCCCTCGGCTATAACCGGGCCGGAAGAATTGTCGATCAACTGGAAGCCGCCGGCATACTCGGCCCGTTTGAGGGAAGCAAGGCCCGACAGGTTCTGGTCAAGGATGAATTCAGTTTGGAACAGATTTTGAAGGAACTATCAAAAACATGAATCTGAAACATACCCTCAGTATTTTATCCCTTCTTTTAATAAGCTTACCGTTATTCTGCCAGCAGGATCCGGCAGCTGAACCCTATCTCCGGAGTGTGGCTACGCAATTCAGCAAAGAGAAGACCTATGAAATAAATATGGAATACATCAGGGTCGATGAGATCAGGGACCAGGTTATCGAGGGAACGGGCAGAATTGAGATGAAAGGAGACATGTACCGGATATTTATGGACGAATACATTATCTATTTTGACGGCGAAAAACAGTATTCCCAGAATGTCGATAATGAAGAAGTCTATGTGAGCACTCCCGATCCGGATAATCGGGAACTGCTCTACACCGCTCCGATTAATATCTTAAGGTCCTATCAGCAGGATTTCAAATACCAGTTCATGGGAGTAAGAAATTTCATGGGGAAAAACCGGTACGAGGTTCAACTCTATCCAAAGGAACCAGGCGGTCCATATGCGCTTCTCAGAATGTTTATGAATATGGATAGCAAGGATTTGGAAGCAATGCAACTACGACACAAGGAGGGACTCCTGTACACAATGATTATTACCGGTTCGAAAGAAATTCCTGAGCTCCCCGACAGTGCATTCAGGTTTAATCAGGCGGAGTTCCCCAACACAGAGATGATTGAAATTATTGAGTGAAATTCTATTCGGGATACTCGATCCTGGCATGATAAATATTGGACAACCTGTTCTTAAATAATTCTCTGATAATCTCAATATCTTTGAAGGTCAGGTTTGAATCCGAGTATTGTTGCTCCCTGGTCTGATTTGCTATGATGTTGTCGACGAGTTCATTGATGGTGTCCTGGTTTATATTTTTCATCGCCCTGGAGGCGGCCTCAATCGAATCGGCAATCATTAAAATGGCGGTTTCTTTCGAGTAAGGTTTGGGGCCGGGATAGGTAAACTCATTGATGTCAATATCTTTGCCCGGGTTCTGGTTTATGAATGAGCGGTAAAAATATTGAACGGTGCCTGTCCCATGATGGGTCCTTATAAAGTCAACTATCTTATCCGGAAGCCGGTGCTTCCTTGCAATCTCCACCCCTTTTAAAACATGTCCGATAATAATTCTGGCACTCGTCTGAAAATCTATCTTATCATGAGGATTCTCCCCGTTTCTCTGGTTCTCAATAAAATATTGGGGATTATCCATCTTTCCGATATCATGATACAAAGCCCCTGTCCGGACCAGCAAAGAATTACCTCCAACCCTGAGGACTGCCTCCTCTGCAAGATTGGCCACCTGCATGGAGTGCTGAAACGTTCCAGGGGTTTTTTCGGCAAGCATCCTCAGAAGGGGTTGATTTGTATCCGATAATTCAAAGAGTGTGGCATCGGAAAGAAATCCAAAAACCCTTTCAAACAGAAAAACCAGTGGGTAAACAGTCAGAATAAGAAGGCCATTCCCTCCAAACCACAATAAATTCAGCCAGTTGACCGAAGAAAGATTTCCTTCCTGTAAAAAGGAAAATACCAGGTAAACCGAGATATAAGTCAGAATAACAAAGATTGCGGTGTAAAATAATATGCCTCTTCTGTAAAACGAACGCATCGCAAAAACACCTACCAGACCGGCCAGAAAATTCAGAAGCACGAACTGATAGCTGTTCGGAACCCACAAAGCGGCAAGAATTACCGTAAGAATGTGAACAAATATGGCAACCCGGTCATCGAAGAAAGTCTTAAGAAATATCGGAACTACCACGAAAGGTATGACATAGACACTGATTACATCATTTCTGACCGCTGAAAGGGTAATCCCCACCATGATTACAATGAGTGAAAGAATGAAAAAGGTTTGCGTCCAGCTGGCCATAATATCCTTTCTGTAATTGTAAAGAAACCAGAGCAGCGATAATATGATCAGGGCAATCAGGAATAACTGCCCGGAATAGACCAGGAAATAGTTTTTCTTGATGTTCGGGTTGGTCTCGTACTCTTTTCGAAGAGATTCCAATAATTGATAAGACCTTCCCGAAACCAGCTCTCCCCTGGATATTATGCGCTGACCCGACTGAACCATCCCCTGGGTTAAACTGACTTCCTCCATCCTGGCTGACTTGACCCTGTTAGTGGTATGTTCATCATATATTATGTTGGGCCGGAGATAGTCTGCCAGGGACAATCTCCCAACCACCTCCGTCGAAGCCGGACTGAGCTTTTTTAATTCCGTCATTAAATAATCATAGGCGGAGCGTAATGTAAAAAGCTCACTGTAGGTTTTCTGTTCGGCGATGGTTCTGTTGACCACCATTATTTTGAGGTTCTCCTTATCCTCATTATCAAGAACCGGATGATTCTCAATAATGCCTCTTTCATAAATTTCACTCAGAATCTGTTCTATCAGCTCACCGGTATAATTCCAGGTATTGGATATGTAAGCCCCCAATCCTATAGATGAAACCAGTCCGGAATATTCCGAACCAAAGGAGGATATCATCTCCCTGCCGATAACAGTATCTTTTAAAAAATAAAGGTTCGTTTTTTTTAACAGGCTGTCCCGCTCATGCTGAATTTGCTGCTCCGTCTTGTATATCGGGATATCGAAAGGGGCTATGAGATCCTCATACATCCAGGGTTTATTTTTGGTGAACTCATAACTGAACTTACCCTCCCTGGGAAACATGAAATAAACTGCTAATATGGCAGCCAGGTATGTCAATGCTAATTGAATGGTCTTCCAGTACCTGGATATCTGCTTGATCCACTTCATGAAAAAAAGTTTCTTAACTGTAAAAACCCCCCAAATCTACCATAAATTTAACAAAGGAAACAGAAATACCTGTAAATTGTTAATCTGATAAAAATCTATTTGTTAATTTGGAAAATTTATATGACATGCATGGATAAAGGGATAATTTTATCGGGTTTTACACCGGTACGCAGAGAACCCTCGGAAAAATCGGAAATGACTTCCCAGGTTTTGTTTGGAGAAACTTTTGACATTCTTGAATCCGGGAAGGAATGGTCCTTGATAAAATCAGACTTTGATGGTTTTGAGGGATATATCTCCAGTCAGGGTATCTACCGGCTGTTTGATACGCTTTATACTGCTGCAGGAAAGCAAATAGCATGCAACCAGGTAACACCGGTAATAAGATTGAAAACCAATCAACAGATTCTGCTTCCTGCAGGATCCGTCGCTCCAATAATCAGGGACAGCCGTTTTGAGATTAACGGGGAATTTTTCGGAGTGAACAACCACCAGGACTTTCTCCTGCCGGATTCCCGGGTGAGTATCGAAAAGATTGCCGGACTGCTGATATCTGTCCCATATCTCTGGGGTGGAAGATGCGGATTTGGATTCGATTGTTCCGGGCTCTCACAGTTTCTTTCAAGGGTCAGGGGCTTTCATCTCCCGCGCGATAGTTACCAGCAGGCTTTAACAGGCGAAAATGTTAACTTCATTCATGAAGCATTACCCGGCGATCTTGCTTTCTTTGACAACATGGAGGGAGAGATCAATCATGTGGGAATATTTCTTGAACAGGGCAGGTTGATTCACGCCTCCGGTTATGTAAGGATTGACCGGATCGATCAGCAGGGGATCTTTAATATGGAGAAAGGTAAATATTCTCACCACCTCAGGGTCATCAAGAGGCCAAAAAACACCTCTTCCTCGCCAGGCGAACCGCAGGGAATTATCGATTAGGTTTGCCGTCATTGCACGCCTCTCCCCTGCTTCGTGCATCGGTAACAGGCTGTCGGGCTCTCTGCCCTGCCTGAAATGCACCTGCCTGATTCAACTTTCATATATCCCTGTTTTTATCTACTTTTGCGTCAAAATCTGAATCACGCTAAAAATATGTTTGAGAATTTATCCGATAAGCTGGAACAATCGTTCAGGCTGCTGAAGGGACAGGGAAGAATTACGGAAATCAATGTTGCAGAAACCCTGAAAGACGTGCGGCGGGCACTGCTCGATGCGGATGTCAATTTTAAAATTGCCAAACAGTTCACCGATCAGGTAAAAGAAGAGGCACTCGGACAAAAAATTCTCACCGCGGTTAAACCGGGTGAAATGATGGTCAAGATTGTTCATGATCATCTCGCAGAACTGATGGGCGGGGAATCCGTAGAAATAAATATCAAGGGTCAGCCGGCCGTTATTTTGATTGCAGGTTTGCAGGGTTCGGGGAAGACTACTTTCTCAGGCAAACTCGCCTATCTGCTGAAAGCGAAGAAAGGCAGACAACCCCTGCTGGTCGCCGGAGACGTTTACAGACCTGCTGCAATCGATCAGCTGAAGGTTCTGGGAGAACAAATAAGCGTTCCGGTTTACAGCGGGGAAGGCAACATGAATCCGGTAAAAATCGCCGTATCAGCCATCAGGGAGGCACGCCACAAAGGTTATAATCCGGTTATCATCGATACGGCAGGACGGCTTGCCATTGACGAACAGATGATGAAAGAGATTTCATCCATCAAAGAAGCAGTCTCCCCCCATGAAATTCTTTTCGTTGTCGACTCTATGACCGGACAGGATGCTGTCAATACGGCAAAAGAGTTTAATAACCGCCTTGATTTCGACGGAGTGGTGCTTACAAAGCTGGATGGAGATACACGTGGCGGCGCTGCGCTCTCAATCAGGTCGGTAGTGGATAAACCTATAAAATTTGTCAGTACCGGTGAAAAGATGGAGGCCCTCGACGTATTTTACCCGAAGAGAATGGCCGACAGGATCCTTGGCATGGGAGATATCGTTTCCCTTGTTGAAAAGGCTCAGGAACAATATGACCAGGAAGAGGCCAGAAAGCTTCAGAAAAAACTGGCAAAAAACCAATTTGATTTCAATGATTTCCTGTCTCAGATACAGCAGATTAAGAAGATGGGTAACATCAAGGACCTGGCATCCATGATCCCGGGGGTCGGAAAAGCGATGAAAGACCTGGATATGGACGATGATGCCTTCAGGGGCATCGAGGCAATCATTCATTCCATGACCCCCGAAGAACGTAACAATCCCTCCATTCTCAACGGAACCCGAAGAAAAAGGATTGCAGACGGAAGCGGCACTTCTGTTACCGAGGTAAACCGCCTTGTCAGGCAGTTCGATGAAACCAGGAGAATGATGCGGATGATGACCACCGGGAAAGGTAAAAACCTCGCCCGCATGATGAATCAACAGGCGATGAAAAATGGAATGAGATAATTTAATGTGGCAATATTCTGGTACTATAAAATTTTTATGATGCAGATAATTGATGGAAAAGCAACGGCTAAAGAGATAAAAGAAGAGATTAAAGCCAGTGTCGATGAGATGATTAAAAGGGGCGCCAGGGCTCCGCACCTTGCTGCAGTGCTGGTGGGTCATGACGGCGGGAGCGAAACCTATGTGGCATACAAAATAAAAGATTGTGAAGAGGTCGGCTTCAAATCCACCCTGGTCAGGTTCGGTGAGGATGTGAAGGAAGCCGATTTAATTCAAAAAATAGGCGAGTTAAACAATGACCCGGAACTTGATGGCTTTATTGTACAGCTTCCCCTGCCCGGTCACATTTCAGAACAAAATATCATTGAGGCTCTGGATCCTTCAAAGGACGTGGATGGATTCCACCCCGTCAATGTAGGCAAAATGGTCATTGGTTTGCCCTCATTCATCTCGGCCACCCCTTTCGGGATTATCGAATTATTGAAACGCTACAACATTGAAACATCAGGCAGAAGCTGCGTGATCGTAGGCAGAAGTAATATTGTGGGACGTCCATTAAGTATCCTGATGTCTCAGAAAGCAATTAATGCCACTGTTACGGTTGCACACAGCCGTACACGCAATCTGGCTGAAATCTGTGCCGGGGCCGATATACTGGTGGCCGCTCTCGGTTCCCCGGAATTTATCTCTGAAGACATGGTCAGGGAGGGAGCCGTTGTAATAGATGTGGGGACCACCCGGGTCCCTTCTTCAGAAACCAAATCGGGATTCCGGCTGAAAGGAGATGTGAAATTTGATGAGGTTGCACAAAAATGCTCCTATATTACACCTGTCCCGGGTGGTGTCGGCCCCATGACCCGGGTCGCCCTGCTGAGCAATACATTGATGGCCGCCAGGAAAAATATCCGCCTGTGACAATCCGTTCTATTTATTTGTAAGCGCATTTTAACCGTTTCCGGGTTCACGCCATTTTCAAATTTTTTCTTATGCGAAGAATTATCTTTTTCATTCTCGGAGTTGCCTTTACAGGACTGGCATATGCCCAATCCCACTCCGAAAGTTTAATCCAGCAGAAGGATACCACTCATTACAATCCAATCATCGTCAACGTATCTTCTGCCACAAGTTATATTCAAAGATTGCTTGATTCCGAAAATCTGTGGCGGCCAGATAATGACACCATGAAACGTGCACTGGTCCGACTGCTGGATCATACCGGTGAACCATACGACAGTGTTGAGACAAAACTCCGTCGGTTCAATTTCGCGGAAATAGCGATTGAGCCCCGTCAAATCATCCATTATGACTCCTTGCAGGTCAGATGGCTGAACGACTCCACCTTCATACTGGATACCGCTTTCCTGGAAAAAGATCCGTTTATCGTGAAGAAAACATTTCCTGCAGAAACCCTTGATATTTCTGAGATCTTTTTCAAAAATGAACTCCCTGACATTAAGACGCGAATAGATTCCCTGCTTAAAACCAGGGATACAATTTATGAATCCATAATAGATACCGCCTTTCTTAGCTCCCGTAATATTGAAATATTTCGGATCACGAATGAAGGCATACTCCCCCCCATTATACCGGAAGGTAGTCATCAGTCTGTCCGAATGATGCCTGATTCCTCAAATTTGCTGTGGTCCGACACCCTGGGGATTCTCTTGGCCGATGCGGGCTCCCCTTTTTATATTGTTCCGGATACCCTGATGCCCGATTCCCTGCAGACTGCCGTGCAAACGCTTCTCGCATTTACTGAACATAGAGACTCCACGTTTCTGATACTAAGTGATATATACAGGCGGCCGACACCGTTCTGGATATCCTCCGGTAAAAATGAACTTTACCGTTTCTGGGTTAAAAATTATAAAAATGACTCTATAACCATCTGGATTGGAAATCCTGAAAAGAATGAATTAAGCTTCATTCTGGAAGAGGATGTGGATGTTAACCGGCTCAGCAAGGAATCCATCGATGATATCCCAATTGCAGACATTCAACCGGATCTTAACCTGGCCAGTATGGAACAATTAAATGAAATACCAGTCTACTGGGATTATGAATTGTCGAGTACGTTTGCTCTGAACCAGACTTATCTGTCAAACTGGTCCAGCGGGGGAGAAAACTCCCTGTCAAGCATGCTTGATATTATTGGAACCTCGAAATATACAAACAAAGAGAATAAAACGGAGTGGACCAGCAGCGGACGTTTGAAATTCGGGACCATCATCACAGAAGAACATGGGTTAAGAACCAATACCGATATGTTTGAACTGAATTCTCAATGGAACAGGATCATCAGGAAAAAAATTGATTTGAGTGCCACCTTCTACATGAAGAGCCAGATTGCAAGGGGTTATAATTATCCGAATGATTCGGTGGTTATTTCAAAGTTTCTGAATCCCGGAACAATGACCATCGGACTGGGGATGGAATTCAAACCATTTAAAAATACCTCTTTCAATTTTTCACCTTTATCCTACAAAAACACATTTGTGCTGGATACGGCAAACATCGAGCAAACCAAGCACGGTATAGCCGGTGATAAACGGTCCAGGCAGGAAATGGGAGCCCAGCTGTTGTTCAGAAACAAATTAACCCTCCTTGAGGACCTGAATATTAACAACTCCCTGCGGTTATTCTCAAGCTATCTGAATAAGCCTCAGAATATCGATGTGGACTGGGAGATTTATCTGGATAAAAAAATCAGCTGGTATTTTTCGGTCCGGTTGAATCTTCATTTAATCTATGACGATGATATCCGGTTCACAGTGCTGGATGAAGACAATCAACCAGTGTATTTGCCGGATGGCACCATCCGTAAAGCTCCTAAGATGCAGTTCAAGGAATTCCTGGGATTGACACTGTTGTTCAAGTTTTAACATCAATCACGGGAAGGAACCAGGTCTTTCAGACTGTTGATTTTATCGGTTTTTTGAAGGATCTGATACAATCGATAGAGCTTTATAATGATTTCCTGATCAGACTGGTCCAGGGCATACGCTTTCTCCATCCAGTTCAGGGATTTTTCAAAGGCAGTTTTCGATTTGGCCTTCTCTACCCTGTAGGTATATCTGTCGGTTATGGTGCGTGCGTGCTCCTCTATCTCCACCCCAATATTGTAGTAACAGGTTCCAATGCTGGTGTATATCCCGGTCTCTTCCGGCGCAAGGAAGGAGGCCAGCTTATAAGCTTCAATGGCCTCCTCGTATAACTCCAGCTTCTGATAGATTAATCCTTTTGTATAGGGGAAAATATAGTTCGAAGAGTCATTGACCGATGCCTCATCCAGGACCGATAAGGCTCCTTCATGATCATTAACCTCAAAAAGGAGCGTGGCCAATTGCAGAATGATGGAATCATTTCCGTTATACCGTTCAATTCCATCTCTGAGTACATTTTCAGCAGAAATTGTATCCCCCTTCTCAAGTTGTGCCCTGAATAGCAGGAGCACCGTGTTTATGGAATAACCCGACTGGTTCAATTCGTCAAGATGTGCAATCGCTCTGTCCCATTGATGGCTTTTAAAAGCGGCAATGGCTGCATTATAGATTAAACTTGTATCCACTTCCGATGCAAGAACAGGGCTTCCGGCTACTGCCAGGGCATGTTCAAAAGCCTTTGAGGCTTCGCGAAATTTATTCCTCTGATAATGATCTTTTCCAATTTTCTGAAAATCGTTTGAAAGTAAAACGTATTGCCGGGCAATTTGATCCTTGAGCCGGTCCCTGGTATCCAGGGCAAGTGCTTTCTCATAAGATTCATATGCCAGGTAAAGCTGATCGGGGTATAACTCTTTCTTTTTATTATCATTCTCTTTTACCCCTTCTTCATAGGCAACCTGACATAAAAAGCCCTTGGCAAACCACGTCTTTGGCCATTCTGCTGTCTTCTCATGTCTGATAGCTTCCTCAACCGCCCGTTTTGCATCTTCAAACATATCCGTTTCAATATATTGATATACCGAGAGGATTTTGCTTTTCTGAGCATGCAACGTCAGAATCAATCCGAACAGGGAAATTATGAAGGCAATGTATCGTTTCATTTCTTGATCCTCTTTACATCCGCTCAGGTACCTCGATACCCAGTAAGCCCATCCCTGATTTTAAAACATTGCCCACAGCCTTTGCCAGATGGGTTCTCAATACAACCAGCTCATGGCTCTCAGCACTCAGGATGCTGAAATCGTGATAGAACTGATTGAATTCCCGGGACAGGTCAAAAAGAAAATTGGCAATGAGGGAAGGATTCAATGTACTGGCCGATTCAGATATAATTTCAGGAAATTCATATATCATGCGAATCAGGTAGACCTCCTTGTCATTCAGATTCATAATAATATTTCGATCCCCCGTCTCTGAAGCTTTTCTCAGCACACTCTGAATACGTGCATAGGAGTATTGAATGAATGGCCCGGTATTCCCGTTGAAATCAATTGATTCATTCGGATTAAAGGTCATATTCTTTTTTGGGTCAACCTTTAAAATATAATACTTTAATGCCCCCAAACCAATTTGTCTGTATATAACCTCTTTTTGTTCCTCTCCGTACTCCTCCAGTTTTCCAAGTTCCTCCGACATCTGTCTGGCCGTCTTTTCCATCTCATCCAGGAGATCATCTGCATCAACCACTGTTCCTTCCCGCGATTTCATCTTTCCCTCCGGAAGCTCAACCATTCCATATGATAAATGATAAAGCCGGTCAGCCCAATCGAATCCCAGCTTTTTCAGAACAAGCTTCAACACCTGGAAATGATAATTCTGTTCGTTTCCGACCACGTAAATATGCTGATCGAATTCAAATTCTGCATATCTCTGGTGGGCGGTTCCTACATCCTGGGTCATGTAAACTGAGGTTCCGTCAGACCTGAGGAGCAGTTTTGTGTCCAGACCATCGTTGCAGAGATCAGCCCAGACGGAGCCATCCTCCTTCTGAACCAGGATACCTTCTCTCAGCCCCTTCAAGACAAGCTCCTTCCCAAGTTTATAGGTTTCCGATTCATAATAGATTTTGTCGAAATCAACACCCAATCTTTTATAAGTCACATTGAAGCCTTCATACACCCAATGATTCATTCGTTCCCATAACTCCCTGGTTTCCGGATCATCGGCTTCCCATTTTCGGAGCATTTCCCTTGCCTGCAGGAGAATAGGTGCCTGTTCTGCTGCCTGTTCCGGATCAGCTCCTTTTTCTATCAGTTCGGAGACCTGCCTCCGGTAGACCTTTTCGTACTCCACATAATATTTTCCAACGAGATGGTCACCCTTCATGTTTGATTGCCCGGGTGTCTCCCCATTGCCGAATAATTTCCATGCAATCATGGACTTACAGATGTGAATGCCCCGGTCATTAACCAGGTTCACCTTTCTCACCCTGTTTCCGCAGGCCTCTGTTATCCGGGAGATGGAGAATCCGAGCAGATTATTACGTATATGACCAAGATGCAGTGGTTTATTTGTATTTGGAGATGAAAATTCGATCATCACTTTTGGAGAGTTTGCCGAAACCGGTAAAGTTCCGTAATCCTCCCGCTGCAATTCGGAAAACAGAAAATTGAACCAGTATTCCTGGCTTACAGAAATATTTAAGAAACCTTTTATCGCATTATAGGACTTCAGGTATGAGTTGTTACTGACACAGTAATGGCCAATGGCATCAGCAGTTTCCTCCGCGCTTTTCCTTGATATTTTTAATAAAGGAAAAACTATCAGCGTGAAATCTCCGGAAAACTCACGCCTGGTTTTTTGCACCAGGAGAAGATCCGCCGAAACCTGTTCCCCGTATAAATGGAAGATAGCATGAATGACCGTTTCTTTTATGCCGTTTTCAATCCGTTCCATCTGCTAAACTGATTTAAGATTTGCAAAGATAAGAAAGTTGAGGTGGAATAATAAAAAACCCTCCGCGGGCGCGGAGGGTTTCTTAACTAAACTAACCCTAAAACTAAATCTATGAAAAGAAAAGAAAGAAGAAGAATAGAAAAACAACCGAAATTGTAAACTGCTCTATTCTTAATTTTTAAACGCTAATTTTTATCTTTTTGTTGCATCCGGAATCTAAAAAAATGTTAAATAATTACTATTATCTTTAACGTTTGGATTGCAATCATTTTACATGATTTAACGTGCCGGAAAAATATCTGCATATTGTATCGTTCAACATCCCCTATCCGCCTGATTACGGCGGTATTGTGGACATTTATTACAAGATATTGCATCTTTCCGAGGCAGGTGTAAAAATTATTCTGCACTGTTTCAGTTATGGCCGTCAACCTTCCAAAGAACTTGAGGGCTTATGCTTCAAAGTATACTATTATAAGCGAAAAACCGGCTTAAAATATTACCTCAGCAAGACACCCTATATTATATCTACAAGAACATCAAATATCATACCAGAACATTTGCTGAAGGATCCTTTCCCGGTGCTTTTTGAAGGATTGCACTCAACGGATATGATGGAAAAATGCAAGCAGGCCAGGAAAAAAGTGCTGTTCCGTGCGCACAATATTGAGCATGAATACTACAGGCTTCTTGCAAGATCAGAAAAATCCATATTTAAAAAGATCTTTTTTCTCACCGAGGCTCATAAATTGAAAAACTATGAGCCCGTTTTAAGCTCTGCGGACCAAATTTTGTGCATATCAAGAAATGAACTGGAGTACTATAATGAAAAATTTGGTAATGCCATTCATATTCCCGCCTTTCATAAAAACAGAAAACTTCAGATAAACCCGGGGATTGGGACCTATATTCTTTATCACGGGAACCTTTCTGTTTCAGAAAATATAGAAGCAGTAAAATATATAACAAGAAAAATAGTAGCAAAAACCGACTATCGATTTATTATAGCCGGTAAGAATCCTTCAACATCCCTTAAACGTTGGCTTGGAAATTACCGGAAAACAGAAATTATTGCCAATCCGGATGAAGAAACGCTTGATTCCCTGATCAGTAATGCCCATATCAACATTCTGTTCACTTTCCAGCCAACGGGTCTGAAACTTAAATTACTGCACAGCCTTCTTAATGGCAGACACTGCCTTGTTAATCCAGAAATGGTAAAGGGCTCAGGTCTCGAGGAAATATGTCATGTCGTATCTGGTCCTGAACAGGCCATCAGAATGATTAACCTCTTGATGAACAAAGCGTTTGATGAAGAGGATATCGAGCAGAGAAAAGCAGGGCTCCGGGACTATGCAAACAGGATCAATGCAGAGAAAATCATCAGGTTGATCAATTAAGATTCTCCTTTGTATGATCGGGTCTGTCAAGTATTGCAAAAATCAGAACAATAACAGCAGCTGCGGCAAGAACCACCATCAGCGACTGAAACATTCTCTTCACCAGGTGCTCATAATCAATAACGTCCCATATAGCCAGTATGGCTATTACTGAAAAAGCTAGCACAAGGACTGCAAGTACATAGGCTATAATTTTTCTGAGTTTCATCATGACCAGTTTTTAAGAAATAAGAGGAGCAAATTAATGATTTATTCAGATGAAGTCAAATAACTGATGAGATTATAGATGGAGTCAAATACTTTTTCCTCATGAGGCTCTCTGACTTTCCACAAAGTAGTATCTTCTTCCGACTGAATATCTATCCGGACAGATGATTTTTCTCCGCTGACTGTTTTTATTCCTGCCCTCCTGAATGCGCTCGAGGTCCAGTAATGAGCCTTACTGGTTCCGGATTCCAGAAACACTTCCCTCCTGACCGGTTTTTTCATCTCAAACCTCTGTGCATCCAGATTAAAAGTGAGGTCAGTATCTTCGAACAAATGATCGTAAATCCCGCTCAACCCCAAATCCTCCGGAGCCCCCTCAATCAGTCTTTTTTCATGAATAACCCAGAATTTATCTGCCCAGAGCCAGGCAGTCTCCAGATCATGAGTGGAATACAGAATGGTTTTATTCTTTCGCTTCAATTCATCCAGTAATTTAATAAGCTCGTACTTGTTTGAAATATCTAAAAATGCCGTTGGTTCATCCAGTAATATTAAAGGTGTATCCTGTGCCAGGGCCCTTGCAATCATCGCTCGTTGTTTTTCTCCATCGCTTAATTGATAATAGCGATGCTCCTCATATCCTTTTAGTTTTACCCACTCCAAAACACTGTTTATGATATCGCGATCGTTGTCATCGATTCTGCCCAGCCAGTTTGTATAAGGATGCCTTCCCAAAGAAACCAGTTCAGACAGGGTGAGATTTGGAACTTGAATATCAATAGGTGCAACGAAACTGATCATTCTGGCCCTTTGAATTACGGAAAAGGAACCGAAGGTTACACTATTGAGATGATATGCTCCGGATAATGGTTCAAGCAAGCCGGCAAGTGTTCTGATCAGGGTGCTTTTTCCTGAACCATTTCGCCCGACCAGGGCCACCATTTCACCATGATTCAGTGTGCAGTCAATCTGCTCAGCCACCGGACTGCCGGATAGATAACCGATATTCAGTCCTGACAGCTCAACGACGGGTTTCCTATTTCCTGTAGAGGGGATCATGTAAATGCAGTTTTTCTTCCCCTGAGTACGATCCAGATGACCACGGGAATTCCGATAAGGGATGTTACGGCATTGATCGGCAATATCCCGTCTGACCCGGGAAGCTGAGAAAGAATATCACTGGCAAGCATAATAACCATTCCGGTTAAGATCGTTGCGGGTAATAAAATCCGATGATCCGATTTCCCAAAAATAAATCGTGTGATATGAGGCACAGCGATCCCAATGAAACCAATCGGCCCGCAGAAAGCGGTGACCGTACCGGCCAGGATGCTGGTGGTTATGAAAATCAGTGTCCTTGCCCGGATTATCCGCAATCCCATCGTGGTGGCATAAGACTCTCCCAGCATTAATCCGTTCAATGACTTCATGGAAAACAGCGTGGCAATCAGCCCCGGTACCAAAACCACGGAGAGGATCATCAGCTGGCTCCCTGTCACACTTCCAAGACTTCCCATTGTCCATATAACAAATGACTTGAGCTCGGATGCTTCACTGAAATACTGCATAATGTTGATAATGGCCGACAACCCGCTGCTGAACATGATGCCCAGGATTAATATCGTTGTAATCTGCTTTATTCTGACAGAAACAAACAAAAGCAGCAGCATCACCATTCCTGCTCCAATCCAGGCCGCAAAGGTCATCCCGAATCCAGACAGAATGCCGGTTGTTCCAAATCCAATGATGACCAGAGCTGCACCGAAGCTGGCTCCTGAGCTGATGCCAAGTATATAGGGACCCGCAAGAGGATTCCTGAAAAGTGTTTGCATTTGCAGTCCGCATACAGACAGAGAAGCCCCGGCCAGCAGGGCGGTAACTATTCGGGGTATTCTGAAACTTTTCAGAATAATGAGATGCTCCTCTGGTATCTGCCCATTTGCCGATAAAAAATTCAGCAGATCCGAAAGGGGAATTTTTACAGAACCAAAAGTGAGATCCAGAACGGTCAGGAAAATGATCAAAAACCCAAGTATGACAAAATAAACACTATGCCCACGCCCTTTAATCAACCCTGGTCTTTTTTAAACTTCTCCACAACATCTATCAACCCGACCAGATCACGGTGAACAGCCTGGTAATGCTCTTTGACCGTATCAGCCTCAGCATCCAGTTCAGGATGATTCGCTCTAACAATTAAGTCATTTCTCAGATATACAACCTTCTTTATTATTTTATCAAACTCGTCCTCTTCAAGATTTTTATTATAGTGTTTAATGGCAAAACATTCACTCAGCAAACAATAGGCGAGTTTATTGATATCCTTTTTTAACTGTCTGATGTTTCCCATATTCGTAAAAATTGTTGGTAATCAAATGTAATCATTATTTTAATTCTCGGTAATAAATAAATTTATGGGTTGGGGCGTGATCCGGATGAAATATCGCAAACAGGTCAGCCAGTATCAGGTCGGGACGCAATGCCCCCGACTCCCAATAGTCATTCCCTCCATAATCATTGATCCTTTGATCATTATTATAAACCTGGGCATTATTAAATACAGGCAGATACCTGAACCGTTCTTCAAACGCAGTAAGATCTTCAAGGTTTCTTGCATCTCCCGGATTTATCCAGATATCGGCATCCATCGCCCTGATAAAAACCGATTCCAGGTCAAGGGGAAACGCCTCGTCGGAATCATTATCCGACCAGAGGTAATTGCCTCCGGCATCATGGATGAGCCTGGCAGCATAACTCTGTCCTCCGGGCAGGTGCCAGGCGTCTTTCCAGGGGAGCCCGGAAAGAATATCCGGGGATTGTTGTACCACTTTGCGGGCATGTTCTGCGATCGTGGAATATGAGGAATCTATGCCTGCAAAAATATTGCCGGCCCTTTCGCGGAGGTCATAGAACTCCCCAAAAAATTTGATCCATTCTGCCTTCCCCAACGGGTGCGTTTCCAGGTAATCGCCACACATTACGGTAACGATTCCCAGGTCGTGCAACTTTGAAATGGTTCCACTGATTGTTCGCTCAACTCCGAATAAGAATAATACATCTGGATTCAATTTGACGATCAGTTCAAAATTGATGTTTTGATCATATCCAATATCCCTGACTAATCCGGCCTTTATGGAATCACGAAGTTTCCCGTTAAAAACATAATCAGCGCCCGAAACCCCCGTAACGGAACCAACCCCGTCAAGTGTATCAATGAATGCAATATGGGTGGTGGAAAAAGTGGCTACCTTTTGTACCGGAGTTTTTATAAACGTAATCCGTGAAAGACTATCCGGAACCAGAGACGGATTCTTAGACAATACGTAACGAAAAACCTGATCCTCACTGTTCTGCCAGGGATTGAAAACAGAGATAATCCTGTATGAGCCTCTATCCTCAATCCTGAAGCCCTTTGCATAATTGAGCGTGACGGTTCCCTCCCGGTTAACTGAATCGGAACCGGCAGGTTCCTTAAAACTGCAGCCGGAAATAAGAGCTGGCAAGCATGCCGCTAATGTCAACTGATTAATCAGTCTCATTACTATTCGACAATAAATCTGACAGATTCGGTTCCCTCAGAAGATCTTATACTGATAATGTAAAATCCCGCCTGCAATCCATCCAGCTCTATCCGGTAAGGATTTCCGCGCGGGAAAAAACCTGTATGCATCAACCTGCCCGGCAGGTCAGATATTGTATAACTCAGAATGGTACCGGAACCTTCCCCCCCCGACAGGTAAATCACATCATGTGCCGGATTGGGATAGAGACTGAATTTTCCTTTTGTTATGACAGGTCTTACCTGGTTGGTTAAAGGATTATAACCGCCAATACTTCCGACTCCCGAATTTATGGGATCCAGCCAGTTTTTTAAGTTTCTGTTTTCCTCCGGGTAATAATCCCAGGCCAGGTTCATCCTTGTAAAGTAATCATTTACGTTCACCCTTTTGTCAAAAATAATCCTGTTCGTCTCCTGGTCATATCCGATGGAATCGCCGCAGGATGCCTGTCCTCCGGAAAGAATACCTATGATTCTTTTGTTATCCAGAAACAGTGGGCCGCCTGAAGAACCGCCCTCGGTGGAACCATAATCCCAATTATGAACCCACCAGAAGGAAAAATAATGGTAATCGAGCAGTTCACCTCCTCCAATGATATCCCTTTCAGAACCAGGGATGGAAACATTATCGAAATCCATCGATATTTTTTTGACATCTCCCTGGGGATGATGAATGGTTACCAATCCTGGTAAAGGATTGTCCGTAAGGTCCCATCCCGCATAGTAGGCTTTGCAATCAAGTGGCGGGATTTCTGACAGTTCCACTAAAGTAAAATCAAGACTGTCGCCTGTCGATCTGAGGGTGCTTCCACTGATGGAGAGATCCAGCGAACCGTCTTCCCCAAAACAGCTTTCGCTCTCATAATTAAAATAGAACAGGGCCGAAGAGGCCTGTGAAGGCGTATTCAAACAATGCTCTGCCGTGAGCACATAAGGGGTTCCGTCGTAGGCAGAATTATTAATGAGAACACCCGTACAGTACTGGGTAATGGTGCGGATTCGTACCACAGATCGTTTCTTAACCTGCCATTCGGTCCCTTCTTCGCAATTAATATCGATTTCACAAGCCTGCGAACATCCAAAATCTCCGGGACAATGCTGAAGGAATGCGTGGGAGATTGATTCCACCTTCAATTCACCGTAATCTTCCTGGCCCACCGGAACCTGTAACTCCACAATGACTTCATCGCCCTGAATATGATCAACAGCAAGGACACCGAACGATTTATTATTCATCCAGTTGAAGGCGCCCTTAACCTGTTTTTTTTCTGGATTGTATACGAAAAGAGAGGCTCCTTCATTTAGGCGGAAAGGATCCAGTACAATCCCTATCGATTTTGCTCCAGGAGAAATCACATGTGCCCTCCATACCCTGTATCCTTCGTGCTCTATCCATGCTCCATGCGTACGCGGTCCGATATCCAGAGGTCTCTCGATTGCAAACTGAAGCACCTTCAGGCCTCCCTCCAGATTCCGGATTTTCAGTGCTTCGATCTCAAAGGAGTCTGGCGGAGGCAAAACATATATCACATCCTCTCCCTTCAGACCCGCGGTGATATCAAACGGCTTTCCCCCATGCTGTATCTGACCGGATACAATGGTCCAGGAAATCAGAAACAAACATGCAGAAAAGAATAATTTAATATGAATGATCAGGTGGCCCATGAGAAGATCAATCAACGCTTTGTAACTCTCCCTCTATATTATCTATACAAACATAAGTCGGAATTAATATACCAAATTCATTTTGAATACTGGAATCAAAATGAAAGGTTAATTTCTTCACAAAGCCAAAATCAGATAAATCAATATCTGTCCAGACATTTGAGATGTAACCGGTGTGAACCCTTGTGGAGTCGAAATCGGCCAGATAAATGTTCCCGTTTCCGATGAGCTTTCCTCCCTCATCAAAGGCACTAAGAACCATTTTAAAGTAATCCTGGCTCTTTCCGTCTTCCCCGCCCATCCTGGGCGTACCCCATTCGTCCCCCTCTTTCATAACAAAATAGGCATAGGTGGAGTTGCATACCGAAATATTTGTAATCTTTTCAGGAGTATCGAAAACAATGCTGTCGATAAGAGCCGAATAGAGTACTGCATAGTTTTCAGAGCCTTCGGCCCCACTGCCGGCAATCGAAGCAAACTGATTGGTATATCCCCTTGAAAGCACATTCCTGACATTTGAATAGGAGAATCCTGACCAGTATTCATACATCTCATCTTTAAAATAACTATTTGGGAATCGTGCATTTCCTGTATTGAACCCTCCGGAACCATCAGCACCATTCCAGAAAGAGTTCTCCGGCAGATTCAGCTCCTCAAAATCGATTCTGTCCCGCACAATTTCATTTTTGTCACAGCTTAAAAGAAATGTTGTCAAAAGCACCATTGTAATGGATTTCAATCTCAAAGTCTTCATTTTGATAAATTATTAAGTCTGTAATACCAATCAACTTTTTAAGCGGGGGGCAGGTGAAATCCGAAGAGATTCCCTGGCCTTTAATCCCGAAAGCCATGAAAGTTGCAACATAATCGGCAGGTCTTCTGACTTACCCGGCTTCAGAGGCCTTCCCGTCCGGATCAAATTTTTCAGACAGTGACATCATCTCTGAAGCTCTTTCCGGGCTTACAGCAGCGGGTACTGTCCGGGATTCTCACCCGGTTCCCTATATGCAAATATGAATTTGCATAATTCCGAAAGGGTAAAAGTAGAATTTAATTATTTTGTATGCAACAGGAACCTTGAATTACCGGAGCTATGATCCACTCAATTTTATTAATTTTGTTAAAAATTAAAGGATGACCAGGGAGCAGGCACAAAAAAGAATCGAATACCTGAGGAGTGAGCTTCACAGACACAATTACAAATATTACATATTATCTCAGCCTGAAATTTCCGACTTTGAGTTTGATCAACTGATGAACGAGCTGCAGAGGCTGGAAGCTGAGTATCCGGAATTTGAAGATCCCAATTCACCCTCAAAACGTGTCGGAAGTGATCTCACGGAAGAGTTCCGGTCATTCGGACACCGCTATCCTATGCTGTCTCTGGGAAACACTTACAACAAAGATGAACTTGAGGAGTTTGACAGGCGGGTCAGAAAAGCAGTAGGTAATAAAGTGGAATATGTTTGTGAGCTGAAGTATGACGGGGCCGCCATCAGCATTAACTACGTGAACGGGGCACTGGAAAGGGCGTTAACAAGAGGAGACGGGGAGCGTGGCGACGATGTCACGAAAAATATCAGAACCATAAAAACAATCCCTTTGCATTTGATGGGGTCAGACGTTCCCGGACAGTTGGAAATTCGGGGAGAAGTTATCATGCCCAGGGAAGGGTTTCTCAAAATGAACGATGAGCGTGCATCAAGGGAAGAACCCCTTTTTGCAAATCCGAGAAATGCCACAGCCGGCACGCTGAAGATGCAGAACTCCTCCCTGGTTGCAAAACGGCCTCTCGATTGCCTGCTTTATTATATTCCCGATACGATTCCGTCTGTAAACACGCATTTCGAGAGCCTTGAATATGCAAAAAAATGGGGGTTCAAGGTTCCTCCATACAATAAACTGGCCTCCAACCTTAACCAGGTATTTGAGTACATTGATTATTGGGAACACGAACGATTTAAATTGCCTTTTGAGATTGATGGGGTGGTAATAAAGGTCAATTCCATTGCCCAGCAAAAAGAACTGGGTTTTACAGCCAAAACGCCCAGGTGGGCTATTTCCTATAAATACAAGGCAGAACAGGCTGTCTCCACCCTTTTAAGTATCGACTTTCAGGTTGGAAGGACAGGGGCCGTAACACCCGTAGCAAATCTGGAGCCCGTTCAGCTTGCCGGGACAACGGTTAAAAGGGCCTCCCTCCATAATGCTGACCAGATAAAATTACTGGACATCCGGTACGGCGATAAAGTATATGTTGAGAAAGGGGGAGAAATCATACCCAAAATTGTAGGAGTCAACCTGGAAGAGCGTTCACCCTCATCACAACCTTTTGACTTTATAACCCATTGCCCTGAGTGCGGTACCCGGCTTTTAAGAAACCAGGATGAAGCAGTACATTACTGTCCAAACAAAGATGGTTGCCCTCCCCAGATAAAGGGGCGTATAGAACATTTTGTAAGCAGGAAAGCCATGGATATAAATGCTGCGGAAGCAACGATTGATCAGCTTTATAAAAATAATCTTATCCGGGACGTTGCAGACCTCTATTCCCTGAATGAGGATCACCTGCTGGCTCTGGATCGGTTC
>JAFGWU010000048.1 GCA_016936975.1 Bacteroidales bacterium | reverse complement strand
TGCCAGGGGCGTCCGGGCAGCCGGGGTTACCAGTTCCAGGATACGCGTCAGTATGCGGCATGGGGAGTTGATTACCTGAAATATGACTGGTGCGCAAACCGGGGGCAGAATGCCGAAGCAGCCTACAGGACGATGAGCGATGCGTTGAAAATCTGCGGGCGACCGATTGTGTTCAGCCTCTGCGAATGGGGAGAAAACGAGCCCTGGACCTGGGCAGAAGGCATCGGACACCTCTGGAGAACCACACCGGATATCCGGAACATTTACGAAGGGGAACTCAACTGGGGCGGCCTCGGGATTGTCAACATCATTGACCGGCAGGCCGACCTGTGGCCCTATGCAGGGCCGGGCCACTGGAACGATCCGGACATGCTCGAGGTGGGAAACCGGGGACTGACCCGGGATGAGAATATCACCCATTTCTCCATGTGGGCCATGCTGGCGGCCCCCCTGATGGCCGGCAATGATCTCCTGAGCATGAGTGAGGAAACAGCTGAGATATTGACCAATAAGGAGGTGATAGCGGTTAACCAGGATCCGCTGGGCAACCAGGCCATCCGGTTCCTCGATATGGGGGATCACGAAATATGGGTGAAACTGCTGAAGGATAAAGAGGTGGCCATCTGCTTCATGAACCGCAGGAATGTGCCGTGGGATCTGGAGTATGACTGGCAGCGCATCAATATATACCATAAGGGAGCCATCCGCTTCTCTGAGCAAAATTACAGCATGCGGGATCTCTGGGCCCATGAGGAGATCGGTTTCACCGACGATCCCCTTGTGCATGTCATACCCGCACACGGGGTGCTTCTACTCAGGCTGACCCCTATTGATGAGTAAATTCCGATAAATTCCGCATTAATGAAATTGCATAATACTATTCCAGCCGCTTCACTCCTTGTCACGATATTAAACCTGGCGGTTCCGGCAACCGCCCAGGATGATCCTTCAACGAACCTGGCATTAACTGCCACGCTCTCCACCTCATATGTCTCTCCATGGGAAACCCTGGATGCGGTCAATGACGGGTATGAACCCGCCAGCTCCTCGGATAATTCCCACGGTGCCTATGGGAACTGGAACGGGGAGGCATCCTACAATACCTGGAACTGGGTGGAGGTCGAATTCGACCGTCCCAACCAGGTCGACTCCGTCAGGGTGTACTGGTGGGACGACGGGGCAGGGATCGACCAGCCCACCGCCGCCACGATCGAGTATTGGGACTGCGATGCCTTCGTAAAGGCGGGGGATATCGGGACCTCATTGCACCAATACAATACGCTTGAAGTTGACATTTTTACCAACAGGATAAGGGTAAACATGATCAGCGCAATGGCCACCGGGATCCTGGAACTCCAGGTTTTCGGCATTGAAAGCGAGCCGGTTACCATTCTTCCCTTCATCAGCATCAATCACGGCGACACCCTTGAAACCGGTTCGGCCTCGGTGATTGCCGGGGACACCCTTCTTCTCATTCCCGTGATCTCCGGTGCCGGTGACGGCTCATGGAGATGGACGGGACCGGGAGGCTGCTGCTCCTCAGATAGCGTTCTGGCGCTTGACAGCATCCTTCCGGGGCAATCGGGCGTGTATATTGCGGAATACCTGCTGGATTGCGGCTTCGGATACAATATCGGATTTAACATCACCGTTAAACTTACCGGGAACGGGGCCTATACCTGGCCCGCTTATTATCCGACGCTCGACTACAACTTCAGGGAAGAGTACCCCGAACTGGAAATGCCTGTGCAGGACCTGGATGACTGCCCGCAGGTGGTCGGATCCCAATCCTCGGGCTGGTGGACCTTCCGGTGGGGCCCGAATAAAAGGTCGCTGGTCACCGAGGCGGCCATTACCCCCATGCTGGAACGGATGAATACCGATTTTGCCTATTTCAGGGATGTTATGGGCTGGCCTCCGGATAAGCGGGCCAAAAACGGATACCGGAGTGCCATCTATCTCTTCGGATCGGGGCTGACCTGCAGTGACAATGCAGACAGTACGGAACTCGGCGGATGGCAGAGCAGTATCTTTTACAATGGTGAATCGTGGCCCATGGTCCTGTTATCGTATTACCCGGTATACTGCTTTGATCCATCCTGCCCATACAGCGACAGGGAGTTCCAGATGGGAGCGGTGGTGCATGAAGGGATCCATGCGATCCTGGCGGACCTTCCCGGTGCACGTGAGGCGGCATGGTTCCACGAGGGAGGGAACACCTGGCTCCAGCAGGAAGCGGAAGCGAGAAGGTCGGGGGACTTCAGTTCTATGGGATTCCTGAACGGCGTGACCTTTATTGCACCGTTCATCCCTATTGAGTGTTACAGCGGCTGGCTGCAGGATGACAGCTTCGGCGGGCCCTCTGCCGAGGGGGTTAATATGTACGACGGGAACCAGCAAATATGCACCTGGAGAAACTTCCTGGGCGGCAACCAGTACGGGAACATTTTTCCCACCTTTCTGAGCCAGATCCTGGGGGATGGCAGTGTTCCGTGGATATGGCGCTATTGTCCTGAACGGGTCCTGGAAGGCATGGCAGACACTCTCGGTGACCTCCAGATGCGACGGCTGATCGTGGAGTACAGGGCCAAACAGGCCCTTACCGATATCGGACCCTGGACGGGAGCGGTCAGGAAGCTGCTCAACGACCATTTTAAATCGAATATCAGGGCCGAATGGTCACCCTCATGGCTTAAACCGGACCTCTGGGTTGCCTCCCCCTATGCCCGGACCACCCTGGATGAGAACGGGGTGCTTACCCCGGAATACCGGACCACGCCGGGATGGTCGGGAGCCAACCAGATCCCCCTGCTGGTTAAAGGTGATTCTGTTACAATAACATTTCAGCCGATCGGCAAAAACATGAGCTGTCAGCTCTGCTACAGGGATGTGAACGGAAACCAGGTGTACGGTGAACCGGTCACCTCCGGCCAATGTTCCCTGGTCTTGGATTCCCCTCCCGCCAATGACGTGGTGATAGCCGTTGTGGTGAATACCGACTATGCCTATGAAGGGGAAAAAACACGCACGGCCCATTTTGATTACCGGATTATGATTGACACGGCACTGACCGTGCCGGCCCATACCCATAAGAGGTGGTATAACTGGGACGGAAATCCTTTGGGTGATGTACCCCCGGCCCTTCCTCCCATCACCCCTCCCGACACCTTCCCGGTGAAGGACCTGCTCCTTGAACTGGATGTTGTCTATGAAAACCTGGCCGCCGGCACCGAAATCGGGCTGTTTACCGCGGTGGATTCCAACAATGTGAATACCCATACCTTCCAGTTCGTAACCGGTGAAGGAGACGACGGCAACAGCCGTTTCAGAATAAACGGGAACAAATTGTTTTTGAACAGTGTGCTGGATTATGAAACAAGCCCGTCGCACACCATTCGCGTCAGGGCCACAGACGCCTATGGGAACAGGTTCGACAAAGCGTTCGAGATCCCCGTTGCGGATGTCGAACCAGAAACCCGGGCCGGCAGGAATATTTCAGATGACGGGGACCTCCTGTTATACCCCAATCCGGTCACAGATATCCTCCATATCAACATACCACCCCATTCGGGAGAGCTGAAACAGGTCCGGATCCTGAGCATGCAGGGTTCAGTGGTTTACGAAAACAGTTTAACGGGTTCGGAAGCGGCCCTTCCTATGGAGCGGAATATTCCGGCAGGATTATTCCTCCTCCAGATACAGACTGAAGAATCTGTACTTTCACGAAAAATCATACGCAAATAGGTCCTGCCGATCACAGAACACCCTGTTTCAGAGGAAAAACAGCCCGTTCAGGAACATGATCAGACGGTTCCTGAACAAATCGCAGGGAGAAAAATGATTAAAATTTACCCGAATGTGACCGAATTTTCCTGATTGTGAAGTCATACTACCACTTAAAGATTTTTTTTTCCCGATTAATCTGACCCGTTTGGCTTAATATTACTCTGAATTTATTCAATAAAAACGTTTAACTAAAAATCTATGTCTATGAAAAAATTTACACTCATTTTCATCTCATTGCTTTGCCTGGGCCTTATCTCCCTGAGCGCACAGGATGTTACCTACACCGACAATTTTGAGGAGAATCATGATTATTTGACTCAGGGTGTGGAAGGAACCATCTGGCAGGGATACAAGGTAAACTCCAGCATCGGGACTGCCGATCCGCCGATCAATGACACCGAAGTCCTGCAATTCAAGGCAGTCGATGGAGGATTATTGATAGAATCCAACATGGGAGATTTTGAGCACAACCAGGACGATGGCGCATACATTTACCGGGTTATCCCGGGCGGGATTGATTTTGAGGCACAGGTAAAGATTACCAACGGACACTTCTTCTCATTCCAGGACTCCGTATCTTATTACAATTCTGCTGGATTAGTCCTCAGAAACCCTGACACCGCTGTTGCAAACTACCTCTATTTCCATTTTTTTGAAGTTTCAGGATGGAACATTCATTCCATTTTGAAGAGTACTGTTGACGGCACTCAGACAGAGTTGTTGGCCACGGTTACCGATTTTCCGTCACTGACCCAGTATCCGTTTATGAAGCTTTCCAGGGTAGGGACCACTTTTTCTGCATCCCTGAGCCCCGACGGATTTACCTGGACCGTCGCTCAAACTGTCGAAAGAACTGACTTTGCAGGACTTGATCTTCAAATTGGATTGACCCAGTGCAATTTCTGGTCTGAAGTGGCTCATACCGCAGTGCTCGATAATTTCAAGCTGACCCATGCCGAAGTGGCATACTCGGGACCGGAGAATGAGATGGATCTGTTAAGGGCCTATGCCTTCAACGGCAGGATTATTGTCGAAAGTACCGGTAACGGCATGATAAACAACTCAAAAGTTTACAGCATCGACGGCCGCGAAATCGCATCCCTGGACAATGTCATGGACAGGCGGGTTGAATTTGACAACCTCACAACCGGACTTTACATTGCCGTTGTGAACATCGACGGCACACAGGTTGCCAGGAAAGTCGTTGTACAATAACATTATCTTTTGCATATGAAGGAGGCATTTACAGTGCCTCCTTTTTTTTTATCTTTGTAGCCTGACCGCCGCCGGTGGCCCGGGGCAAGACCAAACGACAACGATAACAGTTTTTTTGTCCCACCCCAAACTCCTCCCCCGCAATGAAGGAGGGGGGATTAAACAATATCCCCGTGGATACGTTACCATTTGGAATAAAAATGATTTACCAATGAATTTCAGAGTATTTTTCAGAACGGGAACAGCGTTGCTGTTTCTTTTACTGCTTAACAATATTGTTCCGGCCCAGGAGAACATCGCCCTTAAAGCCGATGATATCCTGACCTCCCACGTATCATCCTGGGAGGATCTGTATGCGATTAACAACGGGATTGATCCCGTCAACTCCGGCGATAAAACCGGTGGGGCATACGGTAACTGGACCGGGACCGACAATCTGTGGAACTGGGTGGAGTACGACTGGGACAGCCTGTACATAATTAGCAGGTCGGACATATACTGGTGGGCCGACGGGCAGGGTATCGTGATCCCCTATGAAACCTACCAGGAGTACTGGGATTTCCTGAATAATAAGTGGATGCTCCTGCCCGATGCAAAAGGAAACGGGATCGAACGGGATCAGTATAATATCACCACCTTTACCCCGGTACTGACCAATAAAATAAGGGTCCACATGATCAGCACCATAGCCACGGGGATTCTTGAATGGAAAGTCTGGGGTGAGCAGGGTGAACAGGTCCCGATGGGAACCTCAACAGATATTGATCAGCCGCTGGCAAAAAACAGTGTCACCAATGTGATCGTCACCGCAAAGGATCACGCCGGTATACCGGTGGAGGGTTATGTCTTTAAACTGGATATAGAAATTAAGGATGCCCTTTCAGCCACAGCGGAAGTTTACACCATTGACGGAATTGCATACACTGCCGGCGTTTCCGGGTTTGAACTGGCGCCGACCTCAGCCTCAGGCGAGGTGCAATTCTCCATCACCCTCCCTGCCGGAATCGATCACCGCGACGGCATAACGGTCAGGATTCTTTTTAATAATGGTATTACCGGAGCCGGCGACCCGCTTTCGTATTACGAACCCGGACTGGTTCCCCCGGTACTGACCCCCGACCAGTCCGACAACACGGTGGACCAGGAAATCGTCATTACCTTTCCCGATGACCCGGACTGGCGGGCTTCTGTTTCTGCGCTCTATGCGGGCGGGAATCTGCTGACACCCGACACGGATTATGAAATCACAACCGGGGCCATCCACCTGAAGCCATCAGGCGGCAACCCGGCACTGACCGTTTCGGGCATAAAAGATATCCGGATAGAGGCGACCGGATATGAAGATAATCATATCGGACAGGAGATTCTGCCGGGCGCGGTTGATCCGGAGACAACTTCAGTAAGGACCCTGGCCGGCCTTTACCAGCCGACCAGGACGCATATTGAAATCAGGGCAATGGACCGGTTTTTTAATCCGGTTCAGGGATATCAGTTTCAATACGATATTACGGTAATAAATAATAATGCACTCACTGCAGAGGTTTATGAAGTTAACAACGTGGATATTACCGAAAGCCTGGAAAACCAGTCAACATTAATAACCGGCCTGGAGGGGACCACAAGGATCCCGGTTTATATTCCCCGCCCGGTTGACCGTGACGACGGTATCGAAATTACCTTAAAACTGGAAGACGGGACCCCGGTTGAACCATCCATTGCGTATATCAATGACGGGACCGATAAGGAGATTGTATTGCAGAATGCCGTAAGGACCAATGCCGGTTTCAGCTGGGACCGTACGGCCCAGTCGGACGATTTCATCGTCTACTGGGGCGAAAAAATCACCGGCGAACCCACCGATGCGGTCAACGGTGATCTCGCCTTCGATCCGCAGAATATTCTCGGCATCCTGGAAGACCTTCTCGTCTATTTCGTCGATACCATCCATTTCATTACCAATCCCGACACGCTGAACATGGGCCGTTACAAGCATGAGGTGGTCATGAACGAAACGTGGAACAGCGGATTCACGGGATGGGCCTTCGGAGGATGGGCAGATGAAAAGATCGGTGGCATGTGGATCCATCCCCGGGCCACAAACGGTCCGGCCACCCTGGCCCATGAGTTTACCCACATGAACCAGTGCATGGTCTTTCTTCAGTACCCGGGTTACGGGCTGAACATGCCCTATGCCGGTTTTTTCTGGGAGAGCCACGCCAACTTCATGATGAAAAACTATACGGACACCTATACCGGTGTCCAGCCCGAGCGGTATATCTTCACCTCCATGATGCAGTACAGCACCACCCGGAGGCATTACCAGAATCTTTACTTCCTCGATTACCTGGTTGACAAATACGGGATGGAAACCGTAAACGATATCTGGCGCAAAGGGGATCCTGAGTCGAGCCATCCCCTGACCTCCCTGCGGGATTCAGTCCTCAGGTACACCCAGGATGACCTGAATGATGAGTTTGGTTATCATGCCATGAAAAACGTCACCTGGGACTATTCCGGGGGTGAAAAGATTCGGGCAGCCATCCGGTCGGTTGATCCCATCTATGTTCAGCGGATGTATACCGTGCCCGATAGTGTGTTTGACGAACCGGGGACTTTTGTCGTCCCCGAATACCTGGCCCCGGGAGATTATGGTTATAATATTATTCCGCTTTATCCCGATGCAGGAAGCAGTGAGGTAACCATTCACTTCACCGGTCTCGAAAACCAGCCGGCCGGAGGAGCGGGCTGGCGCTACGGCTTCGTGGGAGTTGACCATTCGGGAACCCCCAGGTACAGCACCCTTTTTTCCGACAGTGAGGGAACTGCAACCTTCACGCTCTCCCCCTCCGACAGTACCATCTATTTTGTGGTCACGGGAGCACCGCAGAGACATCATAATTATCCCTGGGAACCCGGTTATCCGAAGGTATACAGGTATCCCTACCTGTTTCAGATCGAAGGGGCACTGCCCGAAGGTCACAAACCCGGTTACAACAGTCTGAAGGAAACCCATCCGGGAGCTCCCCATCCGAATGGCGGGGGCTGGGTGGCCTCCACGGCCGGTGTGGCTCCTACGGCGTACGTCGGACCCAACGCCCAGGTGCTGGGAACGGCAAGGGTTCTTCACAATGCAAGGATAGAGGACTATGCCATCGTAAAAGATAACTCCGTGGTCTCAGAGAATGCCATCGTCAGGGATCATGCCATCGTCGGCGGGGGATCGATCGTCAGCCACGACGCCATAGTGGAAAAAAGTGCGCGGGTTTTTTCAGATTCCAGGATCAGGGACAAAGCCGTGGTGACCGGAAGCGCCCTGCTTTACGGAACCACCCTCACCGGTTCCGCAGTGGCAAAAGATCTTGCCCGCCTATATTATGTATCCCATTCCGGGACCACCATCATAGGGGGCGATGCGGAGGAACACGACGGTTACTCGGCAGGTACCCATCTGCAAATGTCAAGATCCTCCGGCAATGACGGGCTCATCAACCACCCGGCAAACCTGGATGTGAATCCGGCATGGGAGGTGTATATCTATCCCAAAGGAGAGAAACCGGCTCCGCCGGCAAACCTGGCACCCGTGGAAACTACGGATCACTCCGTCACCCTCTCCTGGGATCAGGCCCCGGATTACCGGGAGGTGGAATCATACTACCTTTTCAGGGAGGGAGAGCTCCTTGAAATCATTTCCGGGACCGCTGCCACCGTCTCCAATCTGTCTCCACAGACCACCTACTCCTTTGCCGTCAAGGCAGTCGACCGGTCGGGAAATGTGTCAGCCTACAGTGAGATTATTGATGTTACCACCCTGGTTTCCGGTGTAGACCTGCCGGAGGATCCGCTCTTCAAGGTCTATCCCAACCCTGTGAACCGGTATCTGTATCTTGAATCGTCGCTGGAGGAGGAAACCCGTTATGTGATAACGGATCTTCCCGGCAGGGTGGTTCTTTCAGGGCGCTTCACCCGGCGAATGGAAATACGGAAGGAGGATATCGGGGAACCGGGCATCTATTTTGTAACGCTCGAAGGGTACGGCGGAAAATCAACCATCCGGATCGCGCTTTCGGATTGAGGAGAATCCACGCAGTACAATCTCTCTCCTTTATTTTCCTTACAGCGATAACTTTCCAAATGGTTTTTTACCTTTGCTGATATGTTACTGAAACAGAAGGCAAGCGGTATATGAAATCCAGGAGTCTTTTCGCCGGGATGTGGCTGGTCCTGCTGTTGTGGTTCCCGTTCCGCGCCTGTCTTTCCCAACCCCAGGGAAAGCTGGTCATACAAAACTATGATCTGACGGAAATAGGCAGTTCCAGCGGGGCTTTCTGGACGGTCATCAAGGACCGGAAGGGGGTCCTCTATTTCGGGGGGGAACAGGCCGTGTTCGAGTTTGACGGGACCTCCTGGAGAAGGATCGAAATTCCCAATAAATCCGTAGTCCGCTCCCTGGCCATTAGTGAAGCAGGCACCATTTATGTGGGAGGGGTCAGCGAGTTCGGGTATCTTGCCCCCGACAGCATCGGCTGCCTGAGATATGTTACATTACTCGATAAATTGCCACCGGACAGGCTGAACTTTCCCGATGTTTGGAGCATCAATGTCATCGGCGATGCGGTCTTTTTCCAGACCGCCAACCTGCTCTTCATTTACAGGAATAATGAGATAAGGACCCTGGAAATCGCAGAATCCTATCACAGGAGTTTTGCCGTAAACGGGAAACTGATCCTCAACCAGCGAAACAAAGGCCTCTGCCAATTACAGGGGGATAGATTCATCCTTATGCCGGAGGGGGAATTTTTCGGGGAGATGATCATCTCCTCCGTCACGGTCTACGAGGGAGGGCGTTTACTGGTCGGAACACGCAGGAATGGCCTCTATCTTTACAATCCCTCCGCTTCTGCACGAAACAGGATTGTCCCCTTTTCTTCGGAAGCTTCCTTATTTCTCAAAGAATATCACCTGTACCACGGGATCGAACTTCCGGGAAACAGGTATGCCTTTGCCACCCTTCGCAACGGAACCATCATTATGGACAGGCAGGGGCATATTCTGAACTTCATTAATAAATATACCGGCTCAAGCGATTATTCCTCCTATTGCCTTTTCCTGTCCAACGATTCGGAACTCTGGATCACCTCCGCAAGGGGCATCAGTCTCTACAATATACATTCTGCCCTGAACTACTGGGATGAAGAGATGGGATTATATGGCACGGTCAACTGTATTGCAGAGCACAGGGATAAGCTTTATGCGGGCACCGCATCGGGTCTGTATTTAATGGACCTGAAAGAAGTGAACCGTAAAAATAACGGATATCAGCCCGACCTTTTTACCCATCTTAAAAATCTTGATTCGGAGGTCTGGGAACTGCTCCCCTTTAATCCCGGAGGCCCGGATGCCCCGGGGCATGAGAATGAATTGCTGGCCGCAACGGCGCAGGGTCTCTATAATGTCGACAGACAACAGCTTGAATTTAAGACCGACCGGGTTGGACAGTTAACCATCTTCCAGTCGCGCATCAATCCCACGCTGATTTATCTGAATGCCCACCCGACCTTTTATGTCCTGCAGTACCGTCACGGCGGTTGGATACCGGTATGGGAGAAGCAGATATCCAGCTATATCATCTCCATCGTGGAGGACCCCGACGGGAATGTATGGCTCGGCACCATGTACTACGGAATATTTAAAATCGGACTGGAAGATCTTTTCCGCAATCCTGCTTACCGGCTTTCATCGTTCCTGCCCGACACGGCTTTCAGAAGTATATCCATCGAAAACTTTAATACGAACGATGGATTGCCTTCTCTCACCATGGCCAAAACCCATCTCTACCAGGGTGATCTGATCATTGCCTGCGAAGGAATCTACACCTTCAACAGCAAAACAAACCGGATGGAGAAGGCGGAACATTTCGGGGAGGAGGTCAGTCTTTGGAACCGGACCATGGAAGATTTTGAAGAGGATCTGTTCGGAAATGTATGGGGGCACCAGAACGAAATCCTGGATAAGCAGCCCGACGGAAAATTTCAGATCATCAGCCTGCCCTACCAGAAGATGGCCCTGAGAAATGCTGCCCTCCGTTATTTGCACGACAGAAGCGGAGCCACCTGGATCGGAGGGGAATACGGACTGCTGCGGTACGACAGCAGAATGGTCTATCCTTCTGCAGTATCTGATTTTTCAACCCTTCTCAGGCGGGTTACGATATCAGGGGATTCAACCATATTCGGGGGAGCCGCCTTCTCCGGCTATCAACAGGATCAATCAGTTGTTGAAAAACCACCGGGTGCATATACTGCATCCATTCCATACAGGTCCCGATCCATACTCTTTGAATATTCCTGTCCCTATTTTATGGATGATATTCCTCTTGAATACAGCTATTTTCTTGAGGGTTATGATAACGGTTGGTCCGAATGGTCAAAAAGCACATTTAAAGAATACAGTAACCTCCGGGAAAAGTCCTACACCTTCAGGGTCCGGGCAAAAAATTATGCCGGCGAGATCAGCCGCGAGGCTGTTTATCCATTCACCATCACCCCCCCCTGGCAGCGAACCCTGCTGGCCTATCTGGTCTATGCGATCTCCTTTATCACCGTCATCTTCTTCGGCATCAAATTGTACGTCAGCCGCCTGCGGCAGTCAAACATCCAGCTCGAGAAGCTGGTCAGGGACCGGACCTCCAGGCTGGAGATGCAGAAAGAGGAGATCAATAAGCAGGCAGACAAGCTGAAGATCCAGAATGAAAAATTGGTCCACCAGCGGAACCGGATGTCGGAAATGTCCAAGGAGATCCTAAGGACGAACCGGGAAAAGCTGAGGTTCTTTACCAATATATCCCATGAGCTCAGAACACCGCTTACCCTGATCATGGGTCCGATCGAGGAGCTTGCAGATGAAAAACAGTCCCTCTCCAGGGAGGAGACAAAAACGAAATACGATACCATCACCAAAAATGCCCGGCGCCTCCTGACATTGGTCAACCAGATACTCGATTTCAGGAAGCTGGAGATAACACGGCCCACCCTCTCCGCTTCAGAAGGGGATATCGTATCATTCATAAATGACCTCACCGGCTGTTTCAGGGAACTGGCCCGGAAAAAAGATATCAATTTAGTTTTCACTTCCGGTGAGAAACAGATTGTCACCTGGTATGACTCCGATAAAATCGGCAAGATACTGTTCAATCTCCTCTCCAATGCCTTTAAGTACACCGACAACGGGGGAAAGATAAAAGTCGGCGTCCGTCTGGGAAGGGACCGGTACCCTGGCTGTGAAGGAAAGGAGGTTGTATATATCTCGGTTTCAGATACCGGCATCGGGATGGATGAAGAGTTACTGCCGAAAATATTCGACCGCTTCTTTCACAGCGACAGGCTGGTTACCCTGGAGCAGGCCGGAAGCGGAATCGGACTGAGCATGGCGGCCACCCTTGCGGAGATCCACTACGGAAAAATAGAAGTTGAAAGTGAACTCGGTAAGGGAAGCGAGTTCACGCTTATCATTCCTTACGGTGCATCCTTTCTGAAAGAGGAAGAGAAAAAACCATCATCGGAACAAAACATCATCCAGGCATTTAATGAGAAGGCAAAGATGGAGGTCCTCAATCACCTTAATGTCTCATCCCGGAAGAAAATTACCGAAACAAAAAAGGATTCCGGGAAACATCTCATCCTGATAGTGGAGGACAGCGAGGATATTCGTTCCTATATTATTAACGGATTGGAAACCCGCTTTGATTTTATCGAAGCGGAAGACGGAGAGGAAGGACTTAACATGGCACTGAAATTCAATCCCGATGTCATTATTTCCGATATCCTGATGCCAAAAATGGATGGTTATGAATTGTGTTCCCGCATCAAATCCACCATTGAGATCAGTCATATACCGGTGATCCTGCTGACCTCAAGGTCGGACGATGAGGATCAGAGGGTCGGGCTCGAAATGGGAGCCGATGCCTACATTACTAAACCATTCAGCCTGAAATTGCTGGAGGCCCGCATAAAGAATCTGATCCAGGCATCCGTCAGGATGAAAGAACGGTTCAGCAAGGATGTCATTTACAAACCTGCCGGTATTGTCATCACCTCAACAGATGAGAAATTTCTCAACCGGGCTCTTAAGACCGTTGAAGCCAATCTTTCAAATCATGAATTCGGGGTGGATCTGTTTGCCAGGGAAATGGCGATGAGCCAGTCCACCCTCTACAGGAAACTGAAAGCCCTTACCGGTGAATCAACCAATAATTTCATAAAAGAGTTCCGGTTGAAACAGGCTGCCATCATCCTTCAGAATAACGACGTTCAGGTATCCGAGGTATCCCTTATGGTAGGGTTTGATGATCCGGCCTACTTCGCAAAGAGTTTTAAGCAGAAATTCGGAAAATCCCCCAGCGAATTTACCCGCGAGAAAAAATGACCTCTGAATGGATACCCTCCTGCAACCTCTTTTGTCCCGAGAAGAGTCCTGAATCATGTTGACCGGATTCTCAGTCTGATTGAATCATTAATCCGGTTCTGAAGAGTTTATATGGTAAGATGAATGAATATTACTGTTTCCCTGGAGCAGAATCCTGTAATTTTCGGAATATTTTTTTATGAAACGAGCGGTCACACAAATCATAACGGGGATTATCCTTCTTATTCTCCTCACTCCGGGCAGCCATGCCCAGATTCATTTTGATTTCCTGTCGCAGTACAGATATCTGAAGGGAAGTGAGGCCTCCTCCCTGTCCGGTGACTGGATCCTGCCGGATTTCGATGACTCTGGCTGGATCAGCGGGGCAGCACCATTCTGGTATGGCGATGGTACGGGAGGAACCATGCTGAACGATATGCAGGGAAGCTATTCCACATTCTTTCTCAGAACGAATTTTAATGCCGAAAATACAGAGCAGTTAAAGACCCTGAAGTTTTCCATTGACTATGATGATGGTTTTATCATCTGGATCAATGGGAAGGAAGCACTCCGGCAGAATGTCCCTGAAAATGTATCCTATGACTCCTATGCCCTGGCCAACCACGAATCGGGCAGTCCGGCTGTTTTTTATGTCGATTCTTCTGAAGTCTTCCTGGTGGAGGGCCTGAACACGCTGGCAGTCCATGTGCTGAACGTGACGCTTTCCAGTTCCGATATCCATTTTGACCTTAGCATCTCGGCCATACCCCAGCTCCCGGAATTTGCGGACTCCTCCGGAGGGATTCTGTTCAGTCACGACGCAGGATTTTTCTCAGAACCCTTTCAGCTGACCATGAGTTCGCCGGTTCCGGGAACCGGCATCATCTATACCCTTGATTGCAGTGATCCGAGAACATCCTCCACATCCTTTCCCGGAGATTCCTCTGTGGTGGTCACCATCAATCCGGCAGACACCGAAGGAAGACCCCGGACACCCGCCGTGATCGTCCGTGCTTCGATAGTTAAGGAGGGTTATACCCCTTCGATACCACGGACCCGGACCTACATCTTTACAAACGAAGTCCGTAACCAGGTCTACCCGGGGAATCCATGGCCTTCAACCAACCTCAACGGGCAGGTAATTGATCTCATTATGGATCCGAATGTCGTTAACGACAGCAGGTATTCCAATATTATCGAGAATGCTCTGCTCGACATTCCCTCCCTTTCCCTTGTCTCCGATAGCAGGAACCTTTTTGACCCGTCGTTCGGCATCTATGTCAATGCAGACAATTATGGCGATGAATGGGAAAGGGAGTGCTCCCTGGAATTGATCGATCCCAATGGGGAGGGATTCCATGTCAATGCAGGCATGAGGATCCGGGGCGGGGCGAGCCGGTCGGGCTATAATCCGAAACACGCATTCCGTCTCTTCTTCAGGGAACAGTACGGGGATGATAAACTGGAATTCCCGCTATTTGGTGACGAGGGAACGGATGAGTTCGATAAAATAGATATCCGGACGGAACAGAATTACAGCTGGTCAAAGGATGGCGGTTCCGCGGGGGCGCTCAATAACTTCATTAAAGATATCTACTCAAGAAAGATGCAGGGGGAGATGGGTCAGCCATATACCCGGAGCCGGTATTATCACCTCTATCTGAACGGGATGTACTGGGGGCTTTTCATGACCGAGGAGCGGCCCGAGGCACGCTTTGCAGAGTCCTACTTCGGAGACGACCGGGAGGACTATGATGTGGTCAAGGTGACCACCCAGAGCTGGCCCTATTATAATATTGTGACCGACGGGAACATGGATGCCTGGGAAGAGGTGTGGAACCTGTGCGGGAAGGGATTCGCGGCCAATGAGGACTATTTCAGACTGGAAGGAAAAGACGCCGGTGGAAAACCGGTGAAAGGGAGCAAGGTCCTGGTTGATATCGACAACCTGATTGATTACATGGCCATGACCTTCTACACGGGCAACTATGACGGACCGGTTTCAGCGTGGTACGGGGAGGACATGCCCAATAATTATTTTGCGATCTATAATCGGAAGCATAAAGGGACAGGCTTTGTCTTTATCGCCCACGACCAGGAGCACAGCATGATGGTGGACCCCATCAATGTCGATAACGGAATCAATGAGAACAGGGTGACCATCCCGGACATGAGTGTTTCCGGACTGCTCAATTTTCATCCCCAGTGGCTCCACCACCGCCTGACCACCAATAATGAGTACCGGCTGCGGTTCGCTGACCGGACCCATAAATATTTTCACAATAACGGCCTCTTCACCCCGGAAAGGGCAAAAACCCTGTTCAATGAATTTGCGGATCAGATCGACCTGGCTATTATCGCCGAATCGGCAAGATGGGGGGATGCCCAGCACGAGCCGGCAAGAACAAAGGATGATGACTGGCTGAAGGTCATAAATGACATCAACAACCGGTACTTTCCTGCCCGAACCGGTATCGTTGTCAAACAGATGGAGGATGCGGGCCTGCTCACAACCTATCAGCCCCCGCTGTTCAAACAGGATGAGACCATCCTCTCTGAAGAGCATATTAAATTTACAGGTTCCCAAACCCTGATCATCCATAATCCCAATGGCGACGGAGAGATCTGCTATACGACAGGCGGCGGGGATCCCCGGCTGACCGGAGGATCACTTTCCACTGAAGCCGTCTGTTCCCCATCGGATGTCACCATCCCGCTCAGCAACACCACCGTCATAAATGCCCGCATAAAAGCCGGTAATCAATGGAGTTCCCTTTCAAGGATAACCGCCTCTGTTGATGCGGAGGATTACGCACACTTTAAGGTCACCGAACTGCACTACCATCCGCCTGACCTGATCCAGGGGGAGGATACCATCAGCGGAAAGGACCGGGAGTTCATAGAATTTAAGAATACCGGAGAACATGCAGTGGATATTTCCGGGCTGGTGCTTGATTCAGCTGTCTGGTACCAGGTCCCGGAGGAAACTGTGGTCACTCCCGGTCAGTTCTTCGTCCTGGCCTCGAAACCGGAAATCTTCTATGATCAGTATGGTCTGAATCCCAGCGGTAATTACAGGAAGAATTTCAGCAATGCAGGGGAATACCTCCTGCTTACCGACGCTTCGGGAAATGAGATTTTTTCATTCACCTACCTTGACGACCCGCCCTGGCCCATCCTTGCCGACGGAGGCGGTTACTCCCTCACCTCAACCGAAACGGACCCGGCCGGGGATCCTTCCGATTACAGCTACTGGAGAATCTCCCATTATAAAAACGGTTCTCCTTTTGCAGATGATGTAATCCTTAAAACAGAAGAACCTTCTATAAATGAAGGAAACTTCAGAATCTTCCCGAATCCGGCCACACACTATTTCATTGTAGAAAATAATTCGGATGAAACTGCGGAGATCATTATCTTCAACAATTCGGGCAGACCTGTCTACTCAGGAAGTTTCAGGGACCTGACGACCATTCAGAGCCGGGAAATCGGCGGGAGCGGCCTCTATTTTATAAAACTTTCCACCAGGAGGATGTCAGTGACCTTGAAAATCCTTGTCCTTTAAAAGCCCGCGAACGGTTTCCCGGCTTTAAAATTAACCTTTTTACGACTGAAAGGATTTTCATGATAAATGAACGGTTTTTACCATGACTGACCTGAATTTTGCAATCTAAGATTAATTCACCTAGGTAATTATTGCCCTCATTCAACTATACTTGTATAATGGATAGAAATTCACCGGTAAGGATTGCATGCAATCCGCTGACTGAAGCCCGGTAACAAACTGCATAAAATATCAAATTGATATGAAACCATCATTAAACGTAATTTTTGTTTTAGGCATCTGTAACTTACTCCTTATCGGTTCCTGTACCGGTAAAAAAGCTACGGAGAATGCCTACCCGATAGAGCCGGTGCCCTTCACCTCCGTTCACTTTACGGATCAGTTCTGGGCACCCAGGTTAATTACCAATCATGAGGTGACCATCCCGATTGCCATTGAACAATCCATGCTTACCGGCAGAATAAAGAACTTCGAGATTGCCGGCGGATTGAAGGAAGGAGAATTTTGCTCCACCTATCCTTTTGATGATTCCGACATCTATAAAATCATCGAAGCAGCCGCCTACTCCCTTCAGAGCAGACCGGATCCTGTTCTGGAGAGCAGGATCGATTCGTTGATCTATTTGATCGGGCAGGCACAGGAGGAGGACGGGTATCTCTTTACCTACCGGACCATCATGGGAGACAATTCACATCCGTGGATTGGAACCCGGTGGGAAAAGGTGAACGAACTCAGTCATGAACTTTACAACCTTGGCCACCTGTATGAAGCTGCAACAGCTTACTTCAGGGCTACCGGCAAAAAAGAACTGCTCGATATCTCAGTTAAGAGTGCAGATCTTATAGCCGATACCTTTGGCTGGGGCAAGATTGAAGATTATCCCGGGCACCAGGAGATTGAGATCGGCCTGGTGAAACTCTTCCAGGTGACCGGCGACAAAAAATACCTCGACCTGGCAAAATTTTTTCTTGATATAAGGGGCCCCGGCGGGGAGGAATACAACCAGGCCCATAAAAAGGTGGTGGACCAGACCGAAGGGGTCGGGCATTCGGTGCGGGCCACCTATATGTATGCCGGTATGGCCGATATTGCAGCACTCTACCGGGATGAATCCTACATCCATGCCATACGGGCCATCTGGGAAGATATTGTACATAAAAAAACATACGTCACCGGCGGGATCGGTGCCTCAGGAGGAAACGAAGGTTTCGGGGAATCCTATCACCTGCCGAATATGTCGGCTTACTGCGAAACCTGTGCCTCCGTCGGAAATATCATCTGGAATTACAGGATGTTCCTCTACGACGGGGATGCCCGTTATATGGATGTACTGGAACGAACCCTTTACAATGCATTCCTTTCCGGGGTCTCGCTCACGGGGGATCGATTCTTCTACCCGAATCCGCTCGAATCCTACGGTCAGCACGAACGCAGCAAATGGTTCGGCTGTGCCTGCTGTCCTCCCAACCTGGCGCGGACATTACCTTCCCTGCCCGGATATGTGTATGCAAAAACCGGTACCGACATCTATATAAACCTCTTTGTGGACAATACGGCTCATATTGATTTCCGGGGAACACCCGTGCAGATCATCCAGGAAACCGATTTTCCCTGGGAAGGGAACGTCGGAATAATAATTAATCCCGAAAGAAAATTAAAATTTAACCTGAGGATCAGGATACCGGGGTGGGCGCGGGAACAGGCCATCCCGGGGGACCTGTATACCTTTGCCACACCCGTCGGGGAACCATCCCTGTCGGTCAACGGAAAGACCGTCCAACCGAAAATGGAAAACGGCTATGCCATCATCCGGAAGACCTGGAAGCAGGGCGATACCGTTAAGATTGAATTTCCCATGGATATCAGGCTCTTAACAGCTGATGAGCGGGTCAGGGATAACCGGGAAAAAGTAGCCGTTCAATGGGGGCCGATGGTCTACTGTGCAGAATGGCCCGATACCAGGGATGGCCATGTCCTCAACCTGGTATTCGATCGCGAAGCGGCCATCAACACCTCCTTCCGGCCCGATCTCCTGAACGGGGTCCGGGTCATCGGGATGCAAGCCGCACCGGCAGAGAGAACCCTCTCGGGGGAGGTCTTGCTGAAGGATCCCGTTGAGGTCACCCTGATCCCCTATTACGCCTGGAACAACCGGGGTGCGGGAGAGATGATGGTGTGGCTGCCCCTGTCAACCGGTAGTGTCCGTCCCCTCCCCGCTCCCACCATCGCCAGCCGGAGCAGAGTCAGCAGCGACAGAATGACGAAGGCCCTGATAGCTTTGAACGACCAGAATGAACCGAAGAATTCAAACGATCACACCTGGCCCTACTTCCACTGGTGGCCGGAAAATAACGCCTGGGTTTGGGTGCAGTACGATTTCGAAAAGCCGGAAACCGTTTCGGGTATGAGAGTTTACTGGTTCGATGACGGACCTTTCGGAGGATGCAGGATCCCCGAGACTTACGAACTGCAGTATAAAAAAGGCAGCAGCTGGGTGCCCGTCACTGCAACCTCGGAATACACCATCACCAAAGATGACTGGGATGAGCTCTCCTTCAAACCGGTCACAACGAATGCGCTGAGGCTCCGGGTCAGACTTCCCGAAGAATTCTCTTCCGGCATTCATGAATGGACCGTCAATTAAAATAACAACCTTCTCAATCAACGCATGTTTTCACCACAAACCTACCTCAGCCGCCGGGAAAGACTCCGTAAGACCATCGGTTCGGGAATGATCCTGCTGATGGGAAACGAAGAGAGCCCGATGAACTATTCCGATAATACCTATCCGTTCCGGCAGGACAGCTCCTTTCTCTACTATTTCGGGCTGGAACTTCCCGGATTGACCAGCATCATGGATGTCGATGAAGGAAAAGATATCCTGTTCGGCGACGATCTCTCGATTGATGATATCGTATGGATGGGTAAACAACCCACTATTAAAGAGCATGCCACAGGCGCCGGGGTAACCTTTATCGAAGGATCCGGCAAGCTGGGAGATTACCTGAGGCGCGCCATGGGCAACGGGAGGGCGGTTCACTACCTTCCGCCCTACCGGCCAGAAAATAAAATCAAGCTTTTTAACCTCCTGGATATCCATCCCGATGAGCTTGCCGAAAATGCCTCAACCGAACTCATTATTGCGGTTGTCGGGCAAAGGGAGATAAAAAGCGAAGAGGAGATTGCAGAAATTGAACTGGCCGTTAATATAAGTGCCGACATGCATATTGAGGCGATCAGGATGGCAAAGCCGGGTATGCTCGAATCGGAAGTTGCCGCAAGGATTGAGGAGATAGCCCTGGCCGCCAATGTGCGTCCGGCATTTCCGACCATAGCAACCATAAACGGACAGACCCTTCACAACCACTATCACGGAAACATCATCAAGAAAGGGGATCTCTTCCTGGTGGATGCCGGTGCCGAATCTCCCATGCATTATGCAGGCGATCTCTCAAGCACCTTCCCCGTGGATACAAACTTTACGGAGCTCCAGAAAGAGATCTACCGAATTACCCTGAATGCCCATATGGCAGCCGTAAGCAGACTTTTTCCCGGGAATCCCTTCAGGGATGTGCATATGACGGCGTGCCGCGAGATATTTGAGGGACTGAAAAGCCTGGGGCTGACAAAGGGCGATACCGCAGATGCGGTTGAACAGGGTGCCCATGCGCTCTTCTTCCCGTGCGGAACAGGACATATGATGGGCCTTGATGTCCACGACATGGAAGATCTCGGTGAAACCTGGGTTGGTTACGGAGGATTGCCGAAGAGCAAATTATTCGGAATGAAATCGCTGAGACTGGCCAAACCACTGAAACCGGGATTTGTCCTGACCATTGAGCCGGGCATATATTTTATTCCCGATCTGATAGAACTCTGGAAATCCGAAAACCGATTCGGGGAGTTCCTTAATTACAAAGAGATAGAAAAATACAGGACGTTCGGGGGGATCCGCAATGAGGAGGATTTTCTGATTACGGAACAGGGTCACCGACTCCTCGGAAAACCGGTCCCGAAAACCATTGAAGAGGTCGAATCCTTAAGAGATTAATAATATATAATTTACAGCATAATGAAAAAAAATATTCCGTTTATCCTCCAGGCACTCCTGGTAGTGACCCTGATCGGATGTTCCGGCAACCCGGATGAAACCATTCGCACCGACGGTCCTGAGGTTATCGAATTCAAGGTCCTTCCGTTTGAACTTGCCGATGTGAAGCTTCTTGAGGGGCCTTTTTTACATGCCACGGAGCTGAACAGCCAATCGCTCCTGAACTATGAACCAGACCGGTTCCTGGCGAAATTCCTTACGGAAGCCGGGCTCGAACCGAAAGCCGAGCACTATGGCGGATGGGAATCCAATACGATAGCGGGACACAGCCTGGGACACTATCTCAGCGCCATCTGCCTGATGTATCAGACCACCGGTGATGAACGGTTCCTGGAACGCGCAAAATATATCGTGGATGAACTCGAACGGGCTCAGGAAGCCGACGGAGAAGGTTACATCGGGGCTTTTCCCGATGGCAAACGGATCCTGGAAGAGGAGGTCGCCCGGGGTGATATCCGGTCCAAAGGATTTGACCTGAACGGAATCTGGGTTCCCTTTTATACGGAACACAAGGTGATGGCCGGACTGTTTGATGCCTACAATCTTTGCGGGATCGAGAAAGCACTCGATATAAATATCAAATTCGCCGACTGGCTCGAAACGGTGGTCGGGGGATTAAATGATTCACTGGTCCAGGTGATGCTCCACTGCGAACACGGCGGGATCAATGAATCCCTGGCTGAATTGTATGGTCTCACCGGAGAGAAGCGCTACCTGGAGATGTCCCGCCTTTTTCATCACCGGGCCATCCTGGACTCGCTGGAGGCAGGCATTGACGTGCTCCCGGGGAAGCATGGCAATACGCAGATCCCTAAACTGGTCGGCCTCGCCCGCCGCTACGAACTGACGGGTGATGAAGGGGATCGCAAAGCGGCCGAATTTTTCTGGGAGAGGGTGGTCAACCACCACTCCTATGTAACCGGCGGACACGGGAACCACGAATATTTCGGCCCGCCCGACCAGCTCTCCAACCGGCTGAGTGAAGGCACCACGGAAACCTGTAACGTTTACAATATGCTCAAACTGTCGAGGCACCTCTTCCTGTGGGAGGCCTCCCCCGTGGTGGCTGACTTCTACGAGCGGGCCCTGTTCAACCATATCCTCTCCTCACAGCATCCCGGCGACGGTCGGGTCATCTACAACCTCTCCCTTGAAATGGGAGGCTTTAAGGTGTACCAGTACCCTTACTGGTTTACCTGCTGCATAGGCACAGGGATGGAAAATCATTCCAAGTATGCACGGAATATCTATTTCCATAATAACCGGGAGCTGTATGTCAGTCAGTTTATTGCCTCTGAACTGACCTGGAAAGAAAAAGGGCTGGTCGTGAAACAGGTGACCGCCTATCCCGGGGAGCAGGGCACAACCCTTCAGATATCCTGTGAGGAGCCTGTTGAACTGGACCTGATGATCCGTTACCCATACTGGGCCGAGAAAGGCATCACGATAAAAGTGAACGGAAAGCCAATACGGGTTAAAGAGAGCCCGGGTAGCTTTGTCCGGTTGTCCGGAACCTGGGAGAACGGGGATGAAATCAGTGTGGAGCTCCCCTTCACGCTCCGGCTTGAAGCCATGCCCGATAATGAAAACCGGGTGGCCGTGATGTACGGACCCCTGGTCATGGCCGGTGACCTGGGTCCGGAAGACGACCCGGCAGCAGGGGACCCGATGTATGTACCGATCTTTCTGACCGATAACCGGGATCCCGGAAAATGGTTCGAACCGATTGAAGGGGAAACCAACACGTTCCGATCCACGGGCATCGGAAAACCGGCGGATGTGACCATCAAACCCTTCTACAGGACCCATGAACGCAGATACACCATATACTGGGATATATTTGATGAAGCGGGCTGGACCGAAAAGGAACAGGAATACAAGGCCCTGCTGGAACAGAAGAAAAAAATTGAAGCCATGACCATCGATTTTGTCCAGCTCGGGGAGATGCAGCCGGAACGGGATCATAATTTCAAAGGGGAAAATGCCGATGTGCGCGAATTCAAAGGCCGGAAACTCAGGGAAACAAGAGGGGGATGGTTCTCTGTCGAAATGACCGTCTTCAAGGGACAGCCGATGGCCCTGGTCGCTGAGTACTGGGGCGGATTCCCGGGTTCAAAAACATTCGATATCCTGGTGGATGGGACACTGCTTGCCACCGAAAATATCTCCAATATCAGGGACGGGGAATTCGTGTTCAAGGAGTATACCATTCCCGATGAGATGACCGTCGACAAGACCTATATTGAGGTCAAATTCAAAGCCCACGAAGGTCATATGGCCGGTCCTGTCTTCAGCGTCAGAACCATTAAACGATAGCGATTGAAATTATTTGCAGATAAAATAGTCAGGATTACGGCTTATTCGGCCGGCATCCTCTCCCTGCTGGTTTCCTGCGGGGAGACCGTGCAGGAGTCGGACGGCTACCCGGCAGAACCACTCCCCCTTTCAGAAGTAAGCATTACCGGCGGGTTCTGGGCTCCCATTCTGGATACCGCCCGGATGAATACCCTCCCGCATATCTTAAGGTTCTGCGAAGAAACCGGCAGGATCCATAACTTCGCCATTGCCGCGGGATTATCTTCAGGAGAACACCGCGGAGAACGGTATAACGACAGCGATTTGTTCAAGGCTATTGAAGGGTCAGCTTACCACCTCCGGAATGCAGAAGATAAAATCCTTGAATCCTATATCGACAGCCTTATTATGCTGATTGCTGCGGCCCAGGAAGAGGACGGATATATCTATACGCCGCGGACCATCGATCCGGAAACGGATGTCCCGGGAGCCGGCAGGAAGCGATGGGAGGATGTATGGATCAGTCATGAGCTATACAATGCGGGTCACCTGTACGAAGCGGCCGTGGCTTATTATGAAGCCACGGGAAAAAGGGCCCTGCTGGAGGTAGCGCTTAAAAATGCCGGACTGGTCAAATCGGTGTTCAATGAGGATGGGCTGAAGCTCGCCCCGGGACATCCGGAGATTGAGATTGGCCTGGTGAAATTGTTTAACCTGACCGGAGACAGCGTATATCTTGAGCAGGCCCGGTTTTTCCTCGACCAGCGCGGCAAAGAAGCGGACCGGGAACCGGTTCCGGCCGGCACACGGTTCGACATTTATAATGAACCTTCCTACCTCCAGCACCACCTTCCCGTCAGGGAACAGAAGGAGGCAGTGGGTCATGCCGTCAGGGCCATGTACCTCTATTCGGGCATGACCGATGTGGGATTCTATTGCAGCGATACGGCTCTTATGGAAAGGACCGTCGATGTATGGAACGATATTGTCAGCTCAAAAATGTACATTACCGGCGGCGTCGGGGCCAGTCACCGCGGGGAGTCGTTTTCCGATCCCTATGTTCTGCCGAATAAAACCGCTTACTGCGAAACCTGTGCGGCAGCGGGGAACATATTCTGGAACCACCGGATGTTCAGCCGGACCACCGAAACGAAATACCTGGATGTGCTTGAAACAACACTCTATAACGGGCTTCTTTCAGGAGTGTCGCTGGACGGGCGCCGTTTCTTCTATCCCAATCCCCTTGAGTCAGAAGGGGATTATGAACGCAGTGAATGGTTCGGCTGTGCCTGCTGTCCCGGGAATGTCGCCCGTGTTATTCCCTCGATCCCCGGCTATATTTACAGTAAAAATGATTATACGCTTTTTGTCAATCTCTTTGTGGAGAGTGAAGCAACTACTTCCTTCTACGGGAAGGAATTCCGGATCAGGCAGGAGACCAATTATCCGTGGGACGGGAAGGTGCGTTTGACCATCCTTAATGAAAAACCGGTAAGGATAAAAATCAGGATCAGGATACCCGGATGGTGGAGAAGCAAAGGATTTCTGCCGGGAGACCTCTATCCATACACTGAATACGAGTGGGAACGGACCACCGTGTATGTTAACGGTAGAAAGGCAAAATATGGATTCACCTCCTTTGTTGAGCTCGATAAAAAATGGAAAAACGGCGATGTCATCGAATTTGAATTCCCGATTAAACCAAAGCTGGTTAAAGCTGATGAGCGTGTTGAAGCCGACAGGGGAAAAATGGCCCTGGTCAGGGGACCCCTGGTCTATGCAGCCGAAGGCATCGATAACGGGGGAACGGTTCAGAATATAATGCTTTCAGAGGAACAGCCTTTCACCGATGAATTCAGTCCCAGCCTGCTGAACGGCATAACAGTTATCCGATCCGCTGAATTCATGGCCATCCCTTATTATGCCTGGGCAAACCGCGGTCCCACGGACATGCGGGTCTGGATGCCTCTGAAGGATTAAACCAAACCATTAATACAGCAACCATGAAAACATGCATCCCGGCAATTCTTGCAGGCATGGCATTGAGTGTATTGCTCATTCCGTTATCCGGACAGGAACGCATATCGATGTCCAACTCAGGATTTGAACTGGCTTTCGACAGAAGGGGAATGACCTCCATCTGTTCCCCGCGCGACACCTTCCGTGCCAATGGTCTTGAAATTGGCAGCCGGTTCGGTGATATTGAGGTCCTCTATAAAATCGCCGAGGGAGACTGGCTCAATATCTATACCGGGGGCCGGGAACGGTCTTACGATTCGGTCAATAACAGGGTCGAATATGAGGATTATGAGACGGGGATGCCGGTTTCGATGCGGCAGATTTTCAAACTGGACGATAACGCCCTTGACTGGACCCTCCGGCTGGAAACAAAGATGCAGTTCCCCATGACCATCGGGGACCTGATGATCCCCTTTAACTGGAACAAACCCTTTGACAATCGTCAGATTGACATTTTTGAAAACAGCTATACCAAGCACCATTTCATAGCGGGAGATGCTTCATTTCTCTATTTCACCAAACCGTCGGGCAATCCTCCGTTCCTGGTGATTACCACCAAAAAAGGCACCGGGCTGGAGTATTTTTCCTCGGAAGGGAGATCGGGTTACCGGATGCATGTCTGCTCCGGGAAATCGGGAATGGAGGAGCAACGGGGAACCTGGCGGCAGGAGCATACCTTCATTGATCTGGATGCAGCCGGCGGAGAGGAATCCTTCAGGGAGTTCGGGTTGAGATTTCACTGGGCTTTTTCCTATGATGAAATACGTGAAATACTGTATCGTGAAGGTCTTTTTGATATCCGTGTCGTGCCAGGCATGTCACTCCCCTCGGATCTCACCGCAACATTCTCCCTGCATACCCGCAACGTTATTGACTCCATCGTTCCCGAATTTCCCGGTGAAACGAACCTCTTCTATCTCGGAGAAACCCGACCAGGCCATTTTCTGTATGAGGTGTCCTTTCAGCGCCTCGGGGAAAATATGCTTACCATATATTATAACGGCCGTGAGAAAACAATCCTGGAGTTTTTCAGTACAGAACCACTGGAAACTTTGGTCAAAAAACGTTCGGAATTTATTACACAGAACCAGCAGCACCGCGATACCTCAAAATGGTATAACGGGCTCTTTTCGGTTTACGATATGAAGAACAGCGTCCTCCGCGGACCCGACAATACCGACGGATTCGACCACTGGTGGGGATATGTGCTGGCCTGCGACGATCCGGCGCTCTGCAAGGCACCCTATGTGGCGGCTAAAAATGTCTGGTTCCCCGATGACCGGGAGATTGAAAGCGTTGAATATTACCTGGAGCATTTCGTCTGGGGCGGATTACAGCGGACGGATAAGGAGGATCCCTACCCTTACGGAATCCATGGGGTACCAAACTGGAAGGTGAGCAGGGATCCCGCCGGAAGAGCCGGAACCGGGAACTATAACCTGGATAAAATGAAAATCTGGCGGTCGTACGACTACCCGCATATTTTCATGCTGTATTACCACATGTACCAGATCGCAAAATTCTATCCGGATAAAGTGCATTATCTCGACGCTGCCGGTTACCTGGAGAGGGCTTACCAGACGGCTCGGGCCTACTGGATCTATCCCTATGAAGTCCTTCCCTGGTACGAGACCTACAAGATCGGATGTTATAACGAACTGGTCATCCTGGATATCATTGAAGCCCTGGAGGATGAGGGGGAAAAGGAGAAAGCCGGCTTTTTACGACAGGAATGGGAGAAGAAGGTGAAATATTTCGTTTACGACGATCCCTTCCCCTATGGCTCGGAGTACAGCATCGACCGGACGGCGTTCGAATCGAGCTATGCCCTGGCAAAATACGGGGTGGAAAATGAGATGAAACCCGACAGGGAACTGTGGTATGATAAAAATCTTAAAAAATGGCACTCCCATCCTGAAGTATCGCAGAGCGACAGCAGGGCTTTTATGGAGCGACAGCATTTTGCAGGACTGGCCGTGAGGGGCTGGCTGGAACCGAAATACTTCCTGCTGGGTTCGGACTTTACTATCAGCTCCGACTCCCACTGCATGAGCTACATGGCAAAAATGGGAGGCTGGTCCATACTCGACTATGGCATCCATTACTCGGATCATCCATGGGACTGGCTCCAGCTTGGATACGCCTCATACCTGAGCTCCTGGGCACTGATGAACAGCGGCAATGAAATATCGGGATACGGATTCTGGTACCCGGGGAAAGAGAATGACGGGGCGATGGGCTGGGCCTTCATGTCTTCGAAATACGGGAGGGCCTGGATACGAAAAGATGTCCCGAGGGGGGCCTGGTATTATGATGGGGAGGCGGACCTGGGACTGGGTGCCACCTTCAGGATGGCCCGGACCGTCCTGGCAGAAGATCCCCTTTTCGGATGGATTGCTTACGGCGGAACCCTGTCAAAAGACAAAAATGGTTATTCCGTGATCCCCCGGGATGGGGTGAGAAACAAATTCTCGGTCATCTCGGAGAAGCAGAGGATATCCCTGTCGATGGACCGGGACGGGTTCGCAAAAGAGAAACCGGTGATCATTTCCGGGACACTGGATAAACTCTCCTTCTCAATCGAAAACCGGGCCGGTGAGGCACACGAACTGAAACTGCTGATCCAAACGGATCCGGGCAGGAAGATCCGACTGGCCCATAATAACAGGAACATCGCTCCTGCTGTGAAGGGGAATGCCCGGGTGGCAACATTAAAGCTTACCACCGACAAAAACGACGTGGTGGTTTATACGGGTTTTTAAAACGTTACCCCGGGTGACGCATCACGGTCCCATCTGACCCATCCTGGTCACGCATCCCGGACCTGACGGTGGTTACAGTCTTTAAAAACCATTTTATCCGTAAAATATCGTTAAACATGATTTAATTTTCCATATAAATGACATGCAATTACAGATTCTGACTCATATCTTCTATTATAAGATTGTTTAAACTAATCCTTTTTTGACAGATTGCTTTAATATTGATATGCTGAACCAACTCTAATTCGATACTATCAATGAATCTATGTTATCCCACCAAAACTAAAACTATATGAAACGATTGATTTTTTCCTCATATCGAGGAGTTCCGGAACGGCTTAAAATTCTTCGTTCCGGGGCACTGTTAATGATGTTCCTGATGCTATTCAGTGCCATCGTTAACGGTCAGCGAAGGGAAATAACAGGAACCGTTTACGATTCTGAAGGGATGCCTGTTATCGGAGCAACCATTATCGTAAAGGGAACCACCCGCGGTACCACCACCGATATTAACGGAAAATTCAAGATTGAGTGCGCTTCAGAGGAAATCCTGATGTTCTCCTACGTGGGTATGAAAACTGAAGAAATCGAGGTCGGCGTGCAATCCGTCATCAATCTGACCATGGTCCCGGAAGCGGAAACCATGGAGGAGGTTGTGGTGGTCGGCTACGGTGTTCAGAAGAAGGAATCGGTGGTCGGAGCCATCTCCCAGGTTTCAGGAGACAAGCTGCAATCCATCAAGATGGGGGGAAGTATGGAGAACACCCTTCAGGGAAGATTGCCCGGACTGACCGTCATCATGACCGACCCCACACCCGGTGAGGAGGCCATGGGCGGTTATTACGGGGCCTCCCCCATTCAGATGGTAATCAGGGGAACCTCCTCGATGGGAAGTAACACCCCTCTGATCATCGTGGATGGCGTGGAAAGGCCGTTTACCAACCTCGATCCCAATGAGGTCTCCTCCATTTCGATCCTTAAAGATGCTTCTGCAACAGCCGTATACGGGGTGAAAGGTGCAAACGGAGTCATCATTGTAAACACCAAGCGGGGCCGTTCGGGAGCCGTTCAGCTCGATTTTTCCGCAAACCTCTCCGCAAAACAACCGGCCATGCTTCCCGAATATATGAACGCTTACGAAACCATGAAGCTGAGGAATGAAGCGTGGGCCAACGACGGAATGTGGAACCTGATCGTTTCCGACGAAATACTCGAGCACTACCGGACCCAGGATCTGCCCTATCTGTATCCCGACTTCGACTGGATGGACTACTACTTCCAGACGGGGTTTGATCAGAATTATAACCTGAATGCCCGGGGCGGGAACGACTTTGTCCAGTACTTTGTATCGATTGGTTTTCTCGATGAAGGAGATGTGTGGGCGGTAGGAAATGATTTTCCATACAGCTATGACAAGAAAAATGCCCACTACTGGCACCAGCGCTACAATTTCAGAAATAACCTGGACTTTAAACTGACCAAAACCACAAAACTGTCGGTCAACCTGGGAGGGAATGTCAAATCGTGGGGTAAACCGCAGGACTATTTCACGCAAGAGCAGTGGTTTGAACCGGTAACGGTCATGCCGTATTACCCCGCTGAAGCCGTTGATCTTTACCCCGACGAGGTCATCCCCTATGACCAGGATGGCAGGAGGCCCATGATCAGGACCGAGCAGGGAGAGGTGAGACTGCACTGGATCGGCGGATTCGGCTTCTGGAGATTTAAGTCCAATGAGTTGAACAGTGATATCAGGCTGGACCAGGATCTCGGTTTCATTACTAAAGGACTCTCCCTGCTGGCACTCTATTCCTATAATACCTCCGTAGTTTACCGGCAGGATTTCAATCTTCCTGAAATGTACGGTTATTACCTGGATCCTGAGACGCTTCTCTGGTCAAGGTACACAGGTAACCAGGCGGAAGATTTCGATACCCCTCAGCCACCGCTCCAGGTGAACAATAACGATTATATTTTCCAGGGATGGAGAAGCCACTATTATGAAGCCCGCTTATCCTATATCCGCAGTTTCGGCAGGCATAACGTATCCGGAATAGGCGTTTTCAGCCGCAGGCAGTCACGCGGCATTGCCGATTTTCCCCATTATGAAGAAAACTGGGTTGGACGTGCCACCTATAATTATAATGAAAGATACTTTGCCGAGGGAAGTATTTCATATACCGGTTCGGAGAAGTTTGCACCGGGACTGCGCTTCGGTACTTTCCCCTCATTCGCCGGCGGATGGGTACTGTCAAACGAGGATTTCTTTGCAAGTCTGAAAAACACAATGAACCTGGTGAAACTAAGGTATTCCTACGGTATTGTGGGAAGCGATGCCGGCATCAGTCGCTGGCTCTATGTTTCTGAATTCACCGAAGGGGGCGGCGGCGTCAGTTTCGGGTACCCCATGCAATATTACCCTTACATACAGGAGGGTAACATCCCGGTTCTGGATGCCACCTGGGAAAAAGCCATAAAGCAGAATATCGGGATTGAACTGGCATTTCTGCAGAACCTCTTCACCCTCTCTCTGGACCTCTTCAACGAAAAACGGGAAGATGTTCTGCAGGCAAGAAGAAGAGTCCCCTCATGGGTAGGCGTTTCTGCCATCCAGGGAAACATCGGCTCAACGAAAAGCCATGGATTTGAAGTCGAATTCGGAATCAATAAATACTTTGCAAACGGCATATACCTCCTGGCCAATACCAATATTTCCGCCTCGGAAAACAGGGTGGTCTATTTCGATGAACCGGAAACGATTCCCTTCAACCTTAAAGCAGAAGGAAAACCGGTGGATATCGCACGGAGGATGGAATATTACTCCCCCGGGACCGGACTGGTTGACGGCGGATTCTACCAGGATTTTGATGAACTTTTCATGTGGCCGGTTGTCTCCGGTGGCAATCCTATCACGGGCGACCTGAAGTTCCTGGATTTTAACGGCGACGGAAATGTCGACGAGCAGGACCGGGTTGTCGCCCAGTACCCCACACTGCCGAATGTTACATGGAACGCACAGCTGGGAGGCGGATATAAGAACCTCTCATTTGATGTAAACTTTTACGGCATCAGTAACACACAGGCACCCACAAGGCAGGGAGGGATGTTTCACCTCTTCCCGTTTGCGCAAAATAAGGATAACGCCTTTACCGCCCATGCCGACCACTGGACACCCGACAACAGGGATCCCGAGTTCCCGGCTGTGCACTATCATGCCGAAGATCAGTACAATTATCAGATCAGCCATTTCTCCATGCTCGAAGGCAAATATATCCGGTTGAGAAATGCAAGAATAAATTACCGGCTGAGTTTTAATGCACTCAGGAGAATCGGGATATCCCAGCTGGATCTGAGCCTGATCGGAACGAATCTCTGGACCTGGAAAAAACTGGGATGGGGAGGGGACCCGGAAGGATTCAACCACGGGGTCGACTTCGGGGCATACCCACAGCTTAAGAGATACACCCTGGAAATTCGCGCAACATTTTAATGCAAAAACCGATCGCCATGAAAAAGATATTATTATTTATAGCATTGACACTATCCTTCCTGGGGTGCGAGGAGTATCTCGACAAGGTAGAGGACTCTACCGGGATGACAGGCGAGGATGTCTTTTCCGATTATTTGAATTTCAGGAAATTTGAGGATAGGATGTATAAAGACATGCACAATTACCTGAGTGCCGGTGATTATACCTATATAGCCGCCCTTTGTGATGAAGGGTACCTGGGGCCGGGCTGGGAAACCATGCCCACGGCACAGAACGGAGACTGGCTCAGATCATACAGTACCGGTCAGGCGCTTCAGTTTTACGGGGTATGGAATGCCTGGGAAAGCATTCGGATCATCAATATCTCCCTTGAAAACCTGCATAAGCTCGAAAACGCCACGCAGGAACAGATAGATCAGCTCAAGGGACAGGCCCACTTCATGCGGGCATGGTATTATTACGAGTTCCTAATACGGCAGGGAGGCATGCCCTACATCACATACTCGTTCAAAGGTTCTGATAATTTTGCCCTTCCCCGCCTCAGTTTCCATGAGACGGCGCTGAAAATAGCCGCTGATTGTGATACAGCGGCCAGCCTCCTGCCGGAGCGATGGGATGCCCAAAATATCGGACGCCCGGAGAAAGGATCAGCCATGGCAGTAAAGGCTGCAGCCCTCCTCTTCAGTGCCAGCCCGAGTAATAATCCCGAAAATGATCCGGCGAAATGGGAACTCGCCGCAGAGGCCTCCTGGGACCTTCTGAGCACGCTAGGACCAGCAGAAACAGGAGGAAACAGCAGGTACCGGCTGTTGCAGTGCAGGGGAACCGACCATGTGGAATACATGATCCCGGGAAATGATACGACCTACCAGACCATATACTATACAAGCGGATTTGACAGCATCTTCCTCTATCAGCCCTATCACGACGAAATCATATGGGAACACTATCCGTCGAGCTACGATGCCGGTATGTTTACGGTATTTACCGTACCCAGCATCTCTGCAGGGGGAGTGATCCAGGGGTTCACACCCTCGGCAAATTTTGTGGATCAGTTTGAAACGGCCAACGGTCTGGCCATTGAGGATGACCCGGCTTTCGATGATCAGAATCCTTATGTAAATAGGGATCCGAGATTCTATCACTCCATATTATTTAATGGTGTCAGATGGACCAGCAAATCGGGTCGTTACATGGAACTGTACGAAGGAGGCGCCGAGCGCAGGGCTTCGGTCTACAACGCTTACTCGGGCTATATGGCCCGGAAATTCTGGGGCAAGAATGTCGACCAGTGGTCAGGGGCCCGGCCGCCGTTCAACCACACCATCTACTTCAGGCTGGCGGGAATTTTACTGCAATATGCTGAAGCGGCCAACGAAATAGGGGGTCCAGACTACACCCTCCCGGGAGCATCCCTGAGCGCAGTCGAAGCGGTGAATTTGGTCCGGAACCGCGTAAAGATGCCTGACGTGGATGCAGGATACCTGGGCAGCAAGGATGCGTTCAGGACAAGGATCAAGAATGAACGGGCCGTTGAACTCTTCCTTGAAGGCAAACGGTTCTTTGACCTGTCAAGATGGGGCGATGCACACAAAACAAAACACAGGCAGCTTTTCGCCGATGACTTTACCCACAATCCATCCGCACCCACCGGGTACAGTATCTCCCGGGCCTCACTCCCGTTCGCAACCTATGCCTTCCAGCAAAAACACTATAAATGGCCGATCCCCCTGGATGATGCCCTGATGTTCGAAGAGTTCAAACAAAATCCGGGATGGTAATTCATTGCATACGGCAGAAAAAACTAAAAACCATGAAAGACAAAATATTAAAAAACCTGCTGATATTCTGCACCGCACTGGGATTGTTCAGTTACTCCGGTGCATTCGCCCAGCAGCCTGAAATATCAACGACAACCGTTTCGGCTACCGTTCTGGATGATTCCGGAGAACCGGTTCCGGATGTGTTTGTCATGTCGTTTGTCACCCACGATAAGGTCATTACCGATTCAGAAGGGAAATTTACCCTGAAGGTATCGGCCGCCTCAAAGGACCAGATTGTGATCGATGAGCCGGGTTATGAGGTCAGTACTACCGAACTCTTCGGGGGCGACCTGATGCAGGAATCCATCACACTGGTGAAGATGAACCTGATCGACGGGAAAAACGGTGTGAAACTGCCTTACAGGGAGTTCAACAATAACCGGAGTGTTTCCTCCACCTTCGCGGTGTCGGGGGAGGAACTGGCTTCCTATCCAACAACCTCCTTCCTCGATGCCCTCTCCGGGCGGATACCCGGACTGGTTATTGAGGTAGGAAACACCAAACCTGGTCACGAATCGGTCTCAGCCTCCATCAGGGGTGAATCGGCATCCATATATATCGACGGCATTACGAGGGACCCCTCAGACCTGTCGGTATACGAGGTTGAATCGGTGCAGGTCATAAAAGACCTGTCAGGAAGGGCTTCCCTGGGAGTCTCCGGCGTGAATCCGGTCATCTGGATCACCACCCGGTCTGGCAAAGACTTTAACCGGGAAATCAATGTTACCGCCGGGTATGGAATCAGCGCACCAACTTCCTTGCCCGGTTATCTCGATTCCTACGACTATGCCACGCTGTTTAACGAGGCCCTCCGGAACGACGGACTGGATCCGCTCTACACCCAGGCCGAACTGGATGCTTACCGTGACGGTTCAGACCGGTTGTATTATCCGAGCATAGACTATTACGCCGATTATGTAAAAAGTTCTACGCCTTTCCGAAAAGCAAATATCAACTTCAGCGGCGGGGACAACAGGGTAAACTACTTCTCCATGCTCGACTATATCGGTTCCGACGGACTGGAGGCTGTTGGGGAACAAACGAAAACCGACCGGTTTAAATTGAGGGGAAGTGCCAATATCCGTATCAATGATTTCATCAGTATGAGTGTAAACCTCTCCGGAACCTACGGGCATTCAAGGTTTCCAAACCAGGGTAGTGGAGCCGGTGCTTTTAATATGTTCGATATTCTCTCAACGTATCCGTCAAATGCACATGCCATGACCTTTAATGATTCCCTCCTGCTGATCAGCGACGATTACGGGGTGAACCTGGATAACGAATTACTATACAGCGGCTATGCTATCGGAATAGATCTGAATACCCAGAATACGGCGAACGTCCTGATTGATCTGAACAGCTTAATGAAAGGATTAACATTCAGGGGCACGGCCTCCTTCGATATCTACAGCAATATCACCACCAATAAGGGGGGAACTGCCGCACTTTATCGCCTTCTTCCGGAAAACGAGGTCCAGCGGATCCAGGAAGAGGTCATCGATCCAACATTGAGCCAGGGATATGATGATTTTCTGAGACGGACGGTCGGGTTCCTGCAACTGAATTACGACCGATCGTTCGGCGACCATGCCCTGAGCATGCATACAACCTACTTCCAGGGCCTGGTGGAGCGAAGGACCACCAGCGCCAATTATCAGCCTGACAAGATGCAGGACCTCTCATACAGGGCCAACTACGCCTATGACGACCGCTACGTCGTTCAGTTCGACCTGGCCTATACCGGCAGCATGAAACTGCCCGAGGGCCGCCGGTTCAGCCTCTATCCGACCATTGGCGCCGCATGGGTATTGAGCAACGAATCGTTCCTCGGCAACAGTTCAGCGGTGGACTACCTTAAACTCTTCGGCTCCCTCGGGATTATGGGGAACGAGGACTTTACCCTTGAAGGTTATAACTCCTATTATCTGTACAGAACCTTATGGTACGATGCCGGCGACTGGCAGTCGGGAATACAGGGGAACAAGGGCGATGTGATCAACATTTATAATATCCAGCAGGCCGGCAGTGAAGATTACACCCTCCCGAAAAGGAGCTATCTGAACATCGGCATACAGGGTGAACTGTTCAACAGGGCGCTCTCAGCCGAGGTAAATTATTTCTATCAGAAAGACTATGATCAGATTTCCCAGAAAAGCAGTTATACCCCCTCACTTTACGGAACCGGCGGATTCCTGCCCGCAACCAATTTCGGTGAATCCGGCAGATGGGGAGTCGACGGAATGATTCAGCATTCCGGAAGACTGGGGGATTTCAGATACAATGTTGGAGCCAATATCCTTTATACCCGGGGGAAATACCTGGTTGTGGATGAGCCGGTTGCAGAAGCAGAGTACCGAAAACTCGCCGGCAAGGACCGGGACCTCATCTGGATGTATGAAGCCGACGGGCTCTTCCAGTCCCAGAATGAAATTAATACCCATGAGATAATCCAGAGCTGGGGAGAATTGAAACCGGGCGATATAAGGTATGTGGATTATAATGATGATGATGTAGTGGATGAAAAAGATATCCATACAACCGGCGCCCACTACCCGAGGATGTTCTACGGACTGAATCTCTCACTGGGTTACAGGGGAATCACACTCTATGTTCTTGGACAGGGTGTGGCCAACGGGGAGATCATGCTCTCAAATCCACGCTATTTCTGGATAAACGGTACCACTCAGAATTATTCGGAGCCCATGCTCGACAGGTGGCCCGAAACCAATAATTACCCCCGCCTGACAACCCAGTCGTGGAATAATTACCAGGGATCCTCCTTCTGGCTGTCCAATGCCGGCTATCTCAGACTGAAGAATGTGGAACTGAGCTATACCCTTCCAAAACCGGTATCGCAACAGATGCTTTTACGAGACTGGAAGATATTTGTCAGGGCCAGTAATCTGCTGGTCCTGTCCGAGCTTACAAAATACAGTCTCAATCCTGAGAATGTGTACCTGGGAATTTACGATTACCCGATGTACAGGACCATTACGTTCGGAGTCACATGTAAATTTTAATTCAAAAAAGCAACATTATGAAACGATTAATAATATTTCTTTTACCGGTTGTGATAATGGCTTCATGTGATTTTCTTGAACCCAGGCCGATCCAGGACCAGACTACCGAGGATCTGTGGAGCCATGCCACCTATGGGGAAGGGATCCTCACCGCAGCATACGCACGCCTGCAGACCTCTTATCCTGTGGACATGGATTATTATACCGATAATGCGGTCCCCTCCAAACCCGGTTTGAACAATCTGGCAATGGGAAGCTGGACTGTCGAGAATAATCCCATCGGGGACTGGAACAACTGCTATAACAGCATCAAATACCTGAATATTTTTATTGAAAACGGCGAGGAACTTGTGTACAGCGTTTCCGACCAGGTGAAGGATTCCATCCTCAAGGCAAACCGGATTGGAGAAGCTTATTTCCTGAGAGCCTGGTACCAGTGGCTCCTGCTTCAGAACTATGCCGGATATACCGACAACAGTTCAGAGGCACTCGGATTTCCGATCGTGACCTCCGTGCTGGAACAGGGTGATGACCTCGACCTTCCGAGGGACACTTATGAAAATTGCGTCAAACAGATTGTCGATGATTGTGATAAGGCCCATGCCATTCTCCCGCTGATGTATGACCAGGGAGCCGATGCCTATCTTGGATTGAAAAACAGGGGAAGGGGATCGGGATTGGCAGCCCTGGCCCTGAAAGCAAGGGTTTACCTTTTCGCCGCCAGTCCGGCCTACAGCAACTCCGGCCAGACACTCTGGCAGAGAGCCGCGCAGGCTGCCTATGATGCCATTGAAGCATCTGGGGGACTGACGGAACTGGACCCATACGGTAATTTTAATGATGCCAGCAGCTTTAACTACATCTGGATCCAGCCAACCTACGCATGGCGCGGTGAGGAGTTAAATTTCTACCCTCCGTCACTGTACGGTTCGGGATTGTGCAACCCCTCCCAGAACCTGGTGGATCTGTTTCCGGCCGCCGATGGTTATCCTACCGGCCAGAGTCCACTTTACGATGCGGCCAATCCCTATCAAAACCGGGATCCGCGATTTTACCGCTTCATCTTCTTCAACGGGGATGACTACAACGGAACGGTTATCCAGACTTACAAGGGAGGGAACGATGCCCCCGGCGGATTGAACCTGCAGGGAACCAGAACCGGTTATTATATGAAAAAACTGCTCAGCTACAAGATCCGCCTGACACCCGGGAACCAGAATACCGATGTGAAATTCTATGTATATCTCGGCAGAACAGAACTCTATCTCAACTTTGCAGAGGCAGCCAACGAAGCCTACGGGCCGAATGATGCAACCCCGGGAATCTCTGCCGCCGATGCAATGAGGATGATCAGGATGCGGGCCGGGATCGACGCGGATACAACCGAAGGGTACCAGGACCCCTACCTGGATGAACAGGCTGCGGCCGGAAAGGATGCCTTCAGGGATTTTATTTATGAAAACAGGCAGATCGAGCTCTGTTTTGAGGGATTCCGCTTCTGGGATATCAGGCGCCTCAACCTTCCCCTTAATCACACCGTGGAGGGAATGGAAATTACCAACAGCGGGGGAACTTTTTCATTTCAGAAGAAAACAGTCGAGAATCACACCTTTCAGGATTATATGAGATATGTTCCGCTTCCCTATTCACAAACGTTAATAATGAATAACCTGGAACAGAACAGAGGGTGGAAGTAATACCCGGTTTATAGAATAATTTAAAAAGAACGTTATGAAAAAGTTAATATTATTCTTACTGATAACAGCCCTTCTGAACAGCTGTTATGATGAATACAGGCTTGACTATGAATATTCTTCCGTGGCATTCTCCTATGTTACCGGGGGATCGAACGAGCCGGGTGTCCTTTGGCGTTCCGTAGTAAAGGATGAGGGGCTGCAGCTGGACGTGGGCATCTATCTTTCAGGAATCCTTGAGAATACAAAAGAGCGATGGGCCGATTTTGAAATTGATGCTACCCTGCTTGACGGTACCCCCTATACGCTGATGCCTGAAAGTTACTACTCGCTGAGCAATACAGGCCGGTTTGTGATCCCGAGCGGAGAATATATCGGGCGGGTAACGGTAACCCTCGACTCCATGCAGTTTATGAATGATGAGTTGACCACCACGCACCACTATGCCATCCCGTTCAGGCTCACCGAGACCTCGGAAGACTCCATACTTGCCACACAGAGCACCCAGATAGTAGTGGTCAAATATATTAATCATTATGAGGGGTTTTATATCCATTCCGGCTCTTTCGTGACAAAAAGTAACAGTGGCGAGGAACTGAATGCAGGCTCCATTGATAATGTCCTGCGGCTCTCAACGGTCAGGCATGATAGTGTTGAGACAAACGGCTCAATGCATCTGATTGGGGATGACTACCATATGAAACTGCTGGTCAGAGAGGATAATTCGGTATGGTTTGCATACAACCCAAACCTGGCCTCTATCACCGACCCTGTTAATCTCGGACCGGATGCCACAGCTTCTACCTCCTACGTTTCCAGCTGGGAAACCCTGGAGGCCATCCAGGATGGTGATGAACCCGAAAATTCAGGTCCGGGCAAAGGAACCAGCGGACAGGCTTTCGGAAACTGGTACCAGGAACCCAAAACCTACAACTGGGTACAGTATGATTTACCTTCCCTTTATTATATCAACAAATCAGACGTGTACTGGTGGACTGACTGGGACAGGGACGACGCCACGCTTCCCTGGGGAGGAATCGATATCCCCTTTAATACCCACATCGAATACTGGGATATCGAAAATGAAGAGTGGGTAATGATACCGAATCCGGTTGTCAATAATGCAGCTGTTGACGCCGGGAGTTACGGTCCGGATACACTCAATTATGACTGGACGAACCGGAATGTCGGTTGTGAAATCGACCAGTGGAACATTACCACCTTTGATGCCGTCCTGACAAACAAAGTGCGACTCTGGTTTGTTGCTGTGGGTTCCCAGGGAATTCTTGAATGGCGCGTCTGGGGAGTACCGGGTGCGGCAGGACTGGAAATGACCCAGATTGAAAGTATCACTCCCAATGGAACGAATGTATTTGATCCGGAAACAAGCACATTCACACTGAACTATAAGGTTAATTACAAATACGGGGATTACTCCACGGATGTATCGGCAACCATGACCTGGCGCAACCGGATCAGGGATGGCGTAAACGAATGGAGGAGATAAATTGCTGTCATATGAAAGGCTGGCCTGCGGGCCGGCTTTTTGATTATTCCGGGCTGCCATCCCGGGAATCCATAAAGAAGCATCATGAAAATTTACACTTTTCTGATTTATCTCCTGGTTCCGGGTTTCATCCTGCTGACCTTCTGCCAGCGGGGTGACACAGAAAAACATCACCCTCCGAATATTATACTGGTGCTGGTTGATGACCTGGGGTATGGAGACCTGTCGTGTTACAATCCTGATTCCAGGATTCATACACCAAACATGGATGAACTTGCCCGGCAGGGCATGATGTTTACCGATGCCCATTCGAGTGCGGCCCAGTGCAGTCCGACCCGCTACGGTTTGCTGACCGGACGCTACTCATGGCGCACGGAACTCCGAACCGGCGTATTGCCCCACTTTGCCCGTCCGCTGATTGAGGATGGAAGGATGACCATTGCATCCCTGCTGCAACAGAAAGGATACGCCACGGCCTGCATCGGGAAATGGCACCTTGGAATGGGCTGGGAACCACAGGAGGGTGCATCGGTTGATTACCGCTCGTGGGATGCATCCCAGAACAGGCTGATTGATTATGGTAAGCCCCTGACCCTCTCTCCCAATAATTACGGGTTCGATTACTATTTTGGGATCAATGCCTCCAATAATATGCTTCCGTATTGCCTGATTGAGAACGACCGAGTTGTGAATATTCCCGAACAGCTGAAATATCCTGTTTTCGACAGCGAATATGAACAGGGACTGGTCTCCCCGGATTATGACAGTGAACAACTCGAGCAGATCCTCTTCTCAAAAGCCATGGATTGGCTCAATCACCATCTGGACAGTGATCCGGATCAACCGTTCTTCCTATATTATCCTATGTCGGCCATCCACCGGCCCTGCCTGCCTCTCAGTAGATTCAGGAATTCAGCAAAGGCCGGTCTCAGGGGAGATAAGGTGGTTGAGGTGGACCAGATAATCGGTGAATTAATGGAATGGCTAAAAAGGAACAGGCTGGAAAAGAACACCATCTTCATCTTAACCAGTGATAACGGACCCCGGCCGGGTGATCCGATGCAGGCTCTGACGCATCTTGCTTCCAACCAGTACGGGCAGAAGTACCGGGCTCAGGACCTCATCAGGCAGGACAGTCTGCTCAGCATGAACGGCCCATACAATAAACCCAAAGGTGCAGAGATGTACCATATCTATCACCATTTTGCCAGCGGTCCCTTCAGGGGTTACAAATTCGATATTTATGAAGGCGGGCACAGGGTGCCGTTTATCGTCAGATGGCCTGGGGTCGTGAAAGCGGACATTGAGGAGGATGCGGTCATAAGCACCATCGATTTCATGGCTACATTCGCCGACCTGCTGGAGATTCAACTTCCCGATAATGCCGGAGAAGACAGCTACAGTTTCCTGCCGCTTCTGAACGGCAGACACAACCACTATCCCGGCCGCCCAAACCTTGTTCACAAAGCTTGCAAACAGGATGCCCTTGCCATCCGCAAAGGGGACTGGAAACTGATTCCCTTCAGAAACGGAGGCGGGTTGTACAGGTTTCCGGATGTTCCGGAAGAGGGTCAGCTCTACAACCTCCGGGACGATCCGGGGGAACAGCAGAACCTCTACATTCAGCATCCTGAAAAAGTTAAGGAACTGAAAGAAGAACTGAATCGAGTAGTTGCAGAGGAATAATCCGGTTCATTCATTCGTTAAAAAAGAAATGTTGAATATTTAATCAAGCATAATTATGAAAATGAACCGACACAGGCATTGCGCCCTCAGTATGACAGTCATCACGCTCCTGATTCTGATCTTTTCCTGCAAGGGGTACAGGGAATCCCAACCTTCAATGATGCCCGAATGGGGAATCATACCGAACGGCTCCGCTGAAAAGGTCGTCTCATCGACCGTGGAAAACTGGACTCCAGCAGAGGGCAGGAACACCGCCCTCCATTTTTACAGCAGTGAGGCGCACGATGGCAATAAAAGCCTGCACATATATTCCAGCCAGCCTGCCTACGGGGTTTGGAGAACCAGGGTCGCAGTGAAACCATGGTCCGTCTATAAATTCACAGGATGGATGAAGACGGAAGGGCTGGTGAACCAGGAGGGAGAGGGTGCCGGGTTTTACCTGGTGAACCTGTCGGAATCCTTCAACGGAATGTCGGGTACAAACGACTGGACCGAAGTGACCATGGAATTTGAAACCGGCTGCAACGACAGCTTTGTCCTGGAATGCCTGTTTAACCGGGGAGGAAGGTCATCCGGCAGGGTCTGGTTCGACAACATGAAGCTCGAACCGGTCAGTTCCGAAAAAATAAATACCGCTTTTACCATAGACGCCTCCGGGGAGAAAGAGCCCATGCCGCTTTATATCTACGGGCAATTCATCGAACACCTTGGCCGTTGTATCTACGGGGGAATCTGGGCTGAAATGATTGATGACCGGAAGTTCTGGTACGAACCGGGCGACAGGATGTCGCCGTGGACCATTTCGGGAAATAGGATCCTCCTGAAAATGGACCGGTCGAATTCCTTCGTCGGGGACCAGACCCCTGTAATGGCCTGCAGGGGGGAAGAGAAGGCAATATTAAGACAGGATGGTCTCGGACTCAGACCGGAGATGGATTACAACGGACGGATCATCCTTAAGTCATCAGGGTCTGTCAACAGTGTAACCATCAGGTTGATTAACAATTCCAACGGGCAGACGGTAGGGGAAAATGTGATATCTGGTCTTAATGGGACATATGAGACCTATCCGTTATCATTCCGTTCAGGGATCTTTACCCATAATGCATCCATTGAAGTTATCCCGGAGGGAAACGGTAAAGTGTGGCTGGGAACCCTTTCCCTGATGCCGGCCGATAATATTGAAGGTTTCAGGGCGGATGTCATGGAATTGCTGAAAGGTCTAAAATCCCCTGTTTACAGATGGCCGGGAGGCAATTTTGTAAGCGGCTACGATTGGAAGGATGGAATAGGAGACCGGGATAAGCGTCCTCCCAGGAAAAATCCCGCATGGCGGGGTGTGGAACATAATGATGTCGGGATCCATGAGTTCATGAAGTTTTGCGAACTGCTGGAGACCGAACCTTACATCGCCGTGAATGCCGGCCTCGGGGGTGCAGAGGAGGCCAGAAAACAGGTTGAATACTGCAACGGTACCGGGAACACCCCGATGGGCAGATGGAGAGGAGCAAACGGCCATCCGGAGCCCTGGAAGGTAAAATGGTGGTCGGTGGGCAACGAAATGTACGGTTCGTGGCAGATCGGGCATATGCCAACCGAAGAGTTTGTTGAGAAACATAACCAGTTTGCCTCAGCAATGCGATCGGTCGATCCGGACATATTGCTGGTTGCCGTCGGGGATCCGGGTCCATGGGATGAAATGATCCTTTCCAATTGCGCCGATAATATGGATTATATCAGCGAGCATTTCTACAGGCAGGACTGGCACGGCGGAGGATTGATGACGCACATCCGGCAGATCCCCGATGTCATCTCTGAAAGGGCGGAGATCCACCGCAAATACAGAAAGGAGATCCCATCACTGGAAGGAAAAGATATCCGAATCTGTATGGACGAGTGGAACTACTGGTACGGACCCCATATTTACGGCGAACTGGGAACAAGGTATTTTTTGAGAGATGCGCTGGGAATAGCCGCCGGAATCAATGCATTTTCCAGAAACTCCGATATCATCTATATGGCCAATTATGCCCAGACCGTCAATGTGATCGGGTGCATTAAAACCAACACCACCCATTCGGTATATGCGTCAACGGGTCAGGCCCTGAAAATGTACAGGGAATATTTCGGCACCATTCCGGTGGAAATCTCCGGGGAGACCCGTCCCTTCGATGTGGCTGCCGCCTTTACGGAAGACCATTCTGTCCTGGTACTCTCGGTTGTGAACCCGACTTGGGAACAACAGGAATTTGATATGAAAATCAAAGGCATTGAAACCGGCTCCCATGTGGAAATTGTTGCCCTGACCGGCCCTGATGACATGGCTTATAACGAACCCGGAAGAGAAGAATCGGTAATTATTGAAGAGCCCGTTTACTCCATTGCAACCGGCCGGTATATTGTTAAACCTTTCAGCGCCACACTCTTCCGTTTTTACAGGAAACCCCGGGCATCATTATGAAATCTCAACACAAGTGTGGCTGCATTGGACATTCCACGCAGGGCACTCCGTGGCTGCGAAGAAAACCTCCCACGCAAAGCATTGCGCGGCTACATTAAACACATAATTTAAATACCATGAAATTGCATCATCTGATAATCACTGCCGCAGTCCTGTTCCTGGTGACTGCCTGTCAGGGTCCTTCCGGAACACAGGAAGAAAAAAACCTGGCCAACATTGCCGTACCTTCAGGATCCATGCGCTATGGGCCATGGATGGAAGCCCTCAACGACGGACTCACACCCACCGACTCCATCACCTGGCGGCCCCGGTCAAGCAGGCGCCGCGGACCCCAGACCCAATGGGTGGAATACCGGTGGAATCAGCCAGTGTTAACCGACAGGGTGAAGCTGTTTCTCTGGGATTACCATGGAGCCATTCCCCTTCCCGGTGTTTACCATATTAAATACTGGAACGGAAATGAATACGTCAGTGTCAGCAATCCGTCCGGACTCGGGCTGGAGAGCGGCACGTATAACGAGACGACCTTCGATGAAGTCGAAACCTCAAGGTTAAGGCTGGAAGTGGATTCGGCATTGATTTTCCCGGCCAATACCATTGAATGGATCGTCTACCCGTCGGACAATGCACCGGGCTACCCTCCCGTTGTCTCAGCAGGGGTTGACCGGGATGTCATTAAAGGAGGCAAAACCTGCCTCTCCGGCTCGGTTAAAACGGTGACCTCCACCGACAGGATAAAATGGGAAAAGGCCACCGGTCCCGGGAAGGTATCCTTCTCAGATGTCGGTTCGCTCGAAGGAACGGCTGAATTTTCCGAAACAGGCGACTATGTGCTCACCATGACGGCAAAAGAGGGAAAGCTGAGCTCAAGGGACTCCATCAGTGTGAAGGTGCACGAACTCCCCCCGGCAGAAAGGCTGGATGTGGTTTACACCAAACGGTATAAGATCGACAACCCGATCTGGAATGCAAAGGCCAAAGCGATCATCGTCAACTGGATCCCCCACTGCGTCGACCAGATAAACCGGACCGACCTTGAGATCGGACAGGGCGGCATCGACAATTTCATGGAAGCCGCTAAAGCACTGCGCGGCGAACCGCATGGGGCACACCTCGGGTATGTCTTCTCCAATGCATGGGTTCACCAGACGATTGAGTCGATGTCCATAGCCCTGATGGTCGATCCGCAGGGAGACCGTGAGATTATTAATGCGCAGGAAAAGATGAAGAACACCCTTGAGGATTGGATCCCGAAAATTCTTGCAGCCCAGGAACCCGACGGTTACCTGCAGACCGCCTATACGCTCCGCGACACCGGCCGCTGGAAAGAGCGGTGGTCTCCCGAACAGAGGGGCGCCCACGAAGGCTATGTGGCCGGTTACTTCATCGAATCGGCCATCAATCATTATACCCTTACCGGGGGAACCGATACCCGGCTTTACGATGCCGCCAGGAAGCTTGCAGATTGCTGGGTTGCCAATATCGGTCCGGGTAAAAAAGCCTGGTACGACGGCCACCAGGAAATGGAACAGGCACTGGTCCGTTTTGGGCGCTTTGTGAATGATATGGAAGGGAATGGACGGGGTGACGACTATATCGCCCTGGCAAAATTCCTGCTGGATAACCGCGGCGGCGGCAGTGAGTACGACCAGAGCCATGTGCCGGTCCAGCAGCAGTACGAAGCAGTCGGGCATGCCGTCAGGGCCGTTTACAGTTACTCTGGTATGGCCGATATAGCGGCAGAAACCGGGGATATCGATTACCAGAGTGCAGTGATGTCTCTGTGGAACAACATGGTTAATAAGAAATATTATGTTACCGGCGGTGTTGGCAGTGGAGAGACATCCGAAGGATTCGGACCAAATTATTCCCTCCCGAACAGGGCTTATTGTGAATCCTGCTCCAGCTGCGGTTTGATATTCTTCCAGTATAAAATGAACCTGGCCTATCATGATGCAAAATACGCCGACCTCTACGAGGAAACCCTGTACAATGCACTGCTCGGATCCCTTGACCTGGAAGGAAAGAACTTCTATTACACGAATCCACTCGTATCGGCAGGCTCGCGGTATCCCTGGCACGTCTGCCCCTGCTGTGTCGGTAATATACCGCGGACCCTCCTGATGATCCCGACCTGGGCCTACCTGAAAAGCGATAGCGGCCTCTATGTAAACCTGTTTATCGGAAGTACCATAACGGTGGAAGATGTGGCAGGAACGGACATTGAGATGGTCCAGGAAACCGATTATCCCTGGAGCGGAACGGTATCCATTACGGTTAATCCGCAGGAAGCAAAACCGTTCAACCTTTATATACGGGTTCCCGACAGGAACACCAGTAAACTCTATACTTCTCTACCGGAAGTCAGCGGACTCGAGTCGGTCTCCCTGAATGGTGAATCTATCGCACCGGAAATAAAAAAAGGGTATGCGGTCATCACCAGGAGATGGAGTGCAGGTGACAGGGTTAAATTCACTGTCCCGATGGAGGTTCAGCGTGTTACCGCAGATGAAAGGATTGAGGCCGACAGCGGCCGGGTGGCCCTGCGCTACGGGCCGCTGATCTACAGCGTGGAAGAAGCAGACCAGCCGGATATCGACAAGGTGATCAGTTCGGATCCCCTGCAGACTGAATGGAGAGAAGACCTGCTGGGCGGGGTGATGACGGTAAAGGGAACATGGAACGATGGTTCCCCACTGCTCGCCATCCCCTATTACACGCGCGACAACCGCAACCCCCGGTCGGAGGATACAGAACCTTTCCGGTCGATGGTATGGATCAGGAGGTAGGCGAATGGGCGAATGGGCGAGTG
>JAFGWU010000007.1 GCA_016936975.1 Bacteroidales bacterium | reverse complement strand
TCGGTTCGCCCAAAAATCAGCTCGGAACCTGCTGGAAAGCATAGAAGCTTCAAAAAAAGTTCCCTTCCATAGAGTCCTTTTTGCACTGGGAATCCGATATGTAGGGGAAACCGTCGCCCGGAAACTGGCTATGCACTTTGGAAATATTGATAACCTGGCAAAAGCATCGGAGGATGATCTGATGCGGGTGGATGAAATTGGTGAACGAATAGCCTTCTCGGTGAGGGAATTCTTTTCCGGTGATAAGAATCTGCAGATAATAAACAGGCTGAAAGAGGCGGGTATTCAACTGTCCGTGTCGGACACTGAAAAAGTTGACAGTACCGGATTGAAAGGCCTCAACATAGTTATTTCCGGGACCTTTCTGAATCATACCAGGGAAGAGTTGAAGGCAATTATTGAAAATAATGGAGGACAACACAGCAGTTCTGTGAGCAGTAAAACCGATTTTATCCTGGCCGGGGAGAACATGGGCCCCTCAAAATTAGAAAAAGCCCGGAAGCTAGGAATCAAAATAATAAATGAGGAAGATTTTTTTAATCTGCTTCAGCAACCGTAATATTTTATAACCTTACTATTTAAATGAGTAAACTGTCCAATTACATAGGGTATTGCATCCTGAAAAGGAAAAAAAAGAAAACTGTCCGGGAAACACAGGTTCACAATTTCAAAACCGCCAGATCAGCCCATATTATATTCGACGCCTCTTCTGCAGAACATTTTCCTGTTATCAAGGATCTCAGGAAATATCTGAAGTCATTTGACATTGAGAGCCGCGCCATCGGATTGGTCAATCAGAAAGAAGTGCCCTCTCAATTGTTGTTCTGGGATAAATTCGATTATATTACCAGAAAAGAGATCAACTGGTACAAAAAACCTAAAGGAAAGGTGGCGGAATCTTTTTTAATGGATTCTCCTGATATACTGTTCGATCTTACAATCAATCCGTCCCTGGAAGTTCAGTTTCTCGTTCAATTGTCTAAAGCGAATTTTAAAATTGGATGTTATACAGAAGAGGAAAATGATTATGATTTGATGATAAGAACCGACCGGAAGGGAGATACCCGGTATTTCGTGGACCAGATCAAGCATTATGTAAATATGCTAAACCCATCATAAACAAAACGGTTATGTCAAACAGGAATTATCTATTCAGAGGAACAGGAATAGCAATGGTCACACCTTTCAATGAACGGGGAGAGGTTGACTTTACCAGGTTGTTGATCCATACTGACCGACTGATTCAGAATGGGGTAGATTACCTTGTTGTACTCGGGACAACTGCTGAAACCCCTACGCTGTCCGGGCAGGAAAAACAGGATATCATTAAATGCGTGATAGACGGAACCGCCGGACGGGTTCCCCTGGTGATCGGGATGGGAGGGAATTGTACCGCGGATGTAGTTAAATCGGTTCAAAGTATGGCGGCTGAAGGAGTGAACGGCATATTATCGGTGGCGCCCTATTATAATAAACCCAATCAGGAAGGTCTCTATCAGCATTTTTCAGCTGTGGCCGCAGTCACGAATCTTCCCATAATTTTATATAATGTACCTGGAAGGACCGGGTCCAATATCAATGCTGAGACCGTTTGCCGGCTGGCATCTGATTTTGAAGGAACCATTGTCGGCATAAAAGAGGCATCCGGAGATTTTAACCAGATAATGCAGATTTTGCATCATAAACCGGAGGATTTCCTGGTTATTTCCGGCGATGATGCCATCGCCCTTCCGATGATAGCTCTTGGTGGTTCAGGGATCATCAGTGTTCTCGGGAATGCATATCCTGCAATGGTGTCCACAATGGTTGCATCGGCTCTTAAAGGTTCCATGGAAAAAGCCAGGGAAATTCACTATCAGCTTCTGCCTTTAATGAATGCTATTTTTAAAGAGGGAAATCCAACGGGTATTAAAGCGGTTCTGGAGATTCAGGGTCATATTGTTAACATGCTCAGGCTCCCGCTTGTTTGTGCCAGCGATTCACTATATAAACAAATAAAACAGCTTCATAAAGCCATAAGAACCAGCCGCTACTAAACTGCCCCCGGTCTGCCGTGGCAGTTTTTATATTTTTTCCCGCTTCCGCAGGGGCATGGGTCATTCCTGCCAACCTTTTTCTCCACCCTTACAGGTTGTGTCTTCTGAGGCCTGTCGGGTCCACCTTCTATATTGGGATCATTGTAACCCTGAACATCCCGTTTGCTGGTTTCAAACTTGCTCAGATCCATCTTCCTGGGGGCTTCCGCCCTCCTGACGCTCTCCGGGTCTCTCAGGGGAATATGGGCCTTCATGAGGGTTGAAACCACCTCCCGGTTAATTCTGTCGATCATGGCCGTGAATAACTCAAAGGCCTCGAATTTATAAATCAGCAAGGGATCTTTCTGCTCGTATGCGGCATTTCTCACAGATTGCCGGAGATCATCCAACTCACGGAGATGCTCCTGCCATGATTGGTCAATTGTAGCAAGAATAATCGCTTTCTCATAGGACCTTACCAGCTCCTTTCCATCAGATTTGTAAGCATTCTCAAGATTTGCAATAACCTGGAATATTCGTGTGCCATCGGAAACCGGCACCACGATATTCTCATATACCTTTGACTGTGTTTCATAAACCTGCTTGATGACCGGCATAGCCTGCTGGGAAATACTTTCCTGCTTTCGCTTATAGGTTTTCAGAAGTACGTCGTATATGGTATCGATGATCTCCTGACTGTCGACTTTTTTGAAATCTTCATTCTTTATGGGCGATTCAATTGAAAAAATCCTTATCAGTTCCAGTTTGAATCCATCAAAATCATCACTATCATAATAGGTATTGACGATATTCTCCGTAACATCATACATCATATTGGCAATATCGAGCCCCAGCCTTTCACCAAAAAGTGCATGTTTTCGCCGTGTATAAATCACTTCACGCTGTGAGTTCATGACATCGTCATACTCCAGCAGATTCTTACGGATTCCGAAATTATTCTCCTCGACCTTCTTTTGAGCCCTCTCAATGGATTTGGTTATCATGGAGTGCTGAATTACCTCACCCTCTTTTAGTCCCAACCTGTCCATCATTCCCGCAATCCGCTCCGAACCAAAAAGCCTCATCAGATCATCTTCCAGAGATACATAAAATTGGGAAGATCCCGGATCTCCCTGCCTCCCGGCCCTTCCCCTCAACTGCCGGTCCACCCGTCTTGATTCATGCCGCTCTGTCCCTATAATCGCCAATCCTCCGGCTTTTTTCACCTCTGGTGTAAGTTTTATATCGGTGCCCCGGCCTGCCATATTGGTCGCTATGGTCACCGTTCCGGATTTTCCCGCATGGGCCACAATCTCAGCCTCCTTCTGGTGCAATTTTGCATTCAGCACATTGTGAGGAATCTTTTTAAGCTGCAGCATTCTTGAGAGTAATTCAGAAACCTCAACCGTCGTGGTTCCGACAAGAGAAGGCCGTCCATCCTTGTTAAGCCTTATTATTTCATCAATAACCGCATTATACTTTTCACGTTTAGTCTTATAGACGAGATCCTCACGATCGTCCCTGATAATGGGCACATTGGTTGGAATGACCATCACGTCCAGTTTGTAAATATTCCATAATTCCCCGGCTTCGGTTTCCGCTGTACCGGTCATCCCTGCCAGCTTGTGGTACATGCGGAAGTAATTCTGCAGCGTTATGGTGGCCCAGGTCTGTGTGGCAGCTTCAACCTTCACGTTTTCCTTGGCCTCAATAGCCTGGTGCAGCCCGTCGGAATACCTTCTTCCCTCCATGATTCGCCCGGTTTGCTCGTCAACGATTTTCACCTTGTTATCGATAACCACATACTCAACCTCACGCTCAAACATGGCATAAGCTTTCAGAAGCTGGTTGACAGTATGGATGCGTTCCGACTTTACCGCATAGTCCTGAAGCAATTTATCTTTTGTTTCCACTTTTTTCTTTTCCGGAAGATCGGACTTTTCAATATCAGCTATTTCAGTACCAATATCCGGCATAATAAAAAAGCTGGGGTCATCCGAGGTACCTGTTATCAGATCGATCCCCTTTTCAGTCATTTCAACCGAATTAAGCTTCTCCTCAATGATAAAGTAGAGATCATCCGTTACAAGGTGCATATTCTTTGATTGCTCCTGCATATAATGATTCTCTGTTTTTTGCATGAGCGTTTTATTCCCTTCCTCACTCAGCAGCTTGATCAGCGCCTTATTTTTAGGAAGACCCTTGTGTGCCTGCAATAGTTTAAACCCGGCCTGTTCCTGGTTTTCTTCTTTCAAAAACTTTCGGGCATCTGCAATAATGGTATTCACGAGTTGCTTCTGAACATTGAATAACCGCTCAACCTTCGGCTTATATTCCAGAAATTCCTGGTTATCCCCTTTTGGTACAGGACCTGAAATAATCAGGGGCGTGCGGGCGTCGTCGATTAATACCGAATCAACCTCGTCCACAATAGCATAATTGTGGGACCTTTGAACAAGCTCAGCAGGATTATGGGCCATATTGTCGCGGAGGTAATCAAATCCAAACTCATTGTTGGTCCCGAAAGTGATATCACAACTGTAAGCCTTCCTGCGCGCCTCGGAGTTTGGCTGATGCTTGTCGATACAATCAACGGTCAGACCGTGGAACTCGTAAATTGGCCCCATCCACTCGGAATCACGTTTTGCCAGGTAATCGTTTACGGTTACGACATGCACCCCTTTTCCGGTAAGGGCATTCAGAAAAACAGGCAACGTAGCCACCAGCGTTTTTCCTTCACCGGTAGCCATTTCAGCTATTTTACCTCTGTGCAGGGCAACACCACCAATAAGCTGAACATCATAATGAACCATATCCCAGGTTATTTCGTTACCCCCGGCCATCCATCGGTTTTTCCAGTAAGCCTTATCACCCTTAATCTCAATGAAATCCCTCTTCGCAGCCAGCTGTCGGTCATAATCAAGAGCAGTAACCTCAACAACCGCATTCTCCTTGAATCTTCTGGCTGTTTCCTTAATGATGGCGAAAGCTTCAGGAAGAATTTCATCAAGGATCACCTCATATTTTTCAACAATCGTTTTTTCCAGATCGTCAATATCTTTGTATATCTGTTCCTTTTCATTGATCTCAACCAGCGCATCCTCTGCCCTGACTTTTAATTCCTTGAGTTTTCCGGCTTCTTCTGAAACATGCTCCTTAACCCTGTTCCTCAATACTGCCGAATGTTCCCTCAGTGCATCATTACTCAGAGACACAATTTGGTCATATGCCTCCACTACCCTGGCAACTACCGGCTGAACCTCCCGCATATCACGGTCTGCTTTATTGCCAAGAAACTTTGATAATATTTTGTTAATATCCATTGTTTTGTAAATATCTTAAATCAAAAGGCAAATTTACTTTTTTTTATTCTTCTTTCCCGAGTTTTAGAGGACATTCATGCCATCAATCCTCATCATTGGAAAAAATTGGCTGCAGCAGGTATTTCGGACAGTATCATGAGACAGAAAATATCCGGAAGGTCTATTCTGATTCAGACTGAAAAAAATAAATGCCGCCCGAACTGAAGCAGGCAGCATTTTTGAATATCAATTCCTTAACAGAAGTAAAAATCCTAAGCCTCTGATTCTTTCTCCTCCCCTCTCATCGACATGATGTCCCTGTCGAACATGTAGATATTTTTGTCCCCCAGAAGTTTCAGTTTATCAATGATGACCCTGACCGAGGACTCCTCTTCAATCTGCTCGTTCACAAACCATTGAATCCAGTTTTGTGTGGCAAAATCCCGCTCCTCCATGCACACGGTTACGATATCATGTATGGATGCGGAAATGTATTGTTCATGCTCCAGCACTTTGTCAAAAAGCGCCCTGATGTTCTCAAAGTCTGTCGGGGGTTTGTCCATTGCAGGAATCACAGCAACACCATCCCTTTCATTAATAAACCTGACCAGTTTGAGCATGTGCTCACGTTCTTCTTCTGACTGGGCATATAGCCACTCGGCCACGCCACCCATCCCACGGTTCTCTGCCCATGAGGCCATTGCCAGATAGAGCTGCGAGGAATAATCCTCTTTCTGAATCTGTTCGTTTAAAATTTTTTCAACTTTTTTTGGTAACATGATATTTCGATTTAAAAATTAATAATAACATTCAAAACATTTTAATCCATATTTTCAATGATAGAGGTTCCGAATTCCGAACACTTCAGTTCCAGAGCCCCTTCCATAAGCCGTGCAAAATCATAGGTAACCTTCTTTTGCAAAATGGTTTTCTGCAGGCTGTCTGCAATCAGTTTTGCTGCTTCATTCCAACCCATGTATTCAAGCATCATCCCCCCCGAAAGGATTAAGGAACCGGGATTAACCTTGTCAAGACCGGCATACTTTGGAGCTGTACCATGAGTGGCCTCAAATATTGCATGACCGGATTGATAGTTGATATTGGCTCCCGGAGCAATCCCAATTCCTCCCACGATGGCGGCAAGGGCATCGGAAATGTAATCTCCATTGAGATTCATGGTGGCAATTACTGAATACTCGGAAGGCCGCGTAAGAATTTGCTGCAGGAAAGCATCGGCAATAACATCTTTAATAAGTAATTTTCCATCTGAAAGGGCTTTTTTTTGAGTCTCATCAGCTTTTTCCTTTCCCCCTTTATCTGCAATCTCATCATATTGCTTCCAGGTAAACACCCGGTCGCCGAATTCTTTTTCTGCCAGCTCGTAACCCCATTGCTTAAACTGACCCTCCGTAAATTTCATGATATTGCCCTTATGCACTAAAGTCACGGATGGCAGATTGTTTCTGACAGCATACTGAATGGCAGACCGAACCAAACGTTCCGTTCCTTCCTTTGAGATCGGCTTGATTCCAATAGAGGCGGTATCCGGAAAACGCATCGTCGAGACCCCCATCTCCTCAAGAAGGAATTTTTTAATTTTTTCCCCTTCAGCTGTTCCTGTCATCCACTCGATCCCTGCATAGATATCTTCAGAATTTTCCCTGAAAATAACCATATCGGTTTTTGAAGGATCCTTTACCGGTGAGGGTACCCCCTCGTAGTATTTTACGGGCCTCAGACACACGTAAAGATCAAGTATCTGCCTGAGCGCCACATTAAGCGAACGTATTCCTCCTCCAACAGGAGTGGTCAGAGGACCTTTTATGGCAACGAGGTATTCATGGATAATATCAAGTGTCTCCTCGGGCAGCCAGTAACCAGTATGCTTGAATGCCTTCTCGCCTGCATAAACCTCTTTCCACATAATCTGCCTTTTTCCCAGGTAAGCCTTTTCAACAGCTGCATCCAGCACCCGCACGGTCGATGCCCAGATATCCGGTCCCGTACCATCACCCTCAATGAAGGGTATTATGGGGAAATCAGGTACAATCAATTTCCCGTACTGATTTGTGATTTTTTCTCCTGTCATGTTCGTTTTTTCTTTTAAAATAGAGAGACATCATTGAGACAAAAAATTCCGACGATTGTTCAATCATCAAAATCAAGATTGAACAGATTTTTTAATCTTGTCAGTTCAGGATTTTTTGAGGTCAGGTAATCCAACCGGTCTTCAATGGTATATATTTTCTTTTCCTTGATCTGGTTCTCTTCTATCCCTGCTTCGATATTAAAACTGACCGAACCGCATTCTCGCTTCAGAAATTCAATTAGGTCCGGCTTAATGTTTTTGATGAAATTATCTCTTTGCGCTTCAGTATTTAAAATAATCTTCATGGTTCCATCCGATTCAATAACCGGCTGGTGGCTTTTCAGGGTGCTGTAAATCCTTGGTCGCCTGGCCTCAAGTGAATCAGCATATTTATTCCAGGCCTCAAGCAATCTGGTCGCATCGACGGATTCAATCTGATCTGAATCAATGTCCTCTAACGGTTCATCCTCCGGCTCATAATTTTCCTCGGTTTCTTTATCGGGAACGCTCCCTTTCAGACTATCCTTTATGGAAATAGAGTCTCTGGTGATGGTGATGTTCTCTTCAGGGGCAGAACCAATTGATGGTGCAGAATCCTCATCCGGTTCCGGCGGCTCACTCATTTCAGAATCCGCCGCATATTCAGGTTCCCTTAAAGTTTCTTCAGATCTGGTTTTAGTTTCTTCAACTATTTTTTTTTTTTGATCATGAACCAGCCGCGCCATTTTAACCAGGGCCAATTCAATAGTCAGCCTGGGATTTTTACTTGCCCTGTAATAAATATCGGCCTGACTGCAGATATCAAGCCCGCTGATGACAAACTCCGGGTCCACCTTCTGTGATTGTTCAAGATACCGTTCTTTTATGCCTGCTCCTACTTCCAGAAGCTGAACAGTCTGAGGATCCATGCAAACCAGTAAATCACGTAGGTGATCTGCATAGCCATTGATAAAATTCCTGGCATCAAATCCGTTTCTGAGGACTTCATCAAAAAGTATCAGTGATGAAGATATATCATTTTGAAGGAATGCTTCTGTAAGCCTGAAATAGTATTCAAAATCGAGAATATTCAGGTTCTCTATTACCGCTGAATAGGTAATGGAATTGCCTGAAAAGCTCACAATCTGGTCAAATACGGAAAGAGCATCCCGAAGGGAACCATCCGCTTTGCGGGCAATAATCTGAAGAGCATCCTCTTCATACTTAATTTGCTCCTTTCCGGCAATGCCTTTAAGATAATTAACGATATCCTCAATGCCAATCCTGTTGAAATCATAGATCTGGCAACGGGACAGAATAGTGGGGATAATTTTATGCTTCTCCGTTGTAGCAAGAATGAATACGGCATGTGCGGGAGGCTCTTCGAGCGTCTTGAGGAAGGCATTGAAGGCCTGTGAGGAAAGCATATGAACCTCATCGATAATATATACGCTGTAGGCGCCGACCTGTGGGGGTACCCTCACCTGTTCAGTAAGGTTCCTGATATCTTCAACGGAATTATTGGAGGCTGCATCGAGTTCGTGAATATTATAGGAACGATTACTGTTGAAAGATTTGCAGGATTCACAGGCATTACATGCTTCACCATCTTCATCGGGACTGAAACAATTAATGGTCTTTGCAAAAATACGGGCACAGGTAGTTTTTCCGACTCCCCTGGGACCACTGAAAAGGTAGGCATGTCCCAGATGGTTTTTCTTAATTGAATTCTTCAGGGTATTTGTTATTGAATCCTGCCCAACGACATCATAAAACTTATCAGGCCTGTATTTTCTGGCAGAAACAACAAAATTTTCCATAAATGATCAATTAAGTGAATTCAAATATAACACATATGCTTCAAAGTGAAAAGTGGTTTTCAACCGGAGAAAAAAGAAGTTCATTTTTTGCTGTTAATCAAAAACTTTCTATTTTTGCGGTCGATTTTAAACACAAAAAAAATACATTATGTTAAACCAGTACGAAACCGTTTTCATTGCAACTCCCGTTTTGTCTGAAAATCAGATGAAGGAAGCGGTTGAAAAGTATAAATTATTCATCACCGATAATAAAGGTGAGATCGTTCATGAGGAGGATTGGGGCCTGAAGAAACTGGCTTATCCGATTCAGAAAAAATCCACAGGTTTTTATCATCTCATTGAGTTTAAATGCCCCCCGGATTTGATTGACAGACTTGAAACGGAATACAGAAGGGATGAGAGGGTTATCCGCTTTCTGACCATGAAAATGGACAAATATGCAGTGGAATACAGTGAAAAGAAAAGAGCCCGTAAAACAGAAGAACAAAATCAGGAGGAAATATAATGGTACAGGATAATTCAGAAATACGGTATCTAACCCCGCCGACGGTTGAAATAAAAAAGAAGAAATATTGCCGGTTCAGGAAAAACAGGATAAAATATATCGACTATAAGGATCCGGAGTTTCTTAAGAGGTTCCTGAACGAACAGGGAAAAATTTTACCCAGAAGACTTACAGGCACCTCCTTAAAATATCAGAGAAAAATAGCCGTTGCTGTCAAACGTGCACGTCATCTGGCACTTCTGCCCTATGTGACAGATATGTTAAAATAATTCAAAGAACAAATCGATATGGAAATTATTCTTAAACAGGATATCCCCAATCTGGGTCACAAAGATGATATTATCTCGGTTAAAGATGGTTATGCTAGGAATTATTTGATTCCAAAAGGATTTGCAGAAAATGCAACCAGACAGGCCAGAAAAGTGCATGAGGAAAACCTTAAACAGCGGGCTCACAAAGAAGAACAGCTGAAAGATGAAGCCACTGAACTGGCACAAAAGCTCAGGGAGCTCTCCCTTACCATCGGCGCCAAAACGAGTACCAAAGGAAAGATATTCGGATCTGTCAATACCATCCAGATTTCTGAGGCCCTTAAAGAGAAAGGCTATGATGTTGACAGGAAAAACATTTCTATCAAAGGCGATCTAATAAAGGAAGTCGGTAATTACACGGCGACCGTCAGACTGCACCGCGAAGTTTCCGTTGAAATTCCTTTTGAGATTGTTTCCGAATAATAGAATTCCCGGAAATATCAAATGCACCCGACGCATATACCCCGCTTGAAGCGGGGTATTTTTTTATGCTTTTACTGCAATTGTCTCAATTTCAACAAGCACTCCCAGTGGAAGTTCCCGCACTGCAAATGCAGCCCGGGCAGGTTGATCGTCCGGATAATAAACCGCATAGATTTCGTTCATCTCTTTAAAATGGGCCATATCTGAAAGCAGACAGGTTGACTTAACCACATCACTGAAATGGTATCCGGCGGCTGACAGTATTTTCCCAATATTTTCCAATACCTGTGTGGTTTGTTCCCTTATTCCGCCTTCCACAATCTTTCCGGTTTCAGGACTCATGGGAATCTGTCCGGAGATGAAAAGCATGCCTTTAACCTCCACGGCCTGGGAATATGGTCCAACAGCCCGTGGGGCAGATGATGTACTTACTATTTTCTTCATATTGTATAAATTTTAGGTTTAAAAGTTATCCTGCCATGATTTTCTCTTGTTGTACTTGAGATCCGATAGAATTGAAGACCGGGCATTGATCTGGAAATTATAGGATTTGTAATTACCGAACGGCACTACCGAAATCCTCATTTCCCAGCAGTGCAGATCCCTGTAGATACTGAGGTTTGTAGTTGTGAATTCCTTTCTGTCGATATCGTATCCCGTATTAAATCCGATCTTCCATTTGGGTGTAAGGCTGAAATCTCCCGATGCACGGATGGTCTGGACAATGGTTGACTCGTCGCGCGGTTTATTGTAACTGAAATCATAATCGAGTCTTAACGACCATGGGACATTAAAATCAACATAGCCGCCATAATAATCATCTTCAGCCGGGTCGTAAGCCTGCATTGAACCATCATAGGTGTTTTCGGGATCGTTCAGCATGGATTCCTTCCTGACAGTCTCCCCATCCTCCTTTGCCTTTTCCTGTTTGGATTTTAAGGTGATGCCCATGGAGATGCCGGCATTTGTCAAACGAACCGGTCTGCCCGCCTGGGAAAAATAGGTCTCCCGCGTTCTGCTTCGCGATTCGGTGTAACCAAAAGGGTCCATCGTCCCCCTGAAGGTGACATTGATCTTATCCTTGAAGATTCGTGTATTTCCATTGAAACTGATGGGGCGCCAGGCCGGTGTCAGGGTATCCTTATGAAAGAAATTATAACTCGTGGAAAAATTGAAGTTGTCCAGCAATTTTACTTTTTCAACTTTATCAACTGTATCGTTCAGGGAACGGACTTTTGCTTCAAGATTGTTCTTCAGACTGAGATTCAGGGATCCAGAAGCACCATTGAACGTTGGAGTGCCGTAAATCTGATCTTCATAGATGGAATACACTGCCACGGTATCACCGTTCACCTCATCAAATAATTCCCTGTAATAATCGGCCTGCACGGAGCTCATGTCGGGTACATAGGAAAAAGAGGCTGAAGGAGTCATCATATGCCTTATTGCTTCGATCCTGCCATTCCCCTTAAACTGAAACATCCCGTAAATTTTCGGTGAGATGCCGGTACTGATCGAAGGCAGGAATGCATGTGCATACGATAATTTCCTGAGGATTGTATCATTGATAATGGGATCATAAACCGTGTTCCCGTTCACCAGACGCTCCTTGTAACCCGTAATCCTTTTCTCAGTCATCGCGGTATAAACCATTCCGGTATAGCGCACGTTGGGCGTTATGGCAAAAGTCTGCAGTACTGCAGTCCTGTTAAAGGGTTTAATATTCAGGCTCAATGGAATATCATGCTTATATCCGTTCTTCATATCATCAAATACACTTGATGTAAAAAGCAGGGAATCGTATGTATTGATGCGGTTTTCGAGGATGCTTGAATAGCTGAGCTGTACGTCTTCATACCATCGCCTGGGCCCCGACGCCTTTTTGCGTTTAAAAGGGGTTATTCTTGCCATATTGAAGGAAACTTTTGGCATGGTAAGATTTACCGATTTTGTATTGCTGTTCTGGGAATGGTTCAGGGATGCGCTGAAATTAAATGGGCTGTTTGGCCACGATTTGGTATACGAAATACTGGACTGTTTCGTATTGGTCATCACATTATTGATGTTCCTCGTATGATTCTGGTCGTAAGAGGTGCTGGACAGATTCACATTGGCACGGAAGCTGCTGGTGGGATTTGCCTTGGGATCCTGGGAGTGACTCCAGTTTACCGAATAGTCCTTGGTGACGCTGTAAAGCCCTTCAATATTTTTATATCCCTGGATATTATTAAAATATTGCAGTCGCAAACTCCCGTTAAACCTGTAATTAAGCCTGTAATTCGATCCGACTCTTACCCCCCAGGTCCCGTTTGTATAAATGTCACCTGTTATGCGGAGATCCAGATAATCGTTCATGGCAAAATAGTACCCTCCGTCACGTAAATAAAATCCCCTCCTCTGCTCCTCTCCATACTGCGGGATCAGGATACCGGATGTTTTAGTCCTCGAATTGGGGAAAAATCCGAACGGAATTCCTATTGGAAGAGGAACATCCTCAATTACAAGATAGGCCGGCCCGGAGACGATCTTGTCACCCGGCATTGAAATGCCTTTGGTTATCACGATCCCGAAGTGAGGATGTTCTGCATCACATGTGGTGTAAATCCCATCCCTGAGATGAATATGGCTGTTTGCATGACGCTTGGTCACGGAGGCATGGAGGTACCCTCCCTCCTGCTCCGTTATGACCTCCTCAATGTACCCTTTCTTGGTTTTAAAATTGTATCGGAGGGATTTGGACTTAAACGAATTGGTCTCGTCTGCAAATTCAGGGGTATTGACTATTTTACCGGTTGAATCGGGTAAGCCGCTGGCCGATACAATATTATTAGACATCTCATAGCAGACATAATCTGCCTTCAGGTTTATATCCTCATAGACAATGGAAGCCTGACCGAACAGCTCGACCATCCCTCCGTCAATAGAGAACGCGACAGAGTCTGTGGCGTTGTATGTGACAATGGCTTCCACATCCGCACCTGCACTTCGCTTTTTGGGGAGGCTGTCGGTTAAAACAGAATCTGCTCCCGCCATCAGAAAACGGTTATCTTTCGCGGAGTCAGATAAAACAGTTTGTAACCTGTCTCCTGGGAGACCCGGATCGGTCCTCCGGAGAATTGAATCCGGCTGAAAACTCAGGGAATCCGGTTTCTGTGCGTGCAATAAACCACACGCATAGACAGTTAGTAAGATGATGATAAATATCTTAAACAGGCTCTTTAGCAAACTGAATAAACTTATATTTTTGTAATGATTCGCGGAATCAATCAGGCAAAGCTAAACAAATTCACTTGAAAATGTTTAACGTAAAGGTAATACCAATATCTATAAAACGTTTACTGACCCTGTTTCTTATATTAACAATTCTGACCTGCTCTTCTTTTTTGATTGTGGATCCCGAACTGAAGAGCTCGGTTAAGTCAAGAATACAAACCGTTGTCATTGATGCGGGTCACGGGGGCAAAGATTCAGGAGCCCTTGGCAGCAGGGCAAAGGAAAAAGATATTGCTCTGAATATCGCCCTGAAGCTTGGTGCCTATATTGAGGATAATATCAGGGATGTTAAAGTAGTTTATACCAGGAAAACAGATGTTTACCTGGAGCTGGGTGAGCGTGCCAGGATAGCCAATGAGAATGAAGCAGACCTGTTTATTTCAATACACGTAAATGCAAATGAAAGTCAGCGTCCGTTTGGAACATCAACCCATATCCTGGGAATGAACCAGGAAGGCCAGAACCTGGATGTGGCTATCCGGGAAAACTCTGTGATTCTCATGGAAGAGGATTATCAAACACGTTACGAAGGATTTGATCCCACATCAGCAGAATCCTATATCATGTTTTCCCTGATGCAGAATACCTATCTCAAACAAAGTATTGAATTTGGCTCCCTGGTACAGGATCAGTTCAGGGAGAGGGCACAGCGAAATGACAGGGGAGTTATCAGGCAGCCCCTGCTGGTCCTCAGGGAAACAGCAATGCCGGGCGTATTGATCGAAACAGGATTTATCACCAATCCAAAGGAACAGGAATATTTATTAACTGATGACGGACAGAATATTATTGCCAGTGCCATTTTCAGAGCGTTCAGGGACTACAAGGAACTTATTGAGAGCCGGAGCAGGTTTGAGTATGCAACGCCTGAAAAGGAGGAAGAGATTGTAACTATGAATGCTGAAACTGCATCCGATCAGATAATTTTCAAAGTTCAGGTTGCATCATCGAGGAATAAAGTCCCGGCAAGTCCTGCATCATTTAAAGGATACAATGATATAGAAATCATTGAGGAAGGCAGATGGTATAAATATGTCCTGGGAAACAGTGCAGATTATAATAAAGCATTGGAACAGTGTGTGTTGATAAAAAAGGACTTTCCGGATGCGTTTGTTATTGCTGTGAAAGAAGGCCGGATCATCCCCCTGGGCGAAGCCCTGATTGAAATAAATAAATAGGACGGTCAGGATGAAGAGAAGCATTGAATTGAAAATAGGGATAATCGGAATTGTCACCCTTGCGGTCCTGATATGGGGTATTAACTATCTGAAGGGTAAAAATATTCTGAAAAGAGAAAAGACCATTTATGCTTTTTTTCATGATGCTCAGGGACTGGAACCATCTGCAAGTATCTATTTAAAAGGATTCAAGATTGGATACGTTGATGAGATTCAATTTCTTCCGGATGAGGATCCCTCCATCAGAGTCATGCTCAGCATCTATAAAAATTACAACATACCTGAAAATTCCCTGGCAGAGCTTTACAGTGACGATCTCATGGGGACAAAAGCCATACGCATCCTCCCCGCTGAATCCTCAAGAAATCTGTCAGACTGCGATACCATTGAAACAGGTTTTGCTCCCGACCTGCTTTCAAAGCTTCAGCAGGAAATCTTACCCCTGCTCGGCAATCTTGAAGCATTGAGCTACCAAATTGATTCCGCTGCCAGTGGACTGAGTGCGCTTTTCGGCTCTGAAAAACTCAACGCTGTCCTGAATAATCTTGAAAAAATTACCGGTCAGCTCTCCTCCACCATGGAAAAGGGAGGCGCAATTCATCAAAGCATGCTTAATGTTGAATCCATTACTTCCAATATCCGGCAGAAAAATGATGCCGTTGCTGCCTCTGCCGATCATATCCGGGACCTCACGGAATCTTTCAGCGCCATGGTTGAGGACTCATTATTTGTCAGGATTTCCGCTGTTGTCGCAAACCTTCATAATGTACTGGAACAGGTGGAGGAGGGCTCCGGTACACTGGGCAAAATAATTTATAACGACACGCTTTACAACAACCTCGAGGTTCTTACAAGGGATCTGGACATTCTGATTAACGATTTGAAAGAAAGCCCGGAAGATTATGTTCGGATTTCTCTCTTCGGCGGATCAAAAAAGGATTGATTTTTCTGCAAACCATATAAAATCCGATTTCATAATTGACGATTTTACCCTTTTCTTTGATGAACGGGAAAGGGAGTTACCTTGGCCTTTTAAAGGATGTATTGAATTGGATATTATAAACAATTAATTAACAATTTATTAAAACTTCAAATTATTAGCTTATTGATTTTCAATATTTTATCTTTTTTTAAGTTTTTTTTTGATCTTAAGCAGTTGATTGTAAAATCAATATAATTTAATCCGAAAAATCAAATCGAAATTGATTTTTTTTTTACCATTTTTTCACAATCTTTGTTCTAAGGAATCCCACTGACTCTAAAATTGTAAATTTCTTAAACGAGCGTTTAAAATGCATGAACGTGTATGGTCAAATTGCCTGAAAATCATCAAAGATAACGTCCCATCCATCAGTTATCGCACTTGGTTTGAACCAATTGTCCCATTGAAGCTGGAGAGCGATATCCTGACCATACAGGTTCCCAGTCCATTTTTCTATGAATATCTCGAAGAGCAATACATTGATATTCTCAGAAAGGTCATTAAAAAAGAGCTCGGTCCGGATGCCAAGCTGGAGTATAATGTAATCATGCAGAATAACTCCTATAACAATGCGAAGCCCTACACGGTAAAATTCCCCGCAAAAAACAGCAAGGAGATAAAAAACAAACCTCTTTCCTTTCCGCTGGATACGACCGGCCAGTCCATTAAAAATCCCTTTGTGATACCGGGCATCAAGAAACTTGATATTGATCCCCGGTTGAATCCCGAAAATTCTTTCGGTAATTTTGTGGAAGGAGAGTGCAACCGGCTGGCCCGCTCAGCAGGTTATGCTGTTGCCAAGAATCCCGGAGGTACCGCCTTTAATCCCCTCCTCATATACGGAGACAGCGGACTTGGAAAGACCCACCTTGCCCAGGCTATCGGCATTGAAGTTAAAGAAATGTACCCGGAAAAAACAGTCCTGTACGTCAATGCAAATAAATTTCAGACACAATTTGTTGATGCCATCAGGAACAATAACAAGAACGACTTCCTCCATTTCTACCAGATGATTGATGTCTTAATCATCGATGATGTTCACGAATTCGCAGGAAAAGAAAAAACACAGGATACATTTTTTCATATTTTCAATCACCTGCATCAATCCGGAAAGCAACTGGTTCTTACATCCGACAAACCCCCGGTGGAACTGCAGGGAATGGAACAACGATTACTGAGCCGGTTTAAATGGGGATTATCGGCAGATCTTCAGACCCCGGATTTCGAAACCCGGATCGCCATTCTGAAAAAGAAGACTTACAACGACGGCATTGATCTTCCTGAAGAAGTCCTGGAATATATTGCCACACACATCACAGATAACATACGGGAACTGGAAGGAGCCCTCATCTCCCTCCTGGCTCAATCCACACTGAACAAGAAAGAGATAACCCTCGACCTTACCCAGGAAATGATCGATAAGCTGATTAAAAGCACCAAGCGGGAAATTTCCATTGACTACATCCAGAAAATTGTATGCAGTTATTATAATATAGGCCTTGAACAATTGCAGTCAAAAACCAGGAAAAGAGAGATTGTTCAGGCCCGGCAGGTTGCCATGTTTTTCTCGAAAAGCCTTACAAAATCGTCACTGGCTACGATTGGCTCGCAGATTGGCGGAAAAGATCATGCAACCGTTCTCCATGCCTGCAAAACCGTTAACAATCTGATTGAGACAGATAAAAGTTTCCGTCTGCAAATCGACGAGATCGAAAAAAAATTAAAAATGTAGGTTAAAACAGGTTCTCTCCGAACCTGTTTTTTTTTAATCAGGATCGCCAGAATGCATTTTTTGATTCTCTCTGTTTTATCATCCACTGCGATATTCATTATCTTCAAAATTTTAGAGCTGGTTAAACTCCCCTCCTTTCCGGTTATCCTTTTAAACTACCTCTTTGCAGCGCTACTCGGGTTTCTGCTGAATCCGGTCGATTTCAGGATTAAGGAACTTCCGGACATGGACTGGATTTTCATTTCGGTTCCCATTGGAATTCTTTTTATTATCATGTTTTTCATTCTGGCCCGCTCTTCTCAAAAAGCAGGTATTTCAGTTACCTCAGTGGCCGGAAAAATGTCTGTGGTTTTTCCAATCATACTCTCCCTGATTATCTCCTCAACCGATGTTCTCTCACCGTTGAAATTCATTGCGATCATAATGGCCCTTACGGGAGTGGCTCTGACCATAATCAAACCGGGAACATTTACCCTCAGAATCCAGCAGTTTTACCTTCCGGTCATCCTCTTTCTGGGTATGGGATTGGTAGACTCGCTTGTCAAACTGGCACAGCACCTTTTTGTTGATGATGACAGCACAGCCCTCTTCAGCGCCCTGGTTTTCTGCAATGCCTTCATCTCAGGAATAATTTTCCTCCTGTTCTGCCCGGATTATTTAAAGTGGTTCAGGCAGTTAAAAATCTGGGGATATGGAGCCTTGCTTGGAACAGCAAATTTCGGTTCGATATTTTTTCTTGTGCGCGCGCTGAATTACAGGAACTTCAACGATTCAGAAATAGACAGTTCCATTATTTTTGGAATCAACAACATCGGAATAGTCAGCCTGAGTGTCCTGTGCGGTATGCTTCTGTTTCGTGAACAGCTGAAAATAATAAACTGGATTGGCATCATCACTTCAGCCACGGCTATTATCCTTTTTTCCTTATCCTGAATGCAATACGAATACCGAACCATATCAACCATATCCAAAGGCCTTTATAAAGAAAAAGGAAGCAGGTTTATCGCACTGGCATATCCTGTTTCAGATGAAGACGAAATCAAAACAATTCTGGCAGCGCTCAGAAAAGAGTATCACGATGCAAGGCATTACTGTTATGCCTGGTGCCTTGGCACAGGACAAGTTCACTGCAGGGCAAATGATGACGGAGAACCCGCCAACAGTGCCGGAAAACCAATTCTTGCTCAGATTAATGCAAATGAACTTTCCAATATTCTGGTCGTGGTTATCCGCTATTTCGGAGGCGTTCTGCTCGGTGTTGGCGGACTCATTCATGCTTACAGGGAAGCCTCAGCCGACGCAATTCGAAACAACAAAATAACCACAAGAAAGATATACGAAACCTATCAGATCCATTTCAATTACCCTCAGATGAATGATGTCATGACCATGATAAAGGAACATAACCTTATTCAGTATGATCAGGATTTCGGGCTGCATTGCTCCCTGAAATTCAAAGTCTGGATAAAGGAGCGGCAAAAGGTAATTGAGAGACTAAAAATCCTGGAGCATGTTTCACTGGAAAGACTCTCCGGGGATTAATTTTCAGATGTTATCAACAGGGACCGGAGGTTTTAATGAACTCAATTATCTTTATATAAAACAAAAAGCCACATGAAAAACAAAAGTCTTGTATCCATTACCGACTTCACCAGGGATGAATATCTGAGGATACTTGAATTAGCAGCAGAATTCGAGAAGAATCCCAGGCAGAACATATTGAGCGGATATGTGATTGCCACTCTGTTCTTCGAGCCATCGACAAGAACCCGCCTGAGTTTTGAAAGTGCCGTCAGTGGACTGGGTGGAAAAATCATCGGATTTTCCGAATCCGCGTCCACCAGTGCCTCAAAAGGTGAAACCCTCTACGATACAATAAAAATGGTCAGCAATTATTCCGACCTGATTGTCATGCGCCATCCGCTCGAGGGAAGCGCCCGCCTGGCCAGCGAGGTGGCCTCTGTGCCTGTCGTCAATGCCGGCGACGGAGCCAACCAGCACCCGACACAGACACTTCTGGATTTGTACTCTATCCAGAAAACGCAGAAAACGCTCGATAACCTGAAAATATTCATGGTTGGGGATCTGAAATACGGCCGGACGGTTCATTCCCTGCTGATGGCCATGTCGCAATTTAACACCACCTTTTTCTTCATCAGCCCTGAAGAACTGAAAATGCCGGATGGATATAAAATGCATCTCGACCAAAAAGGATTGGAATATTATGAAACCAATGATTTCTCTGAATATGTCAGGGAAGCCGATATCATTTATATGACCCGCGTCCAGCAGGAACGTTTTACGGATCCCATCGAATATGAACGGGTAAAAAATGCCTATGTCCTCAGAAGGAACATGCTTGAAGGGACAAAAGAGAACATGAAGGTCCTTCATCCTCTGCCGAGGGTTAATGAAATCCATACCGATGTGGACACCAGCCCGCAGGCATACTATTTCGAACAGGCTTTAAACGGAGTATTCACACGCCAGGCTATTATCACCTCCATACTGGGCATAAAATAAAAACTCATGAAAGACAAGCAATTAGTAGTCAGTGCAATTAAAAATGGTACGGTCATCGATCATGTACCTGCAACGGCTCTCTTTAATGTGGTCACGATCCTGAAACTGGATAAACTGGAAACCATGGTAACTTTCGGAAATAATTTGGGAAGTAAAAAATTGGGCAAGAAAGGGATCATCAAGTTGTCTGAGGTTTTTTTCAAGGATGATGATATTAACAAGATTGCTCTGGTGGCTCCCAGTGCGAAATTAAACATCATCAGGAATTATGAGGTGGTTGAAAAGAAAGTGGTGGAGGTCCCGGATGAGATCATCGGTATCGTTAAATGCGTCAATCCGAAATGCATCACGAACAATCAGCCTGTCACCACCAGGTTTTCAGTGGTGTCCAAGAAGGAGATCAAACTCAGGTGCCACTATTGCGAAAAGATTACCAACAGTGAAAATATTGAAATAATTTAGACAACCGCAACGAATCGGTTCATCCGCTTATTCTCCTGTCTTTCCATAAAAATCCAGGGATATTTATCCTCTGCATCTCCCGTCAGCGTATCCTGTCGTAGGCCCTGACAACCAGTTCATCCCTCTGAATGGCTTTATAAGCCAGGTACAACAGCACCAGGATGATGGGAGGAACGACAATTCTCCACTGAAAGATATTTTCCAGTCCGCCGAAATTTGCCTTGATATATCTTATATAATAAAAAATGATGCCCGCCATACCTGCTGCGAAAAACATCAGGAAAACAGAGATCCGCATCTGGCGGATCCTGTTCCTGTATGAAAAGACACTGAAAAAAAGGAGTGCTGAAACCACAATGAAATAGACGGTCAACGGCCAGGTTTTCACACCCAGATCTTCACCTGTCCTGGTCACTGCGCCCGAGTGGTGCAGGAAAATCTCGTTTCCCTCTGTGGTAATCAGGGAGAGCGGACCCGTGAACAGGAACAGCGAAAGAATGAATGCCGCCAGGAGGTACAGCGTCTGAATCCTTTGAATCATTCCCGGAATATTTAGTTGCCGCCCAGAATCAAAGGCATGCCTTCATCACCGCTGCCGATTACCACCACCTTTGAGTTTGGTGAATTCGCCAGTGTAAGGGTTGCATCGATCCCCTTCTGCCTCAAAATCCGGTCGGTTAATGAAGCACTGATGATTTTGTTGTAATCGGCTATACCCTGTGCCTCAATTCTTTTTCGATCAGCTTCACTGGCTTCCCGCTCCAGCCTGAACTGGTAGGCCAGCGCCTCCTGCTGCTGCTGGAGTTTATCCTCGATGGCCTGCTTGATCTTTTCCGGCAGGGCAATGGAACGGATCAGCAAATCCTTCATGTCGATGTTTTTCGCAGCAAGGGCCCTCCTGGTTTCTTCGATAATGGCCTTTTCAACTTCCGCCCGTTTCGTGGAATAAATTTCCTCTGCACTATACCGCCCGGTTACCGCTCTTACCGTGGAACGGACATTGGGAATAACCATCACCGAAACATAATCCTCCCCGATGTTTTCATGAAGATATCCTATTTTCTCATGTATCGGATTAAATATCACCGTGATATCCACATTGACGGACAGACCGCCCTTATCCAGGACATCCATGGTTTCCTCACTTTTTTTCTCCCTGACATCATACTTAATCAGATCGTTCCAGGGAGCTATGATATGAAATCCCGGCTCATAGATCCGCTCCTTATCCAGCCCGGTTGAAAATTTTCTGAATATGACCGCCCTGACGCCGGGCTTTATCACATAGAACATCTGACTCCCGAAGATCAATAACAATACAACGACGACAGCCAGACTGATGATCAAATATTGTAAACGTTTCATAGAATGATGATTTGATTAAAAATTGCCTTAACGATTGTTGATCATGATTAAGGTGTTGTGAGTAACTTCTTTCTAAACGGTGTAAAATTAAAGTAATTTTGTTAATAAAGAGGCTAAATAGTAAGATATGTCGGATTTATTTAATACGGATCTGCTTATAAACAGGGATGGTGCGGTGTTTCATCTCAACCTTAATCCGGGCGACATTGCTGACGATATTATCCTCGTCGGGGATCCGGGACGTGTGAAGCAGGTGTCGGATCGTTTTGATGAAAAGCTGGTTATCCGTGAGAACAGGGAATTTGTTACACATACCGGACTGATCGGAGGCCATAAAATATCGGTCATCTCAACCGGAATTGGAACCGATAATATCGATATCGTGGTCAATGAACTGGATGCGCTTGTTAATATCGATCTCCGCAACAGGATGATCAGAAAGGAGCATCACCAGCTTAATCTGATTCGCCTGGGCACCAGCGGGCTTCTTGATCCGGAAATAAGTCCGGGAAGTTTCATCCTTTCGAGAATATCTGGCGGTCTGGATGGAACCATTTACTTCTACCGGGAAACGGAACCATTTATGCTGGATGATCTTTCTGAAAGGTTTATTCGTCATTTCAGCTGGAACAAAAATCTTTCACGCCCCTATTTCCTGTATGCTTCAGAAATCCTGGCGGACCGTTTCCAGTCTCCTTCCGTGATTCCCGGAATTTCAATATCCGCTCCGGGTTTTTATGGCCCGCAATTCCGAACACTGAGGTTACATCCCTTCATTGATGACTTTCTCGAACGGGTGGTCAGGTTCAGTTATAATGACTTACGGATAAGCAATTTCGAAATGGAGAGTTCCGCGCTCTATGCCCTTTCAAGGTCCCTCGGACACGAGGCCGTCACCCTGTGTGTCGGCATAGCCAACCGTATCACCAATGAGTTTCTTGATGATTACAAAGTCCATGTCGACCGGTTAATAACTTATGTATTGAAACAACTCACCGGACAGGACCATGGTTAACCAGCATGAATTGACCGCTCTGCTCTCCCTGCTTGACGATCCCGACAGGACCGTTTATCACCAGGTGGTAAACCGCCTGGTGGAAATGGGAGAACCTGCAATCTATGCCCTTGAGAAACGCTGGGAATTATCTGTCCTGGACAATCAGCAGGAACAGATCGAAAAGGTGATCAGACAGATACAGTTCAGTCAGCTTAAAAAGGATATCATTAACTGGAGGTTATCCGGAGGAAAGGACCTGCATTACGGGGCATGGCTCATCGCACGGGTACAATACCCGGATCTCCGGTACAATACACTGAAGGTGTTCCTCGAAAAAATTGAACGGAACATCTGGCTGGAATTGAACGATGGGTTGACCGCACTGGAAAAAATCAGGGTGATAAACTATTTTATCTATACCATTCACGGATTTGAAAGGAGTTCAAAAAAAACAACCGCCCCTCAGCTTTTTTGTATTAACCACCTCCTTGAATCACGCAGAGGGAACCCGGTATTGCTGGGACTGTTTTATGCCGGGATCGCTCAGAAGCTTGAACTTCCTGTATTCGGGGTAAATTTACCCGGAAATTTTCTCCTGTGTTATTTTGATGAAGCCTGCAACGACGATCCCGACCGGATTCTTTTCTATATCAATCCACATAACAAGGGCGCGGTGCTGGGACGGGAGGAGTTAAAACTTTATCTGAACCAGATCAATATGGACCCTGACCCATTCTACTTCTCTCCCTGCTCCAATACTAACATTCTGGAACGGCTGATATACAATCTGAAACACGCCTATAAACAGACCCTGCAGGAAGAAAAAATAAATATGCTCCAGGAACTGGCAAAAAGCCTGAAAAACCGCTGACAGTTCAAACACGGTAATATTGGCGATACCAATCAATAAATCTTTCAATCCCTGTTTCAATGGAAGTGGAAGGGGTGTATTGATAATCCTGAATTAATCCGGAAACGTCTGCCCATGTTTTTTGCACATCTCCGGGCTGAATGGGTTGCATATCAAGAATGGCTTTCCGGTTGACAGCCTTCTCGATGGCATGAATGAATTCCATCAGGCGAACCGGGGAATTATTGCCGATATTATATAGACGATAAGGGGCTGAAGAGCGGGATGGATCTGGATGCTCGGGGTCCCAGCCGGGATCGGGTACAGGAGGTTTGTCGATCATACGAAGAATTCCCTGGACAATATCATCGACATAGGTAAAATCCCGTTCCATATCCCCGTAGTTAAAGACCTTAATTGGCTCCCCCCTGAGTATTGACCGGGTAAAAATAAAGAGGGCCATATCGGGCCTTCCCCAGGGACCATAAACCGTAAAAAACCGCAGTCCAACCGCGGGGATCCCGAACAGGTGGCTGTAGGTGTGGGCCATCAGCTCATTGCTTTTTTTACTGGCCGCGTAAAGGCTCACCGGATGATCCACATTGGAGCGAACGCTGAAAGGCATATTCCGGTTCAGTCCATAAACACTGCTGCTGCTGGCAAATATCAGGTTCCTGACGGGATGGTGCCGGCAGGCTTCAAGGATGTTTAAGAATCCTGTGATGTTGCTCTGAATATAAGCCTCGGGATTGGTAAGGCTGTAGCGTACACCGGCCTGGGCAGCCAGGTTGACCACCACATCAAAATGCCGGTTGGCAAACAATTCGAAAAGGGATTCCTTGTCTTCCAGCTCCATCTCCAGGAACTCGTAATTTTTATCCACTTCAGACTGAACGACTCTGTTGTAGCCTATCTTATCACGAGATATGCCCGACTTTTCGAGCCGGGCATATTTCAAATCCACATCATAATAGTCGTTGATATTATCCAGGCCGGTCACCTGATACCCATTCCGGACAAGCAGTCGGGACAGATGAAACCCAATGAACCCGGCTGTGCCGGTAATTAGAACCCTGTTCATTATTTGGCGTAGTTAATGGCCCTGGTCTCCCTGATCACCGTAATCTTTATCTGTCCCGGATAGGTCATTTCATCCTGGATCCTTTTAGCTATTTCATATGAGAGCGTTTCCGCCTCCTTATCCGTCACCTGCTCACTGCCGACAATAACCCTCAGCTCCCTTCCTGCCTGGATGGCATAGGTCTTTAAAACACCGGGATAAGAGAGGGCAACCGCTTCCAGTTCCTTTAGCCTTTTGATATAGGATTCCACAATCTCACGACGTGCACCGGGCCTGGCTCCTGAAATGGCATCACAGACCTGGACGATCGGGGCAAGAAGGGTGGTCATTTCAATCTCATCGTGATGCGACCCGATTGCATTGCAGATTTCCGGTTTTTCCTTGTACTTTTCGGCCAGCTTCATCCCAAACAGCGCATGTGGTATTTCCGGCTCATCATCCGGTACTTTACCAATATCATGCAACAATCCAGCCCTCCTGGCAAGTTTGGCATTCAATCCGAGTTCACTGGCCATGATGGCCGACAGGTTGGCAACCTCCCTGGAATGTTGTAAAAGATTCTGCCCGTAAGATGATCGATACTTCATTTTGCCAATAAGCCGGGTCAGCTCCGGATGCAATCCGTGAATACCGAGATCAATGGCTGTCCGTTTTCCAACCTCAACAATCTCCTCCTCGATCTGTCTGGTTGTTTTTGCCACAATCTCCTCGATTCTTGCAGGGTGAATCCGACCGTCGGTAACCAGCTGATGAAGAGACAGACGGGCTATCTCACGTCTTACCGGGTCGAAACCCGACAGTATGATGGCCTCGGGTGTATCATCCACAATAACCTCCACGCCGGTTGCTGCTTCCAGGGCACGGATATTACGTCCTTCTCGCCCGATGATGCGACCCTTCATCTCATCCGAGTCAATATGGAAGACCGTGACGGAATTTTCAATGGCGGTTTCGGTGGCGACCCGTTGAATGGTCTTCACCACAATATTTTTTGCCTCCTTATTGGCCGCCATCTTCGCTTCGTCAATTATCTCATTGACGAATAAGATCGCTTCGGCACGGGCCTCCTCCTTCAAGGACTCAGTCAGCTGGGCCTTGGCCTCCTCAGCAGACAGACCCGATATGGTCTCAAGCTGTTCGACCTGCATCCGGTGGACCCGTTCAAGCTCCTCCTTTTTCTTTTCAACCAGGTTCAACTGAACATTGAGGTTTTCCTTTATAACCTCAACCTCATTCTTTTTGCGCTGATACTCCTCCAGCTTCTGGGAAATTGAAAACTCATGCTGTTTGATGGCATTTTCCCGCTGGTTAATCTTACTATTCTTTTCATTGATGATCTTCTCGTGTTCCTCTTTCAGCTGGAGGAACTTTTCCTTGGCTTGCAGTATCTTTTGCTGTTTGATGATTTCTGCTTCAGCTTCCGCCTCCCTGATGATGCTTGTGCTCCTGTTTTTCTGAACAGTAATGATAATTAAATAGGCCACCCCCGCTCCAATCAACAGTGCCGCACACCCAACAACCAGATACCAAACCAGTGTTACCTGAAGAATCAATGGATTCATTAACAGTTCCATAGGTTTTCATTTATTTAAAAAAAAACCCGCACGTTTCCTCAAGATTTAATAAAACCCCAGTTAAACATGGGTGGAGCCGCCAGAACCTATCGAGAATCCAATGTCTGACGAATCAGAATCCGGCGAACCGGATTTATGGCCTGCTCTTTAAATCCCGAGCCAAACTCCAATTTGCTAAATGTTGAGTTTCAAAAATAATTGAAGAAACAATGCGGGTAACTCTTATATATGCAAAGAACGTAATTACTCTATTTAAGTAAATTTTCCAGTTCGTTATTCAATTCGTTCAACTCCTGTTTCAAAGATACAACATTTTGCGTTTCTTCGCAATCGAGAAGTCTAATAACAAATTGCAAAGCAGCCATTGCCATGAAATCCTGGGTATCCTTGTCCGTATATCTCTGTTTATACTGCAGTACCTTTTCGTTAATAACCCTGGCTGCCTTTCTTATTTTTTCCTCGTCCCGTCTGTCAATTTTCAGGGGATAAAACCGTTCCGCAATCTGAACCTTGATTGAAAGTTTATCTTCCATTATCCCCTCTTATTTGTTTAAAAGAGCAATACACCTGTCTATCTCCCGCACTATTCTGTTAATTTTAATCCTGGCATCATGCTCATCCTCACTCTCCGCAAGAAAACCCTTTGCCAGTTTTAATTTCTGATTCTGCTGTTCAAGTTCTTTTATCTGAACCTGTTTTTGCTGAATCTTGTGATTGAGGTCGTCATTCATGCGCTTCAACTGTTCAAAATCTTCAAGCTGCCTGCTCAGACGTAACTTTACAGATTGTATCTTATCCCTTATCCCGTTGAGTATTTCGACCTCTTCAACATTCATTTTTCAGAGATATTACAGGTACAAATATATAACTTATTTGATAATTATAAACAGGGGCGGTTTCGAATTAACACTTTAAAATCTTAGCTTTGGCCTTTAATATAAATGTACCAGAAAATGCGGCTTTTACTGTTCTTGCTCTCTGCCAGCTCAATCTGTTCCATCCTCCATGCCCAGGACAGGATCTCCTTTGCTCCGCCGGTAAAGATCCCGATAATCCTTTCCGGAAATTTCGGGGAGATTCGTTCGGACCATTTTCATTCGGGAATCGACATTAAAACAAACGGCAGGCCGGGCTATCCCGTTTACGCCATTGAGGAGGGATATATTTCGCGTCTCAAGGTGCAGGCCAATGGATATGGCAAAACCGTATATGTCACTCACGATAATGGATTTACATCGGTTTACGGACACCTTGACCGGTACAGGGATGATGTCGCCGGCTATGTAAGGGAAAATCAGTATCGCCTTAAGTCGTTCGGGGTGGATCTTTTCCCTGAAAAAAACCGGTTCAGGGTTAAGAAGAATGAACTGATCGCTTTCACCGGCAATACCGGAAGTTCCTCCGGACCCCACCTTCACTTTGAGGTCAGGAAAACCGGGGGACAGGTTCCTACAAATGTCCTTAAATATGATTTTCCCATCCCCGATACCAGGAAACCGGTTTTTTACCGGGTGTTCATCTACCCTCAGCGCGGATCCGGCATCGTAAATCAGAATCGTGAAAAGGTGCTCTATAATGTAACAAAAACCAATGGGGACTATGGGATTGAGAATAACGGAATCCCTGAGGTCTACGGAGAGTTGGGAATCGGAACGGAGGTATTCGACTTCCTGGATGGGACCCCCAACAGATGCGGGGTCTACTCCCTGGAACTTCATTTCGACAACCGCATGGTTTACAAACATCAAATGGATCAATTCTCCTTCTCGGAAACCCGCTATATCAATGCACATATCGACTATGAGCAAAAAATATCAAACAACATCAAGGCCCATAAGCTCTTCAGACTTCCCAACGACCGCCTGAGTATTTATGAGCATCTGGAAAAGGATGGAATCCTCTCCATACGGGATTCGAACCTCCACACCCTCAAAATCATCGCCAGGGATGTGGCCGGAAACGAATCGCAACTGCTTTTCAGAATGAAAGGCACTCCCCCGGCCTGCCCACTCCCCTCTGCCGACACCGGCATCCAGACCCTGATGTCCTTCAACCGGGAGAATCAATATTCCGACGACGGGCTCCGGCTCTCTGTTCCGGTAAATGCACTTTACGAGGACCTTCCATTCAAATATTCCCGGAAACCAGGATTTGAGGGGTTGTATTCTGATATCTTCAGCATACATCATGAAGCGGTGCCCCTTCACCGTCCGTTCCTGCTGTCGATTAAGCCGGTCAACCTTCCCGAAGAACTGAAGGAGAAAGCGCTGATTGTATCCGTCGGAAATAACCAATCCATCACTTCGTCGGGAGGAGCATACCGCGACGGAATGATTGAAACCGAAGCCCGGAATTTCGGGAATTACGCCATTGCCCTCGACACGATAGCCCCCGTAATTGTTCCGCTCAATACCCGGAATTCGGCAGATTACAGGGGTTCAACGTCCATTGATTTTACCATTTCCGATGATCTTTCAGGAATAGACAGATTTGAAGGATACATCGACAACACCTGGGTCCTTTTTGAATATGATCTGAAAAACAACCTGATCTCCTACGCCTTTGATGACAGGATGCAGTCAGACGGTTCGGTTCATGATCTGGAACTTTACGTTTCGGATCTGAAGGGAAACGCCACCCTTTATCATACCACCTTTACAAGATAACCCGGATAGCATGAACTCACCCTTTCTGGTTACCGGATTGATGTCGGGCACCTCCCTGGATGGAATCGATATGGCCCTCTGCCGGTTCAGCCAAACGCCTTCCGGCTGGCACTACAGTTTTATAGATGCCGTGACGACCGCTTACCCGGAATCTCTCAGGAGGAAACTCACCAGGGCACTCACCCTGTCCGATAAAGCATTGCGTGAACTTGACATGACACTCGGTGCATTTTACGGACGCGAACTCAACGATTTTCATTCAAAAAACCGGGTTACCCCCGACCTTATCTCCTCTCATGGTCATACGGTCTTTCATGATCCCTCAGGAAGAATGACCCTTCAGATAGGAAATGGAAACGTTATATCCGGATTAACCGGCATCACCGTAGTGAATAACTTCAGGGTAAAAGATGTGGAACATGGCGGACAGGGAGCACCCCTCGTTCCGGCCGGGGACCGTCTGCTGTTCGGGGAGTATGATATCTGCCTGAACATCGGAGGAATTGCCAATCTGTCCTACGAGGAGAAAGGACTCCGCAGGGGATTCGATATTTGTCCGGCCAACATGGTACTGAACTATCTGTCGGAAAAGAGAGGAAAGAAATATGACCGGGATGGTGCCATGGCCGCATCCGGAAAGTGCATCCAGAAACTGCTTGAGGAACTGAACCGGCTGGAATACTACAGAATGAGCCCCCCCAAATCATTGGGCAGGGAATGGTTTGAAAGGATGTTCATACCGGTGCTCCAACACTCCCGTTATCCGGTTGAGGACCTGATGACAACCTGCGCGGAGCATATCGCTCACCAAATCAGCCGTGTCCTGGTCATGTTTGGGAGACCTTCCGTTCTGATCACCGGGGGAGGTGCATGGAACCGGTATCTTATGGATCGGATCAGAAACCTGTCGGGACTGGAACTTCCGCTTCCGGATAATACCCTTATAGGATACAAGGAAAGCCTGGTATTCGGACTCCTGGGCCTGCTGCGCCTGAGGAATGAAATAAACTGCTATGCAAGCGTCACCGGAGCTTCTCGTGACCTTTCCACGGGAAATATCCACACTCCTGAATAAAAAAAAGGCGCATCATCGGATGCACCCTTTTCTTCAAATTACTAACTAAAACTACCAACTAAACTACTAACTAAAACTACATATGAAATATTGTACTCCTGCAGAAAATAATCGCAATTTTACCCCTTAAAAATTCAACCGCGAAAATACATTTTTAGCAAAAATCCACAAAGCCATTTATGTTAAATTAAGGTTATGAATTAATATTTAACCTTTATTAACACCATATGTTTTGAAATAGTTTTGTTGCGCATTTCAAAGAAAATTGGAATCTTTGCCATTTCATTCCAGGGGAGGCTCATTGTCGGAACCTGACACAGAATCATAAACTCATAAAATAAGCAGCATGAAAAACAGATTGGCATTTGCGATACTTATTCTTCTGGCTGGGTTTTCAGAGTCCGGCAAAGCCTGTACGAATTTCCTGGTTACCCCGGGAGCATCGGTAAACGGCTCATCGATGATCACCTATGCGGCCGATTCGCATGTACTTTACGGGGAACTCTATTTCAGGCCATCGGCTGATTATCCTGCCGGCACGATGATGGAGGTCCGGGAATGGGATACCAACAAATACCTCGGCAAAATTCCTCAAATATCCCATACTTTTTCGGTGATAGGAAACATGAACGAGCACCAGGTGGCCATCGGGGAGACCACCTACACCGGTCGTACCGAATTGCGGGATACCACCGGTCTGATCGATTACGGCAGTCTGATGTTCATTACGCTTCAAAGGGCACGGACTGCCCGCGAGGCAATCAATATCATGGGCGAGCTGGTCGACCGTTACGGATATTACAGCACCGGTGAATCCTTTTCCATATCCGATCCGCACGAGGTCTGGATCATGGACCTGATTGGCAAAGGCACCAGAATGGTAACGGAAAACGGAAAAACCTTCAACAAATATAAAGGTGCGGTCTGGGTCGCCATCCGGATTCCCGACGGATATGTATCGGGTCATGCCAACCAGGCGAGAATCCGGCAGTTTCCGCTTAACGATTCTGAAAACTGCCTTTATGCACCGGATGTCATTTCCTTTGCACGGGAGATGGGATATTACGACGGAACCGATGAGGAATTCAGTTTCTCAGATACTTACGCCCCGCTGGATTTCAGCGGTGCACGTTTTTGTGAAATCCGTGTCTGGTCATTTTTCAAGGATGTTAACAGCAATATGGGCCAGTATTTTGATTACGCCAGTGGAAAGGACCTGGAGAACCGGATGCCCCTTTACATCAAACCCGACAGAAAACTCTCTGCCCGTGACCTGATGAATTTTATGCGCGACCACCTGGAAGATACCGGGCTGGATATGAGGATGGACGCCGGTGCCGGTCCTTTTGGACTGCCCTACCGCTGGCGTCCCCTCTCCTGGGAATACGACGGAAAAACATATTGCAATGAGCGGGCCACAGCCACCCAGCAAACCGGGTTCTCCTTCGTGGCCGAAAGCCGTCCCGATAAACCCGATATCATCGGAGGAATCTTCTGGTTCAGCGTGGATGATGCTGCATTTACAACCTATGTGCCGATGTACTGCGGCATGACCCGCGTTCCTGAAGCCTATGCCGTGGGCAACGGAGATCTGCTGACCTATTCGGACCATTCGGCCTTCTGGGCTTTCAACTTCGTTTCGAATTTTTGCTACCTGAGATATAATGTGATGATAGAAGACGTTGTTAAGGTACAGAACGAACTGGAAACGAAATTCCTTGAAGAGGTGCCTGCTATTGATGCCGCCGCAGAAGCCATGTATGAAGTCAACCCGGAAATGGCAAGGGAGTTCATTACCGACTATTCTGTAAAAATGGGTAATTACACGTTCAGAAGGTACAAGGAACTCGGGCAATTCCTGCTGGTAAAATATATGGATGGAAATATCAAGAAGGAAGAAAACGGGAAGTTTCTGCGCACGGGGGACGGATACCCTGTTAATCCCGACCACCCCGGCTATCCGGAGTCGTGGAAAAAGATGGTGGTGAAGGATACCGGCAAAAAATTGCTGATGCCGAAAGAGGGTGCCCATTAAGACTCATGCTGTTAATAATTATCCCAAAAACCTGCTTCAAATAGAAAAATATTTGTACTTTTGCGTCCTGTTCGAAAGAAGGTATTGAATAATTAAACGATCAGCGTGATGAACTTAATGAATGTAATCGGAAAAGAGGTCGCCCCCGTAATTGAATTGCCCGCTTTCTCAGCCGGGGATACCATAACGGTACACTATAAAATCAGGGAAGGAAATAAGGAGCGGATCCAGCAGTTCAGGGGAACCGTTCTCCAAAGAAAAGGACAGGGAAACACCGAAACCTTTACGGTTCGGAAAATGTCGGGGAACATTGGGGTGGAACGTATCTTCCCGGCTGCTTCGCCTTTCATTGATAAAATTGAAATCAACAAGCGGGGACGCGTCCGGAGAGCAAGGATCAACTACCTGAGAAAACTGACGGGAAAGAAAGCCAGGATCCAGGAGAAAAAATTTTAATATTCTTCCAGCAATATTGAAAAGCTGCCCCGGATAAGGCAGCTTTTTTTTTCCTGCCTCTTGTCAATTTCTGATTTTTGACGCCTCCTCTTTTGCCCCGGCGATCACTGCATCGGCTCTCTTTTCCGCTTCCAGGATCAACGCGGCGGACTTCTCCTCTGCCTGCTTTTTCAGCTCCCTGGCAGCCCGCTCTGCCGCAGCCTTTTTAATGGGATTGCTGCCGGCCTCCCTGATGAGTTTATCTCCCTGCCTTTCAGCCTCGGCAACAATCTCCGCTCCGGCCTTCTCTGCCTGTTCAATGATACGGGCCGCCTCTGCTTCAGCCTCCCGGATAATCCGTTCCGCCTCTTCACCCGCCTGGTCACGGATTTCTTCCTCCTTCTCCCCTATCTCCTGCTCAACCCTTTCCCTGAACTGCTCCTCCACCTCCGCTCCCTTCGACCTGACATTGCCGCTTAAATCTGTGGTGACGACAGGATCCTCGAAAGTGCCCCCGATATGGGCCATGACTTTGACATAATCCGATTCGGGAATCTGCAGTCCCGCCGCAGACGCAAGTGCCCCTATGCGTGAAAGCAGTTCACCGGCCCCGGTGCCAAGATCGGACCGGGCAATTTCCATATCCAGATAATAATCCATCGTCCTGTCGATCCCGTGCGATCCCGAAACATTCATTCGCGAGTTTTCAAATCGCACATCAAAAGGTTCAACCATGACCCTGCCATCCTCAATCCTGAAGGCCAGCGATACATCGTCCGGAACGATATTTTTCAGCTTCTCGTTCTTCAACACTTCACTTAACCGGATGAACGACTTCAGGTTATAAACCTGCAGGTCCTCCGTGGACAGGTTCCCCTGCGCATTAATGGATTCGTACACGGGTTCAAATGAATTATCGAGAAAAGATTCGTATGTCATGTCGGTATTGAAGCGCCCTTTGCAGTATTTCGCCATGGGAGCCAGCTTTTCAACCGTAACCAGGGTTTCATAGGACCGGGGAATATCAACCCCTCTGATGTCCAGTCCGGCCGTTACATACGTCAGCTCCTTCCGCGTATCCACCTTTCCTTCCGTTGAAACCTTCCCGTCCAGGATATCCAGGCCCAGCCCTTCAAGGATGGCAATTCCTTCATTCACATGAATTTTTCCGTTCAGGTTCTCAACCATGATCTGCTGATACAATATTTTCTTCATCTCCAACCGCATCCCGAAATCGATGTTCTGCGGAATACGCAATGCCTGTTCCGTTTCTGCCGTATCATGAACTGAAACACCGAGGGAATCGGACTCCGAGAATGCGGCTGTATCTTTTTCAGGAACAAACGGATTCAGGTCAAGCAGGTCTGAAACTACATTCAGCGTACCCGATACGGTCTCTCCCTTAAAGATATAGGGAATAAAATTGGTCAGATGTCCCTCCAGGTGCAGGTCACTT
>JAFGWU010000006.1 GCA_016936975.1 Bacteroidales bacterium | reverse complement strand
TGGACCCCGATCACTGGGCAGAGTTCGAGGCACCCGAAGGTCCCCAGGGAGTTCCCGGACCCCAGGGAGAGCAGGGACCTGCCGGAGATCCGGGTCCCCAGGGAGATAAAGGCGATAAACCGGCCCATGAATGGATAGAAACCTCGCTCCGTTTTCAGAATCCGGACGATACCTGGGGTACGGCAGTTGACCTCAGGGGTGAGCCCGGAATCAGTTTGGACAACCAGGAGTTATCCCTTTCCGGTACGGATCTCTCCATCAGCGGCGGCAACACCATCAGCCTTGCAGGTCTGCCCGATGCTGTTGACGATGCAGATGCCGATCCCGCCAACGAACTGCAGACACTGTCGATCGAGGGGGAAAATATAACGTTGTCCCGCGGGGGAGGAACCATTGCCCTTCCGGTGGATGATGTGAATGATGCGGATGCAGATCCGGATAATGAAATTCAAACACTTGCCATCGCCGGTCATACACTATCGATTTCTGAAGCCAACTCGGTGGTGATTCCCGACCAGGTGAATGATGCAGATGCGGACCCGGCAAACGAGATACAGAACCTCTCCATCTCCGGTGAGAACATTACCCTTTCAAATGGCGGTGGAACCATTACCCTGCCTCCCGATGATGTGAACGATGCGGATGCCAGTCCGGCCAATGAGATCCAGGATTTGCAGTATACAGGAGGAATCCTGAGTCTTTCAGCCGACCCTACCCCAACCACCGTGAACCTTCCCTCCATCATTGCCGGTGAATCGGGATGGGATCTGAATTTGGATACGGTGGTTACTTCGAATCCCGTGAAAATTCTTACGGGTGATGATCCACAGGTGGGAACCCCGTTGTTTGAAGTAAAAAATGACCTGGGCAACCCCGTTTTTGCAGTCTTCAACGATGGGGTCATGGTTTATGTTGATGAAGATAAAGTATATGACGAAAAAGGAGTTAAAGGCGGATTTGCAGTGGGTGGCTACAGCAAAAGCACGAAAGGTTTTACAAATGAGTACTTAAGAGTCACTCCCGACAGTACCCGCGTTTACTTTAAGGAAGAGGGAACCAAAGGCGTTAAAGGGGGATTTGCGGTCGGAGGGTATACCAACTCTAAAGGAGACGCGGCACAGCTGATGTCGCTGACGCCGGAGAACTTTCTGGTCGGTGAGGATGCAGGAATACACATTTCCACTGGTTATGATAATTCATTTATGGGCTATCATTCCGGGTACAATGTCACTACCGGCCATGACAACATTTTCCTGGGTGATTCTTCCGGCTATTCGGCAACAGGAGCGTATCAGAATATTTTTATCGGAAACCAAAGTGGATTCAGTACACTAAATGGTTGGGGAAATGTCTTCCTGGGTAATAAAACAGGGCGTCAAAGCACAGGCGGGTATTTTAATTCGCTGATTGGTTATCAAGCCGGTTACAGAAATAATTCCCATTATAATTCCTTCCTCGGATTTGAATCGGGTTATAATAATACTACCGGGATGCATAATATTTTCATTGGATGGAAAGCAGGTTATGGAAACCCGACTTATGGTTTAACCGGAAACTTTAATACTTGTATTGGCGATGGTGCCGGTTATAATAATACTTCAGGAAGTGATAATGTGTTTTTAGGGACCCTGGCAGGTTATAATAACAACACAGGCAACCACAATGTGTTTTTGGGGACCGAGGCAGGTTCACATAACAACACAGGTAACGACAATGTGTTTCTCGGTTACTGGTCGGGGTACAATAATACATCCGGAGATAACAATGTTTTCATGGGTTCCACTGCAGGTTACTATAACACAACAGGAGAAAACAATATCTTTCTCGGTCTCGGATCAGGGATAAATAATACGGTGGGATGGAATAACATTAATATCGGAAATGGAAGCGGGGCATCAAGCTCCAATGGATATTATAATACCTATATTGGTTATGGAAGTGGGTACTATTCCGGATATTCAGTTAGTACAGATCCATCATACAACACCTATATCGGGTATCAAACAGGCTACAACAACCGGTCAGGGCAATTCAATACATTATTGGGCTACCGTGCGGGATATTCCGGTGAGGGGGCATCGGGCAGTAATAATGTCATGATTGGATATGATGCTGGATATTCCATCCTTTCGGGCAGTTTTAATTCATTTATGGGTCATGAATCGGGCAGGAACAACGCATATGGAAACTATAATGTTTTCGTCGGTTACCGGGCCGGTTATAACAATAACGGGACCGGCACCGGTTTCAGCGGTAACTACAATGTCTTCATGGGATATATGGCCGGTTATAACAATACCTCTGGCGGAGGCAGTGTGATAATCGGCTATAATGCAGCGACTCAAACATCTACTAATAATTATGTAACTGCTATCGGATATTGTGCCGGAGAATTAAGTACCGGCGCCTACAACGTGTTTATGGGAGGAGAATGCGGGAAACAGCATGGAACCGGTGATTACAATGCTTTTTATGGTGTATCTTCCGGGGTGGCATCCAACGGCTCCTACAACAGCTATTTTGGCGCATCATCAGGCTGGCACAATGACGGCAATTACAATACCGCTGTCGGATACGCGGCCGGGCATGGAGTAAATACATATGCCTATTATCGGGGAACCTACCTGGGATCGTCAAGCGGGGCCAGCCAGACTACCGGGAATAACAACACGTTTATCGGTTACCAGTCGGGCATGCTTTCAACATCCGGGGGGAATAATGTCATGCTCGGTTATGAGGCCGGATATCACAATACCACAGGTTCGGGTAATGTATTCCTGGGTTACCAGGTGGGATATGACGAAACGACCAGCAATAAACTCTATATCGATAATTCAAGTACATCTTCTCCCCTGGTTTATGGTGACTTCCAGTACGACCGATTAACGATAAATGGAAATGTAGGAATAGGTACATCGGCAAGTGGAAACAAGCTATATGCTTATGATGGGTCTACAGCAACCGATGATACCCCCGCTATCTATGGAAAACATGACCAGGTCCCTTATTATGGAGTCGGGGTACATGGCCAGGGTGGGTATATTGGATTGCGGGGCTATGCATCCGTAACCGGAACAGGCGTCCGTTATGGTGTTCTGGGCTATGCCGCGGGGGGAGACCCAAATTATGCCGTATATGCCCAGGGTAACCTTGCCTATACCGGAAGCCTTATCAATGCATCGGACGCGAAATTCAAGAAGGATGTGGAATCACTGGAGCCGGTTATGGCAAAAGTGATGGAAGTAAAACCGAGGAAGTATTCATTTATCCACAACGATAATACCAAATCTGTAGGCTTACCGGAATCGGAGCAATATGGTTTTGTGGCCCAGGAACTTGAGCTGGTTTTCCCGGAACTGGTGGTCGATGCAGTTCACCCGGTTGCAGAGGATGAAAATAAAGATGCGGAGATACATTATAAAGGGGTAAAGTACGTGGAAATGATCCCGATCCTGCTGAAGGCCATCCAGGAACAGCAGGACCGGATAGAACTCCTTGAGCAGCGTATATCAGAGCTGGAAAAGTAAAATCCCCTGGGATCCTCCTGTTTTCCGCGGTTAATTTTTAATTTTATCAGGAAAACGGGACGATATGGATGAACGTAAAAAGGAAGGCAGGTACCGGAGAATATATTCACAATTGGAAGATCTGCTGAAGAAGAGCAGTGATCCCCTTGCACGGATGGCCACCATCTGTGCGGTGCTTCATCATAAAATGGATTATTTTTTCTGGACCGGGTTTTACCTGCTGAAGGATGATGCACTGGTTGTGGGTCCCTACCAGGGCCCTGTGGCCTGCCAGGTACTTGAAAAGAACCGGGGTGTCTGCTGGTCCTGTGTCAACAGGAGGGAACCGCTTATCGTGCCAGATGTGCATCAGTTTCCGGGACATATCGCCTGCGATGCACGCTCCCAGTCTGAGATCACCATCCCGGTTTACAATGCCGCGGGGGACCTGGTGGCGGTTTTTGATGTGGATGCCCGGGAGAAGGATCAGTTCAGCAACACGGACCGGGAACACCTGGAGAAAATTTTAAGATTGCTCTACCACGATCTGTAGGATACGGACATGCCGGATAGCTGTTATCTTTTCCATGGTTTATTGCTCCCGGCAACCGGGAGGGCATCAGGGAATAATCTTTGAAATCACATCCCTGATTTTTTCTGCGGAGTAGGGCTTGGTAATCAGTTCATCAAAGCCGACATCGGCAAAATCCTGGAAGAACATTTCCGGATTATGGGCCGTTACGGCAATGACCGGAAGGACATTCAGGGGCGACGGCATCTCGTTCCGGATATAACGTGTGGTTTCCAGTCCATTCATCACCGGCATTTCGATATCCATGAAGACCAGATGAATTGTCTCCTGCCTGAGAATCGAGAGTGCCTCCTCCCCATTTTCGGCAAGTAGGATCTCATTCCCCGTCAGTTTTATCAGCTCAGAAAGTAAAAAGCGGTTCGCATAAATATCATCCACCACCAGAATTCTCAGTTTTGCCATACCCTTCAGGAATCAGAAACCCCTAAAATAGTAAATTCAGGGATATGTTAATAGTAAATCTGAGCGGTGTAAAAAAATATATTTAATTTAGTTGCTGTAACAGAATGGCATGGAAAAACTGAGCCGTCAGGAAACGGTCATACGGATTACTTTGCTTGGAGTGGTTATCGGCCTGCTGATCATTATCCTGTTCTACTGGTTGATTTTTTCTGTTTCCGGGGAAAACTTTTCTTTCGCTTATATTGGGGGACTGCATACCCGTTTTCCCGGAATCTACCTGGTGGATCTGTTACCCCTGTTTCTGGGTACGGTATCTGGTTTGTTAGCACACAGAAGGTCCGGGATATTTGAGAAACTCCGGGAACAGGTCCGTGACATCACCGTAAAAAAGGAGCGCATCAAGCAATTTACCAACGACCTGATCGCCGGAAATCTTCAATACCAGATCCGTTTTACCGATGAGGATAAGGATCTTTCTGACACCCTGATGAATCTTCAGAGCAACCTGGCTGCCCACCGGGAAGCTGAAAAAAGGATCAGGCTGGAGGAAAATCAGCGAAATTATGTTTCAGAGGGACTGGCAGAATTTGGGGATATTCTCCGGAACCATGCCAGCAATCCGGAAACCCTTGCCAGCACACTTATTTCCCGGCTGGTCCGGTACCTGGATGTCAATCAGGGAGGATTTTTCCTCGTGGATCAGGAGAAGGGACGAAAAGTGATCAGAATGACGGCCTGCTACGCCTATGATCGTAAAAAGTTTCCCGACAAAACGATCGAATGGGGCGATGGTTTGATAGGTGCTGTGGCATTCGAGAAGAAAAGTTACTACACAGATAAGATCCCGGATGGCTATTTAACCATAACCTCGGGGCTCGGTAAGGCCAACCCGGGGTTCCTTCTGATTGCACCTCTTGTTTTTCGCGATGAAGTGTGCGGCATTATTGAGCTTGCCTCCTTTCATCCGATTGAATCCTTTAAGATACAGTTTATCGAAAAAATTGCCGAGAACACGGCCACGACCATCAGCACCATGAGAAGCGTTTTGAGGACTGAAGAGCTGCTGAAAGAGACCCGTGAGCAGGCGCGACAACTTTCGCTTCAGGAGGAACAGGTCCGGCAGAACCTGGAGATCCTGAAAAAGACCCGTGACGAGGCCGCCCGCCAGGCAGAACAGTTCATTTCCTTCACAAATACGGTCAACCATACACTTATAAGGGCCGAATACAATATGGATGGAATCCTGCTGTATGCCAACACCAGGTTTCTTAAGAAACTTGGATATTCGGGGAACAAAGAGGTGGAGGGACAACATATTTCCATGTTTATCAATGACAAGGACATGGATTGGTTTAATTCGATCTGGATGGAGCTTTCAAAAGGCGGCAAGCATTTTGAAGGCTACATGAAACATATAACAAAGCAGGGACAGGATGTGTGGACCATGGCAACCTATACCTGCATCAGAAAGGACGACGGAACAGCTGAAAAAGTACTTTTCCTGGCCATAGACACTACCGAGCAGAAAAAGCAGAGCCTGGAGTATGAGGGGGAAATCGGGGCCATCAACCGCCTGATCCCGAAAGCGGAATTCCGTCCCGACGGTGCCTTTATCCGGTGCAATGAACTGTTTGAGAAGTCGATGAAATACACGCAGCGGGAACTTTCCCAATTAAGTGTGTTTGATTTTACAGGGACCTCTGAACAGGAGCAATTCAATGATATCTGGGAAAAGGTTATCAGGGGTGATGCCTACCAGGGACAGATCAGGATGAGGACTAAATATGAGGAAACTGTCTGGCTGCGGGCTACATTTACCTCCATTGACAATATGTACGGAGATATCGAGAAAGTCATCTTTATGGCGAATGATATAACCCGGGAAAAGGAGCTGGAGATTAATTACAAAAGGCACCATGAAGATTTGATAAAAAATGAGGAGGAACTGAAACTCACTGCACTGGATCTTCAGAGGAAGCTGGATGAATTGAATGCCCGGCGCAAAGAGGATAAAATGGGCTTCGAACAGGAAATTAAGCATTACAGAAGCATCCTCGAAGGATTGCCCCTTCCCGTGCTAATCATAAACAGTCCCGGATTTCTGATGTTCCGGAACAGTGCAGCCGAGAAATTATTCGGTTTGAGAAAAAAAGAGTGTACCGGCAAAAGAATTTCAGAATGTTTCCCCGGCGAGGGCCATAGTGAGGCTTTCGAAAGTTTCATTCTTCCCGACAGGGAAAAGAAAACGGGATTGCATAGAAACCAGGTTATCCTCACCCCCGGCGGTGAAAAAATAAAAGCGGATCTCGTTATTCTGAAGGCAGAACTCAGGGACGAAATCCACTTTACAATGGTCCTCAGGACCTAATTTCCCGTAATAAAGGCAATGATATCTCCGGTGTCAGGCTTTTTACGCGGGACAATATGTCCGACAAGTTTTCCTTCTTCGTCAATCAGGTATTTTTGAAAGTTCCAGCTGACACTGCTGTCTTCAAGCCCATTCAGGGACTTTGAGGTCAGCCACCTGTATACAGGGTGCATGGAATCTCCCTTTACTGATATTTTGGACATCATTGGAAATGTCACCCCGTAATTCAGTTTACAGAAAGAAGCAATCTCCTCGTTGGTGCCGGGATCCTGGTTCATGAAATCGTTTGAAGGGAACCCGATGATCGTAAAATCCTCCCCGCCATACGTTTCATATAACTTCTGCAGATCTTCAAACTGGGGTGTCAGCCCGCATTTGGAAGCAGTATTAACGATAATTACTTTTTTGCCTTTAAGCCGGGAAAATGCAAAATCCTTCCCGGTAATATCCGTGACCACAAAATCATAAAAATTCGATTGGCTGTACACCTGAAAGGTTGCGAACAATCCCAGAAGTGTTGAAATAAATATCTGTTTTGAATTCATAGGTTTATAGTTTTTGATTAAAAACAATTATCCGTAACTTATGTTCAAATTTACCCTGTGAAGCAGCATTTCAATATTCATGTTTCCGGTTGGGTCCAGGGGGTTGGATTCCGTTATGCCGCAAGGATAAAGGCCCTGCAGTATGATTTAACGGGGACTGTCATGAACCGGGCCGATGGTTCTGTATATATTGAAATCGAAGGATCCCCCGAATCGTGCAATGCCTTCATAAAATGGTGCTCAACAGGACCCGACTTTGGGCGTGTGGATAACCTTTCCGTTAATGAGTCGAATTTGGTTGGTTACACCAGTTTTTCAATCAGGAGATGATCTTTTGATGAGTATGACCCTCACCGCACTGGTCATAAGCCAGCCGGTCAGAATGATGATCACTCCTGAGAGGATGACCAGCAGGGTCTCCTTTTCCTTCAGGAATCCGGTTAATTCCTGGATCATGGCCCAGACCGTAAAAATCAGGATGATGATCATCGGCAAAAGTGTGTATTGCAGGGGTAGTCTCTTTGCCGACATGTACACCGTAACCACACCCAGTGCCAGTGCCCCCATAAGCTGGTTCAGGGATCCGAAAAGGGGCCAAAGGATCATGGCGCCCTGCCCGCCCGGTTTGTAAAAAGTGAGGGCCGCTGCTGCCGACACTATCAGCAGGGTTGATACGTACCTGTTCCTTAACCTGCTTCTCACCTTTCCCTTGCCGGTTCCTATAATCTCCTGGAGAGAAAGACGCTGGATCCTGGTGGCAGAATCCAGGGTAGTGTTGGCAAAGGTTACGATAAACACTGCCACAAAAGATTGTCCGTATCGTTGGGGAATTCCGAAAGCCTCAAACAGGTTTGCCGTTCCTGTAATGAAGGCGTCCAGTTTGGAAGCCAGTCCGTTTGCCGATTCCCAGGAGGCGTAATGATTCAAATAAGCAGCCCGGCCGGTCAGGATGGTTTCCCCATCCATGACGCCCAGTCCCAATCCGCCGGCAATGGAAACAATGACCAGCACGGCCAGGAAGCTTTCCGTGAGCATGGCCCCATAGCCAATCGGTAATGCATCGGGTTCACGGCTGACCTGTTTCACGGTGGTCCCGGAACTGGCGAGGGCGTGAAATCCTGAAATTGCCCCGCATGCAATGACGATAAACATCAGCGGTGCGGGGGAAGGGACATTCGATCCCGGTGCAAAAGCCAGACTGTTGATTGCCGGGGCAGAAAGAACGGGGTGCCTGATGATCAGACCGAGAACAATCAGTCCCATGGCAACGAGCAACTGGTGGGAATTGATGTAATCACGCGGCTGAAGGAGCTTATGAACCGGCAGGGTTGAAGCAATGAAGACATAGACAAACAGGAGCACCGACCAGACCACCACGTTGGTTGTATCTTCCCAGGGAAGATTGACCGGCATATGAACCCCTGCAATAACCAGGAGATAGAGAAGCAGGAGCGAAATAATCGAATAAACCAGGTCCGGTTTTCCCCTCCGGATGTTCCAGCCCAGCCAGATGGCTATCGGTATCTGGAACCATACCGGGATAACCGATTCAGGATACATCACAAAAAGTGTGGCCACAATCATGGCAAAAACTGCCAGTACGATGAACAGGAGTAACTGCATGATGAACTGCAGAACGTACCGGGTACCCGGACTGATGATATGACCTGTCAGTTCCCCGATGGTGTAACCGTTATTGCGGGCGGAGACCACCAGTGTGGAAAAATCATGTACCGCTCCCATGAAAATGCTTCCCAGGAACACCCAGAGGAAAGCCGGAAGCCAGCCCCAGATGAGACCTATGGCGGGGCCGACAATCGGGCCCAGTCCGGCAATGGTGGTGAAATGGTGCCCGAATATGATGTTTCGCTTCGTGGGAACATAATCCATGCCATCATTAAATTGATGCGAAGGCATGACCTGTTCCGGCGACAGCCTGAATATCTTCCGGGCAAGAAAACGGCCGTAAAACCTGTAAGCCAGGATATAACCGATGATGGCCAGAAGCACAAGCAGCAGACTGTTCATATCTTGATTTCTGCAGGTTGAATCTTAAACCGCCCCCTCACACCCATACGATCCTTAAAAATAATCAAACACCCGAGTATTTCGGGAACTGTTTCGACAAATTTTAAGGTTTTTTCGATATCCGTTTTATTCCGGATCCTGTTGGCAACGGCGGTGGCCCATGCATCCGACACTACCGGGTCCTCACAGACAATTGTGACCGCATCGGCCTTACCGTAGCTGAATGAATGGCCCACCGTTCCCGACGAGGTGCTGATGCCCCACCTGCCGGGCGGAATCACCAGGGATAATTTATTCGTAAGGGGCGAATCCCCGGCATACACCGTTACATAAATCTCATGATGGTTCACCAGGTAAATATCTCCGCCGTTCTCGATCATCAGCTCGGTAATGTCGAACAAACGAAGCAGGGCACGCCCCGTTTCAAATGCAAACAGACCGGCAACCGACGACATCGGACCCGTCCCGCTCCTCCGGCCGCATTCAATCATTTTATTAACAACCGGCGGTGCATCCGGGTCACCGGGGAGCGGATGATGCGAGGTCAGGAACTCCTTTCGCCGCGCTCCGTATTCGTTCAGAAGATTTCTCAAAGATTGAATGACTTCGGAACATACGGAAGGCATGGATTGATGAAAAGCGCCGTGATTCACCCCTGCCAGGATATCCGTTTCCCGGAATTGCACCTGGAAGGTATGAAAACGATCGGTGTTGAATTCCTCCCGGTAAAATCTCGGCCGGGCCATCAGTTATTTCCAAAGTTCAGTTCATAAAGCTGAAGCGGACAGGCTTTAATGCAAAGTTCGCAGGCGATGCAGTTCTCAGGGATAAATTCAATTCTCCTGCTTTCCCTGTTGATGGTAATGGCCTCGGAATAACAGACAGACACACATGCCCCGCAATGAATGCAAAAATCCTGGTTAAACCGGATCGTTTTGATTACCGGGCTGACCACAACCTTTTTCCGTTCCAGGTAACTGAGTGCATCATCCACATTCCGCTCCGGTCCGCTCATCTCAATCAGCAGTTTGCCCTCCTTTCCGTGGGAGACATCCGCGTTCAGGATATTAATGACCACATCATACTGCTTGATTAAATTGTATGTGATGGGCTCTCTTACGGTTTCTGAAGAAAAGTTCAGAACTAATCTTTGCTTCATGGTTTATATGGTTTATCTGTTATCGAATTTCCAATGAATGTAATGAGGTATCTCTCGGGAAGAGGGAAACAGGTTCTGTCAGGGTAAACTGGCCCTTTTTAATCTGCTCCTTAAGCAGGCCTGCAATAATACGGGCTTTGTAAAGGCTCGACATGGAGGCGGTTTTAACCTTTCTTCCCTTAAGGGTTATCTCTCCGGAAAAAAGTTCCGCGTAGTTTGTGGCAGCCAGTTCCGGATGATCGGGATTACTGTAATCCAGTATCCGGGTTGTGATCTGCTCATTCCTGATCATCACCCGTTCTGCAATGTCAGCATCCAGGACAGGTATCGGAACCCCTATTCCGATGAAAATCGAAACGCCGTATCGCTCAAAATAGGCCGCCTTGATAAATTCCGTGTTCATCTGGCGGGCATCCCCTGTCACTGCAAGGGTTGCTGCATTAAATTCAGGGATACCATACTGGTTGCGGATTCCCCTGGTTTTAAACTGTGTTCCTGTCCAGCTGACATATCCCCTCGCTCCCCCCAGGAAAATCCGGGTGCCGATTCCGATGGTTCTCAGTTCCGGATCATTCAGCAGGGGGCTCAGCTCGCCGCTGGTGCTGTAATTCACATTCCCCAGATTCGGCAGCAAACTGCCCATATAGGTGTACTTTATCCTTGAAGAGCTGTTTGCCGCGGCAGGATAGTTCTGATAGGCATTCCGGGGATTGAACATAATCATCTCGTTGATATTGCTCCTGTTGATTTTCGTCCGGATGTCCCTCAGCGGATAGCAGTCGGTTCCTTTTCCATGGGCAATGAGTTCAACATCTTCGCCCCCTATAAGGGCTTCAATGATATGAGCGCCCCCGTAAGAGGGATCATCGGGATGGGTTTCCGTGGCCCCGATGTAGAGATCCACGGCCGCGATTCCTGTGAAAACGGGAACGCCGTTCAGCGTGGCCCGTTCCATCCGGATGGGCGGCCTGGAGTGCCCCACATTGATGAACATGCCCGAGGAGCACATCGGTCCGAAGGTAGCGGTGGTCACCACATCCACCTTACGTGCAATCTCTTTGGCGGAAAGGGTTTTCCCCATTTCAGAAACCTCTTCCGCCGTCAGCACTACAGCCTCTCCCCTTACAATTTTCTCATTAATTTCAGCGTAACTTTTTTTTTCAGACATCGGCGCATTGTTTTATGGCAAGCCGGCCGGCTTACCGGATATCAATTATTTATAAAATTGTGGAATCATACATGTTTTCATTTATAATTCCCACCCGGGCAGGTTTTAGCACCGTTTCTCTTTTGAGAAGGTTGCTAGAGGTTCAATGAGCCTGTTCTCTCCCCTCTTCTGTATAAATCAAACACAAAGGTTTGAAAAGGTATTTCTAAAAGGCAAATATAAATGAAATATGGTTTGGTCCGCCGGACAAAGGGCAGATTGGTGCAAATAAATCGTTTTGATTATCCCGGTCCTCAGACAGGCAGGAAGCTGTCGCCAGGGATCCATCCTGTTCTTCCGTCGACGATACGGATGTTCCGCCATCCCGAAACCTCTTCCTCCATTTGGCCGGACTGGCATCCGCATCGTTCACATCATCGGGAGGCAGGGTAATGGTTCCACCGCCATTTG
>JAFGWU010000047.1 GCA_016936975.1 Bacteroidales bacterium | reverse complement strand
GACAGAGCCCTGAAACTTTTTCAAGCTGAAAAATATGACATCATCGTGGTCAACGTGGCGCTTCCCGTCCTGAGCGGAATGGAGCTGACCAAAGAGATCAGGAAAACCGACTACACAACGCCCTTGTTGATGATATCGGACCTCGGTGATGACAGGGAAAAGATCATGGCCTTCTGCTCGGGAGGGGATGATTATATTGAGAAACCATTCAGCCGTACTGAACTCGCCCTTCGCATCTATGCATTGCTGAAACGCACAAAGCCTTCTCTGGTTCAGAACGAGGAGATCGAAATGGTAAGGTTCGGCAACTTCACTTTCGATTACCCGAACCGGATGCTGTGCACACCCACAGAAAACATCAACCTCACGAAAAAAGAGGCAGAGGTGCTCAGGATGCTGGCGACCAATATCAACAATGTGGTGAAACGCGAAAAAGTGCTCACCACGGTTTGGGGGGCGAACGATTACTTCATGGGGCGGAGCATGGATGTATACATTGCCCGGCTCAGAAAGAAACTGAGTGAAGACCAGGCAGTGAACATCGTCAATATTCACCGGATGGGATTCAAGCTGGAGGTGAACGGGACAATGGTTTCCTGAGGGGAGCCTGAAAGACCGCGCGTAGCGTGTCAGTCCACAAACGCTTCCCGGATCACGGCTTTCAATTTTTCGATCTCAGGTTGGGAAAGACGGCCCAGTTCCCTGATGATCCGCCGCCTGCAGGTAGTGGTTCATTTCATCCGGGGAAACCACCACACAGGACCTGGTTTTCCGTATTTCGCTCCCCGGCGAATATTCCAGGTTCACCAGCACAATAAGTGGTAACATCTTTTCCTGGTCACAAAAAGTTTTCCTGGCGGCTTCTCTCCTGTTTATAGGTTGATTTCTATTTTATCGGCTATTTTTACATGAAATTTCAGAACGGAATGAACTACCAGGGAAAGAATGTATGGATCACCGGGGCATCCTCCGGGATCGGGGCATCGCTGGCCGGGCTGTTCGCCGAAGAGGGCGCCAGGGTGATCATCTCCTCCCATGAGGCGGAAGAACTGGAGGGTGTAAGGAAGCAGCTGGAACCGGTATCCCGGGATGTGTACCCGGTGGTATTCAACCTGGGCATTCCCGAAGAAGTAAAAGCCGCAGCCGGAAAGGTGCTGGAGCAATTCGGCAGGGTGGATGTGCTGATGAACAACGGAGGTATTTCCCAGCGCTCGGAAGCACTGGAGACTCCGATGGAGATCGACCGCCGGATCATGGAGATCAACTATTTCAGCGGGGTGATCCTCACCAAAGCCCTTCTTCCGGCGATGATCGAAAACGGGTACGGGCATATCGGGGTGACCAGCTCCATAGCGGGGAAATTCGGTTTTCCGAAGAGAAGCGCTTACGCGGCGGCCAAGCACGCACTGTTCGGATTTTACAAGAGCCTCTGGGCCGAGAACCACAGGAAAGGGATCCGGGTCACCATCTTCAGCCCGGGCCGGGTCCAGACACGCATCTCCCTCCATGCACTGGATAAGGACGGCCGGGAACATGGCAGGATGGACCCGGGACAGGCAGGCGGGATCTCCCCGGAAAAATGTGCCAGGAAAATGATCCGCGCCATGAAGCGGAACCGGAAGGATGTGCTGATCGGGGGCGGGGAGCTTTTGATGGTCTGGGTGCATAAGTATTGTAAATGGCTGTATTATAAGGTAGTGGATAGGATAAGTAATTAAGTAAGTTAGGGGTTAGGTGTAATATATCAGCACATCGTTTACACTTTTTAATGAAGGTAATGTATCAACACTTCGTTTACACTGGATTAAAAAATGTAAATTAAAATAGTTCATATTAGTACTGTTTTGCCCCCCTAGGGGGGCGCGCCTTCTAAGGAAGGCAAAATATCATCAGTTCATTGACATATTGTTTACCAGTCAACAGGCATCGCGAATGGGAATACATGATGGATTATTCCATCCTGCTTAACAAGAAGGACATGTCGGTGTATGACTATTTCAGCAATGACGTAGGTATATACCAACTCTTCCTTCACCGTAAAGCGGGTTCCTAGTATTGTAAGGCTTCTATCGCTTCTTATGAACCGTATAAAGATCACAGAACCTTCAATAAGTGGAATTGGATCCTCCAGGTTTATAGGGCCGAGTTTATTGTCCTGAGAGATAGATATAATCTGATTTGGACTTTTACCTCCCTGGGTTGAGTACCGGTGATTCTCGTTATGAAAATCAGAGTAATTAGGCGCCTCTTTTTCAACGTCTTCAAATGAGGCAAACCTCTGAGGGCGGAGAAAACGTTTTTGAAAGTTGTCATTAAACTTTTCAATCATACCGTTTCTCCAGGGCTCAGATGGTGGGATGAAGATAGGAGTTACACCTTGAAACAATGCCAGACGCAGTAAAATACCAAGACTCCTGGGATGACGATTGCTTCCTCTAAATGGCAGTTCATTGTCCATTTGAAGGTAATCAGGCATCCCATAGATTGTCCAAAAGTGTACTACAGATCTGGCTATCGTGGTAGACCTTTTATCTCTGATCGGATAAACCCTAACATAATGATTTTCAGTATCAATTATGTTCTGAAAATAGAATCGGCAGCCTCCGGTTAGATACCTCGGGCCAATCAGATCCATCTGTTGAACAAGCGTAAAGAAGTCTGGGTATTCTATCCCTTTTCTTTGCTTTACACTGCTGGTGTTAATCAGATTGTTCCGTTTCAATATCCGATTTATTGTCGATATTGAAGGTGATTTTAGGCCCAAGCGTTCTATTTCATACATAATGCTTAGCGCACCAGTTTGAGAGTAGATCCGGCCTTCCAGAGCCTTTCTGACGTTGATAACCAAATCCTCCTCATCTTGAGGAATCCTGTTGTGCATTTGCTTCGGCGAAGTTGATTCAGAGAGATACCAATCATCTCCACCTTTGGTTCGATAACGGGTAATCCATTTATGTACCCATTGCCGCGACCGACCAAGCTTTTGCACAATTTCAGATATTGGAACACCATTGAGATGAAGCTCCACAGCCTGTTTTCTGAGAATGAGTTCGTCGTCCATAATCGAAAGATTTATGGCGACGAAAAAACAATATTTCAAAGAACTTAAGCGATCG
>JAFGWU010000046.1 GCA_016936975.1 Bacteroidales bacterium | reverse complement strand
TTTCGCCTCCTCGAGCAGTGTGTCGGTAAAGGCCTTGCGGCAGGGTATGGGTTTGTCAGTCATGGTTCAGCTCCTCCAGTTTCCGGTTCAGCTCGGCCATTGCCAGTTTATACTGCTCTTCCGACGGCACCCTGTGATGCCATGCTGCATCGTTTTCAATAAACGAGACCCCTTTCCCCTTGGTGGTATGGGCGATGATGAAGGAGGGCCTCCCTTTCTCAAACGGACCCTGCTTCAGGATGGCTGTCAGCTCTTCCATGCTGTGGCCGTCACACTCCCTGACCGCCCACCCGCAGGCTTCGTACTTCATCCTCAGGTCGTCGATCCTGAGGATCTCCTCGGTATAACCACTGATCTGCAGTTTGTTCCGGTCGATGATCCCGGTGAGGTTATCCAGCTTATAGTGGCCGGCGGCAGCGGCGGCTTCCATCAGGGAACCCTCCCCGTGCTCCCCGTCGCCCATCAGCACATAGACCCTGTACGATTTGTTGTCCCTTTTCCCTGCCAGCGCCATGCCGGTCCCCACCGAGAGGCCGTGTCCCAGCGCTCCCGAATTCACTTCGATACCGGGCACCTTATTCACCGGGTGCCCGGCCAGGGGTGAGTTGAAGGTTCCGTAGCTGTCGAGCACGCTGTCATCAAAAAATCCGCGTTTCGAGAGCACGGCATAGTACCCTTCCACCGAGTGGCCCTTGCTGAGCACGAACCGATCGCGGTCGGGCCAGGCGGGGTCATCAGGGCGGATGTTCATCACGTGAAAATAGAGCGCCACCAGGATATCGGCAGAGGAGAGCGAACCGCCCGTATGTCCTCCCGATCCCTTGTAAATCATCGTCAGGAGCCGTTTCCGGATCCCGGCCGCCAGCCGTTCCAGTTCACGTGATGAAGGGGCCATCTCGTCCGTTTAATTCGACAGGGTTATCAGTACCAGTCCGATCAGGAACAGGGTAAACATGGCAATCAGCAGTCTGTTGGTGCCTTTCGGTGCGTCTTTGAATTCCTTCCAGATGAAGACGCCCCAGAGGATGGCCACCACGGGGGCGGCGTTACTCAGGGCATAGGAGATGGCCGGGTTGGAGGCGCCGGCCGACATGAAGCTGACGACCATCCCGAACATCCAGATAAATCCCCCTATCACACCCACCATATGCGTTCCGAAACTGCCTTTGAAGTACTCCCTTATCCTGACGCGCTCTCCCTGAACGGGAAACCGCATGAAGATGGGATTGAATATGAAAGTGCTGATGAAGACCCCGGCCGCGAACAGGAAGACCCCGGTGAACGGTGTGAGCGTGCCGGCGCCGCCCGATACAAACGTGTTATCGAGGGATTTCACCACCAGTCCGTAGAAGAAGGCGATCAGCAGACCCGCACCCACGGAGAGGGCGATCCCCTTGAAGGAGGGCTTCTTCTGCTCCCTTGCCAGCCTCCTGTACGAAAGCATACTCAGGTAGATGGCTGCCACAATGACCAGCACCCCGCTGAAGAGCAGGAAGGTGTTGCCTTCCGGCGATCCTTTATCGATCACGACCAAAATGAAATTGACGATAATTCCCAGCACCCATGCAATACCTCCGCCAATCGGAAATCCAACCGACATGCCGGCCACGGCGATGGCGGCCACCAGAAGGATGTTCCCGAGGTTCCACACCACGCCTCCCAGCATGGCATTGAAAATGCTAGAGGCATCGGCCGCAGCGAGGTCCTGCAGGAAGGGTCTGCCTTCGTTGCCCATACTGCCGACTGTGAAGGCGGCCAGCGTGGCCGTTAACAGCAGGCCCAGGGAGAGGTCCCAGTAAAAGAGTTCAAAGCGCCAGGTCTTCTCTGCGAGCTTCTGGGTGTTGGCCCAGGAGCCCCAGCAGATCATCGTGATGACATAAAAGAAGATGGCGAGGCCGTAATGGTGTACTAATATCATATCTTCAGGTTTTAAGGTTAATCATGCCTGTAAAGGTTCCATCCCATGTAATTGCCGATGGCTTCCTCAAGGATATCGGCCACATGTCCGCGTACCATGGCCACGTGGTGCTCGTAGCCCTCCTTACAGATGTGTTTCATGAGTCTCTGCAGGTCGGGCACCTGGCAGACGGCTATCCCGCCGTCCATGCCGTAGGGATCGTCCGTAATCACCCCTTCACCCAGGTAGGATTTGATCACACCCTTCCGGTCGTCGGTGGAGATGCGGAAATAGGTCATATCACCCGGGGCCACCTTACCTTTCACGGCTCCGAACGTATCCTCACTTCCCAGGACGGTGCCGAGCACATCCAGGCTCCCTAATTTGATATCGTTCTGGAAGAATGATTTCGGAAAATTACTGCAGTGGGTGCAGACGACCTTGTTGCGCTCCTCGGCGAAGTTGTTGTTCCAGTCGAGGATGGCCGAGGGCTGTTGTGCCGCAAGGGCCAGGGCGTACATCGATATCGAGCCGGCGATATCCACCTCGCAGGCCGAGGGCATCAGCTTTTCGCCCATCATGCTCATGGTCACGCAGGCGGCGCACCCGTAGTTCTTTTCGATGGATTCCCAGCACTGCAGGGCGGAGATATTGATATCGTTCGCCTCGATCCAGCGCTCCACGGCCAGCCCGAACCGGGCCTGGCGGACGATCTTGTTGTCCTTCACGGCGGAGCAGTCCCCATAATCCTTGATGGCTTTCACTTTGTCTGTAACCGCTTTGTCTGTCTCGCTGATCTTCTCCGCGGCGGCGATAATTTCCGACATGTCCACCGGCACCACCGTGATGCCGTAATACTGCAGGAGTTTCTCGCTGGCCCGCATGGTCTGGAACCCGCCGGGGCGTGTGCCGATGGCGCCCACCCGCAGGTTTTTCAGTCCTTTCATCACGCGGCATATCCCGGCAAACTTCAGCAGGTCCTTCGTGAACTCCTTGCTCTCCAGGCTGTAGGTGTGGTAGATCGTATCGGTGAACTTCATCCCTTGCTGGTAGAGGTTATTGCATACCGACAGCTTTCCGCAGAACGCATCGCGGCGGCTTTTCACATCCACCTTGTCGTTGTCGTCGTCGCAGGCCTGCACCAGCACCGGCACGTTCAGTCCGGAGAGCTTCAGGGTATTGACCACACCCAGCTCATCCCCGAAGTTGGGGAGGATGACGATAACCCCTTCGATGACGTTGGCGTTCTTCTTAAACAGTTCCGCGCATTTCACCGCATCGGGGTACCCTTCGATGTTGCCGGTAGGGGTTTCCGATTCGGGCAGGATGACCGTCCCGAATCCCATTTTCTCGAGTTTGTCCAGCACTTTCTTCCGGGCTTCAACGGCCAGTTTGAAGTTGAAGATGTTGCGGGTGGCGATGATCACGCCGAAGGTTTGTTTTTGTTGTTTCATTTGTTTCGTGGTTTTATGGTTTTTTTATTTATCGGTGTTGGTTGCAGAGACAGCATGCATGCTGTCTCTACAGGTTCGTCATTTATCTGCGTACGGTTTTATCGTAACCGTGTACGTTCGACTGCCTTGTTCCATCCGGCGATCAGATGATTTCGTTGTTCCGTCTTCATGGCAGGGGAGAAGGTTTCCGTATTTTTTCTCAGGGCACCGATCTCACCAATGTTTTTCCAGAACCCAGTGGCCAGGCCGGCCATGAAGGTGGCCCCCAGGGCGGAGATCTCCTCGATGGAGGAGCGGACCACCTGCCGGTTGAGCATATCGGCCTGGAACTGCATCAGGAAATTGTTCCGGGTCGGTCCGCCGTCGACCCGCAGTTCGCGCAGTTGCACCGCCTCATCCTTTTGCATCAGCTCGATCAGGTCGTTCACCTGGTAGGCGATGCTTTCCAGCACCGCCCTGACGACATGTGCCTTTCCTGTATGCCGGGAGATACCGGTAATGCTTGCCCGTGCCTCATTGTCCCAGTAGGGGGCGCCCAGCCCGACAAAAGCCGGGACCATGTACACCCCTTCGCTGGAAGGGACGGAGGTGGCGATTTTTTCTGTTTCCCCGGCATCACCGATAAGCTTCAGTTCGTTTTTCAGCCAGCTCACGGTATCGCCTGTGCAATGGATATTCCCTTCATAGACGTAATCGATCGATTGATCCCTTCCGAACCCGATCGAGGTAACCAGTCCTTTCGGCGGGTGCAGGGGCTCCTTCCCGATGTTCATCATGATCGATGAGCCGGTACCGTAGGTGGCTTTGGCCATGCCGGGTTCGAAGCAGTTCTGTCCGAACAGGGCCGCATGGGAGTCGCCCATCAGTCCGGCTACGGGAACAGGTTTGGAGAAGAGGACTGCGGGGTCGGTGGCCCCGAAGAGCTCATCGCTGAACCTGACTTCGGGAAGCCTGATCCCGTCGAGGTCGAATAGCGTTACCAGCTCTTCATCCCATTTGAGTTCGCGGATGTTGAACAGGAGGGTCCGGCAGGCGTTGGAGTAGTCGGTGGCGTGCACCTTCCCGGCGGTGAGTTTCCATAGCAGCCAGCTGTCCATGGTACCCAGCATCAGGATTCCCGTTTTTTTCCTCTCCCTGATTCCGGGCACATGATTTACCAGCCACCGGAGCTTGCTGGCGGAGAAGTAGGGGTCGATGACCAGCCCGGTTTTCTCCATGACCATTTGCTCCAGGTTACGCGATTTGAGTTCATGGCAGAACGGGGCACCCCGCTGGCACTGCCACACTACGGCGTTGTGCACGGGTTTGCCGGTGTCCCCGTCCCATATCATGGTTGTTTCGCGCTGGTTGGTGATGGCGATGGCGACGAGGTTATTCTCGTCAAGGTTGTTTTTCTCCAGGATTTTGAGTATGCCGTTCCGGACATTCTCAAAGATCTCCTCCGGGTTATGCTCCACGAATCCTGGTTCGGGATAGATCTGTTCGTGGGGGATGGAGATCCGGTCGTGCAGGTTTGCGTTCCGGTCGAAAAGCATCACCTTGGATGCGGAGGTGCTCTGGTCGATGGCGAGGATATACCCCTGTGTTTCGTTCATTATCGGTGCTTTGGTTCAATTCCGGATGAGAGCCTGTGCGGGGTGCAAACAGGGTTAGAAAATTAGCAATTTTTTTTTAAAAGAAAAATGGGATTGGGCGATCAGGCTATCCTCTCTCACTGAGCTGCCGACCGGTTCGGTTTTTTTTAAGACAGGTCCACGGACCTGTCCATCTGTATGAACAAGCGATCTCCTGCGAAAATTATAACTCTTTCAACCCCGATTTTGGAAAAAAATAATGGATTTTTAATAACTTGTGTTTGAGAAGAGACAGGAAATCTAAATTCAATTACTGCATACAAATACGATAACACCCATTTTGAAAAAATTAAATCAAATGAAAAAGCTTGGATTCTTTTTAATTTATATGTCTGCGATTATATATCCGATTGACAATTATTCACAAACAAAAATAATTTTTGACACCGATTTTGGCGGTGATGCGGATGACTTGGGTGCATTATGTATGCTGCATAATTTTATGGATAAAGGTGAATGTGAGCTGTTGGGAATTATGTGCTGGTCAACTGAGAGGTATGCTGTTTCAGCTATTGATGCTGTGAATCGTTTTTATAATCACCCATATATTCCGATTGGTACCAGGAAAGGGGATATTTATTTTGAAAGCTGGAGTTATAGCAAACCTGTTACTGACAGTTTTTATCATGAACTGAATTATGAGAATGTTTTAGATGCAACACTGCTATACAGGCAGTTACTATCCAGGAATGCTGACACAAGCATAACCATAGTTACTGTCGGGCCACTGAAAAATATTGAAAACTTGATCAAATCGGACAGTGACACCATTTCACATTTAAATGGGAAAGAATTGATTACAAAAAAAGTAAAAGAATTTGTAATAATGGGAGGACAATTCCCTGTTGGAGAAAACGAATGGAACTTTAATGGCAATATGCCCGGAGTTACAAAATTCGTCATTCAGAACATTAGTGTTCCAATAACCTTTGCAGGATATGAGATTGGGGAAAAAATTAAGACCGGAGAGATTTTTAACCATATCGATAAGCGAACCCCTCTTTACGTGGGATTTATGCATTTCAGTAATCATGCTCCATGGATGCAAGAGTATCGGAATGGGAAAATCATTAACAATTCATCCTATGACCAAACCGCTGTTTTTTACGCGGTAAGAAACGGAACCGGTATTTATTGGGATAAAATAACAGAAGGATATTGTGAACCTGATGAAAACGGAGGTAATGAGTGGATCCCTGGTAAAACATCGAATCATTCCTATCTCAAATTAAAGATGGATGCGAAACAGATGGCGGCATTAATAGAATCTGTCATGCTAAATGATTTTTGAATCCCCGCGAGCGGGTTAACTTCGTTGAGCCCGGAATCAATTACATCAAAGAATTTTGTAATTTTAATCGTGCAAAATGAGACCGGAAGAGGATTAGCAGCATTTATCCTCAAAGGTATCAGGCAATTTAACATAGTTGCAGGAGACAAATAACGGGCATATTGGCAAAGGAATTAAACCGGTATACTGATGCCGGGGATGTTGTTAATGGCCAGGGCTCTCTAAGTAAAACATACAGAGAACCGGTTGAACGGGTAGCTGAACAAAAACAGGGATGAATTCATTGAAGCCATTCATTTTATTATTTCTGACTTTACTTGTCCTGCCGCTATTTCATCTGAGCGCCGTCACTGTTTTTGTTGCCCCGGGCGGTTCAGATGCAGGCAACGGTACCATGGAGGATCCGGTGGGATCACTTCAGAAGGCGCAATCGCTGGTGAATGCCGGGGATACGGTATATATCCGTGGCGGCACCTATTTTATCACGGAAAATGATATTTCCCGGGTGGAACAAAACCTGTTTGCCTGTGTCACTTTTCTCGATAAGAGCGGTCAGCCCGGCAGGCGGATCCATTACTGGGCCTATCCCGGGGAACAGCCGGTATTTGATTTTTCGGCGGTGAAACCTGCCAACCAGCGGGTAGTGGGTATCTGGGTGGAAGGTGACTACATTCATATCAGGGGCCTCGAAATGACCGGTGTGCAGGTGACCATCCTTGAACATACGGAATCTTACTGCATCTACAGCTGGGGCAATCACAATATTTTTGAGCGGATCAGCATGCACAATAATAAGGGCACCGGACTGCGTCACAGGAACGGGGGCGGCAACCTTTTCCTTTACTGTGATGCCTACTGCAATCATGACGATGTATCGGAGGACCAAAAGGGCAGCAATTGCGACGGATTTGGCTGTCACCCGAAAGCCGGGGGAACCGGCAACGTGTTCAGGGGCTGCAGGGCCTGGTTCAACAGCGATGACGGGTATGATTGCATACGGTCGGCTGAGGCGATCACCTTCGACAGTTGCTGGGCTTTCTATAACGGATACACTACGGAGTTTGCCAGCCTGGGGGACGGTAACGGGTTCAAGGCAGGCGGTTATGCCTATGATGAAGAAAGCAAACTGCCGGAAACCATTCCCATGAATACCATCCGCTTTTGCCTGGCCGTGCGCAATAAGGCCAATGGCTTTTATTCCAATCACCACCTGAACGGCAATTACTGGTACAACAATTCCGCCCTCCGGAACGGATCCAATTACAACATGGTTAACCGTGAAAGCCGGACATCGGAGAACATCAATGTTGACGGTTATGATCATGTGCTGAAAAATAACCTGGGCCATGCGGCGAGAGGAGAGGAGGTCAGCTGGCTGAATGAAGAGCTGTGCATCCTCGTAACCAACTACTTCGACCTGGACATACCCGTTACCGATGACGATTTTATCAGCCTTGACGAGGCACTGCTTTCCGCTCCGCGCCAATCCGACGGCAGGCTGCCGGTGACGGATTTTATGCGACTGCAACCTTCCAGCGACCTGATCGACACAGGAACCGACATCGGGTTTCCCTATATGTTTGATGCACCAGACCCCGGGGCCTTTGAACAGGATACCAAAGCCAACGGTGTGGGAACCATCCCCGGCAGATTGTTGACAATGTATCCCAATCCCGCCGGCGAATGGCTGTTCATTATGAAGGAGCATATTGCATCCGTAAAGGTGGCCGACCTTTCGGGCAGGCGATATGATCTCTGTATGACCGGCAACCGGTTGGATGTTTCGGAACTGGGTGCAGGAATGTATTTTATTGAAGTAACAACCACAGACAATGACCGGTTGATGGGTACCTTTGTAAAGGCCGTCCGTTGAATCATGCCGGGAAGGCCTTTATGGCTGGCTTTCATTGGCTCCTGTGCAATGGAAATTAAAAAGATCAGATGCATTTTGCCTTGAACAGGGCTGGAACCGAAGTGCTGAATGAATGGTAGCGCATCAAAATTGTATGCCGGTTTAGCTGGTTCTGGATGATTCATTGTTTGAGGTCCGGATTATTCACAGGGTTATAAATGGATTTGCAGATTGTGGGATCGGACGAAAAATCAACAACGATGGTGAAAAAATTGAAGAAATAAATACTCAGGGCCCATTTACGCAAAGAGGGATTACTTAAATTGCAAATATAAACAGTATGGAGACAGAAAAGAACCAGAGAATTGCAGACAGAGATATGCGTCATGAAGTTGTGAGAAACAAACTCGATAAATTTTTTGGGCCCGCCGGTTCTTTTGCAGGATATTTCCTTATTGTTGCCGGCATTGTTGCATCCTTTTTTTCATTAACCGGATTGATTCTGGTTTTGATCGGCGCTTTTATGGGATTCACCTATTCAAGCACACTGGTTGAGCCTGATAAAAAGAGGCTGAGATTTACGAATAACCTGTTTGGATTCATACCTGTCGGGAACCGGACCTATATTGAACCGGATATGAAAATCGGGATCAGGAAGACCGGCAGGTCATGGAGCGCCTACAGCCTTAGTAACCGGCCGCTCGATATTGCCAGGAATGATTTCAGAATTGTCCTTCTTGATAAGAACGGACAGGAGATTATCCCCATCAAAAGAGAAACGGATCTTGAATCAGCGAAAGCAAACCTGGATGTGCTGGGCAGGCAGCTCGAGTTACGTGCTGAATGACCGGTTTGTTCGGGATCATTTAAATAAAAACCAATCATGAAAACCAGACTGATAATTTTAATCGTCTTGTTGCTGTCCCAGATATGTTCCGGACAGCGTCTGTCCTGGCTGAAAATCAGTGAGGACGGCAACTATATCGTAACCCGGAACGATGAGCCGTTTTTCTGGCTCGGGGGTACCGCCTGGGAACTGATACACCGTCTGAACAGGGAAGAGGTTGACAGATACCTGGCAGACAGGGCAGAAAAGGGATTTACCGTCATTCAGACGGTCATTCTCGCCGAACTTGACGGATTAAATACGCCCAATGCGTATGGAGAAAAACCGTTGAACCAAAATGATCCGCTAAAATTAAACGAGCGCTATTTCAGGCATGTGGATTATGTTTTAAAAAAAGCGGATAAATCGGGATTGTATGTAGGTCTGCTTCCGACCTGGGGGGACAAGTTCAATAAAAAATGGGGTGCCGGTCCTGAGATTTTTGATCCTGTCAGTGCGGAAGCGTATGGGGAGCTTCTGGCAGGAAGGTACCTCGACAGACCTAATATAATCTGGATCCTGGGAGGGGACCGGGTTCCCGAGAATGAAAATCATTATGCCATCATCAGGGCAATGGCAAAGGGTATCCGGAAAGCGGATACCCTGCATTTAATGACTTACCACCCGGTTGGCGGGAATAAAGCCAGTGATTATTTCAGGGATGATGAATGGCTGGATATTGACATGTTCCAGAGCGGGCACAGCCGGACAGCCAGGGAGTATGACTATGTTGTTCAAAGCAGACTTTCAGACGTGCGCCGACCGGTCGTAAACGGAGAAGCACGTTATGAAAACATCCCGGACCGGTTCTGGGAAGATAAATACTATGGATGGCTTGACGATGCGGATGTCAGGATTTCGGCTTACTGGAGCATTATAGCCGGTGCGGCAGGCTATACCTATGGCTGTAATGATATCTGGCAGATGTACGATATCAGCAGAAATCCCAATATCAGCGCACGGACCGATTGGCAGTCCGCTCTTGAACTGCCCGGTTCAACACACATGAAGTATATGAAAGCGGTTTTTGAAATACTTCCCTGGCAGAAGATGCGGCTTGATCAGTCCCTGGTTTTAAATAATAACCCGGAGGATACCTCCCATATTCTGTGTGCGGCAGGTCTGGACGGGAAATTTATGGTTGCCTATACCCCAACAGGAAATTCAATAAGACTGGATCTCTCGAAACTCGATTCGGATCGTGTTCAGGCTTTCTGGTACAATCCCAGAAGCGGCAGGGTGAAGTTTGCCGGTGACTTCGGGACGGATATCCCTCATGAATTCAGGCCATGGTCAGAGGGTTGGGGAAGCGACTTTCTTCTGATCCTGGTCACAGAGGATTCATCCGTTGATTTACATGGTCTTAATAACCAATAGTTGCCCACGGAGCGGCAGTTCAGACAATTACCGGAGGAGCGTTGCCGCAAAAAATCTTTCAGCACGGTGAAGAAAGTTTGTTTTTAGCCGGAACCGGTTAATTAATATTTTTCAAGTCAATTTTCAGCGATTTAAATTTTATTAATTTGCCGCCTGTTCGCATAAAAAACGGAAGCATGAATAGGATTTTTGCCTTGATGCTGATCATAACTGGTTTCAGCACCATAAAGGCCTAAGTGGAAATTGTGATCAGTATCCTCAATGAAAACGGACAGCTCCAAATTCACACTGCCCCCGGATATTACCATCAGGGCCACAGCATGGGATGAGGATGGCGTTATGTCCGGCGTGGAGTTTTTCCAGGGTGCAGGGTGCAGAGTGCAAGGTGCAGGGTTCACAAAGTAACAGAAACGATTTCCCCCGGTTCAGTTTCATAAGTCAGCAGTTTTTCTCCGATCTTAATTTTAAGCGGATTCCCGGCCATGGACTGAATCGTCAGTTCGGTCAGTTTCCCTTTATCCCACGCCATGTCGATTTCGAATGCGCCGCGGGCCCTTAATCCTTTAACACGGCCGCTGGGCCAGCTGTCGGGCAGGGCGGGGAGGATGTCGATATATCCCTGGTGGCTCTGCATCAGCATCTCGATGATACCGGCCGCCCCGCCGAAGTTGCCGTCGATCTGGAACGGGGGATGGGCGTCGAAGAGGTTGGGGTAAGAGCCGCCCCGGGGTTCCTTTCCCTCCATGAGTGCAGGCTGAAGCAGTCGCTGTACCATTTTGTGGGCGTGGTTCCCGTCGAGGAAGCGTGCCCAGAAGTTGATTTTCCAGGCCAGGCTCCAGCCGGTTCCTTCATCACCCCTGTAGATAAGCGACTGGCGGGCCGCTTCCATCAGCTCCGGGGAGGATTCCCAGGTGATCTCCGCGCCGGGATGGATGCCCCAGAGATGGGAGACGTGACGGTGGTGGTTTGTGGTATCATCCACGTCCGCCATCCATTCCTGCAGTTGACCGTGCCTGCCGATTTGATCCGGAGCAACCTGTGAGAGCTTATCCTTCACCTTCTCAGCAAAAGCCTCATCAGTGTCCAGGATTTCGGAACATTGCAGTGCGATTTTAAAAAGCGACCGGATGATCTGGTGGTCCATCGCCGGTCCGGCCACCAGTCCGCCCTGCTCCGGTGAGTTTGAAGGCGCACTGATCAGGTAACCGGTAGCAGGATCCTCCACCAGGAAGTCGGTAAAGAAAAGTGCCGCATCCCTGATGATGGGATAGGCCGTATCCCTCAGGAAGCCGATATCACCAGTATAGAGGTAATGTTCCCAGAGGTGGTGGCAGAGCCAGGCACCGCCGGTGACCCAGATGCCGTGGTTGGCCGCATTGATCGGTGCGGTTCCCCTCCACTGGTCGGTGTTGTGGTGCAGGACCCAGCCGCCGGCGTTGTAATGGGCCTTAGCGGTCTTTGTCCCTTCTGTGGCACATTCGCTGATCAACCGGAAAAGCGGTGTATGCAGTTCTGACAGGTTCAGGGGCTCGGCCGGCCAATTGTTCATCTCGCAGTTAATGTTGGTCGTGTACTTACTTCCCCACGGGGGATAGATCTTATCGTTCCAGATACCCTGCAGGTTCGGGGGCAGGGAGCCTTCGCGTGAGGAGGCAATGAACAGGTACCTCCCGTACTGCACATAGAGTGCGGCCAGATCATTATCGGGTCTCTGAATATTCTGCGTGAGCCGTTCATCCGTGGGAATGTTCCTGCGGTCCTCATTCCCCAGGCTGATCTCAAACCGGTTATAGAGCGACTGATAATCTTCCAGGTGGGACTGAACCAGGTCGGGATAGGAACGGTTTAATGCATGTTCCAGCAAATTCTCACATTTCTTCACCGGATCCCCCGACACATCCTTATAGGAAACAAAATTCGTTCCGGCCACCAGTCTCATGACCACCCTGTCGGCTTTTTTCACCTCAATGAGACCCGGCGAGGACTCAACCGTGCCTCCTTCATTCTCTACATTCAGCAGGGCAACCCCTTCCAGCACGCCATCACCGACCTTCAGTTCCAGAGAGAGGGTCCGGTCATCGACCTGCTCCGCTGTGTGCATCCGGTGGGGTGAATTGAGCCTTACGGTAAAAGAGAGTCCCTGCTTTCTGTCCGAAATATATTCAGCCACCATCACCTTATCGGGATAACTGCAGAAGTAATTACGTTTATAATTGGTTCTTCCCACCCGGTAAGATACGGAGGCCATTGCTTTTTCAAGGTCCAGGGATCGCATATAACCGGCAGGATTTTCATGTCCGGGGAACTCCACGAAGAGATCCCCGAACGGTTGATAGTCGGCCTGGTACCGGGGCCATGCGGGCGGAGCGGTATCGATTACCCGGTATCTCCATTCGCCTTCGATGGAGAGATGTCCCGTATCCCGGTTTACGGGCACCAGGTGCATTTTGTGCGGGACCC
>JAFGWU010000045.1 GCA_016936975.1 Bacteroidales bacterium | reverse complement strand
CTGGTGGGGCTACAAAAAACCCTTGATTATGAGGGGTTCTATTCCAGCACCATGATCTTGTGGATCGCCTCTTTATCGCCGGTACCGATCCTGGCGAGGTAAATACCGGTTTTTTCGAAGGAAATCCTGAACGTGGCCATGGCGTGGTTGTTACCGGGGCGGAGGCTTCACTGGGTGCGCACCTGTCGAATTAACAACCTTGCAAGAGAATAATTTAACAGTTGATAATATGGATATTAATATTGCTGTTAAAGGATAGGAAGTTTATTTTAACGTTTGATCAATAGTTCCGTCCGGAAGCATGTTATCGGGATGGTACCGGCCCGTTTCCTCCATCCGGTACCTGACACAGCTCTGCCAGTCGCCTTTACAATACTGCTCAATCCATTTCCCGTCCAGTGCACCCTCCTCAATGTACCGTTTCATCGGGCATACCGGGTACCATTTACAGTTTTCTCTGAATACAGATTTCCTTTTATCAGATTTCATTTAATCTTGTATAATTGCATCATTGTTAATATAAATATAGATTATGAGACAAAATATAAAGATAACATGAAAAGACTGCTGCAGTTAATTTTCCTGTTTATCCTGATTGGCGGATCGGGTTAGGCCCATCCGGGTAAACCAAAATATCACCTGGTGATTGATACCGACGGAGCAATTGACACTATGCTTGCCATGTCCATGCTATTATCCGCTAACGATATCCGGGTACTGGCTATAAAATGTTCACGGGGAATCCTGCCTGTTCTGTGAATGTCCCTGAGGAGAGTCAAAAGTAAGATATTTCACTTTTTTGTATCCTGAACAATATTGTTAAAATATATGGCAAAAGGCCTGTATAGAAAATGTGTCCATTTTCCAAAAGGCACAATAATAATTGCCCATTGTATTAATACGGTAATATGAAACAGATATACCCAGAAGTATTTTTCGAGAACTGAAAAATCGATAAGCATTCGTACAATGAAAGCTGAAAAACCCATCAGCATTAACCATATAACAAAAAACCAATCAGAAGGGTGAGAGAAAGTACTTTTTTCTTTTTTCTTCTTAATACGGCGCAAAATAAAGTCTATGGTTACAACAAAGATTATACCGCTAAAAATATAACCCAGGACTATGATTCCCATATTTTCAGTGTTAAACCAATTAAGAAAAACTGTTGTGAAAAGCAGTAAAAGATAACTCAGCACAAGAATAAAATGTTCAAACCACCATACTTTATTATCCCTATCGTCTTTGCAGGATAACGATCTTTTCTGGGTAAACATGTGTATAAAAAGTACATCTAAAGACAAAAAATGCTTTCGAATGGAAAACTTTTTTTCTTTATTCCAAACCATCAATATCCACATTCTTATAATGTTTGGCAACAGAATAAATGCAAATACAATTGCAATGGCCAACATTTCTAAATAATGTCCGTAATGAAGCCATTCTTCCTGGCTAAATACATTTGAAATTGAAAGTCCGGCAATCCCAATAATGATCAGCAAAAATGAAATAACATAGGCTGACATATTGCGATATAACAATCCAGAAAAACCTGTCCAATCGTATTTTGAAGTCAGGTATCTTCGTAAGGACATCATCAATTCACCAGGATTGGCATCTTGAGGGCAGGTTTCACTGCATTCACCGCAATAATAACACAACCAGGGATCGATGGAAACCTTCAATTCATCCTCCAGACCCAGGACAGAATATCTTACCATTTTTCTGGGGATGGAATTTTCTTCTGTTGACAATGAACAAACAGCTGTGCAATTACCGCAATTGTAACAAGCATTGAGATCAAATCCCCCGAATTTTTTTAATTCTACAGAAAAATCCGGATTAACCTTTGCCATTTTTTTCTATTGCTTTAAGTTATAATAATAATATTCATCCATATCATCTATTTCTCCCACAGCTATTTGATTATATTTTAAAAGAGTCATTAAATTATAAGTCACCGTTTCAGCCGGGAGGTTCAGTTCTGCAGAAATTTGCGGGATGGTTTTCTGACCTGCCTCAAGGCATTTCAGAATCTCTTTTTTTATTTTGTTAAACGATTTGATTTTATCTTTTACCTCCTGCGAAACGACTCTTTTTTCTTTAATAATGTCAACTGTTTTTCCCATGATCTAAATAGTAAATTCAGGTGAGTAACTGGCCAGTGCATCGATCATGCTTTCAATTTCCACATCCGAATAGCCGATCAGCTGAATGGCGTTGGTCGGACAAACCGGCAGACACATCCCGCAGCCTTTACAATTTGCCTCATTTATTTCTGCAACCGGTTTCCCGTTATATTCGGTCTTAATAATAGCATCTGATGGACAAATTTTCGTGCATTCATCGCACCAGACGCAGATTGATTTATCGATGGTAGCAAGAGAAGGTTCCAGTTGAATTTCTCCTTTGCCGATCAGTGCATTCATTTTTGAAACGGCAGATAATGATGATTTAACAGATTCGGAGATATTCATTGGGGCCTGACAGTTTCCGCCAATAAATACACCATCAATCATTGTTTCAACAGGTTTTAACTTCGGATGTACTTCATTATAAAACTTATCACGTCCGATAGGAAGCTTTAAAATATTTTCCAGCTCCTTGTTTTTTCTTGGTACCATGCTTGTAACAAGAACAACCAGGTCTATATCCAATTCAATGGTTTTCTTAACTGTCAGAATATCCACAACCTTTATATTTATCATTCCGTTCTCTTCAGAAATTTCTGGAGGTGTATCATCAAATTGAAGATAAATATCTTTTTGTAGATTGGATTTATTATAAAGGATCTCCTGTTTCCCGTAGGTACGGACTCCTCTTGTCAGGTGGATATTAACAATTTCAGGGAATTTTTCTTTTACGATTAAAGATGTGTGAACAGCAGCAGTGCAACAATAACGTGAGCAATACTGATTTTCGCCATCATACTGTCGGCTGCCCACACAATAGATATAAGCAATGCGTTTTATCTGTTTGTGGTTGTAAATCAGTTTTTCCCCGTTCAGATCGATGAGTCTTCTGAACATTTGTAAAGTAATCACTCCCGGAATCACCCCGTAACCAAATTCCCCTGAAGGGGGCTGATAGGATTCGGCCCCGGTTGCAATTAGTATCGCTCCGATATTGAGTTCGAGTTCTTCTTCCTTTTGTTCCAGATCAATGTCGGCACAGATATCTGTGCAGATTCCGCATTTGGTGCATTTGCTCATGTCAATGACAGGATAATACGGGAACTGCCCTATATGGTTTTGCTGAATGGCTTTGATTTTGGTCAGGCCATAATTAAACGGATCATCGAATTCAACCGGGCAGGATTCTATGGCTTTTTCAATACATTGTTCTATAAGATATCCGGACTTAAAATACCTTGGCTTGATTTTAATCTTTACAATAAAATTTCCCACACTCCCCGATTTACTTATCAACTCAGCACCGGTGTACAGGTAGATATTATCATTAATAATAATTTCTTCATAAAGGGTTTTAACTAATTTTTCTGCCGGGTCATTATGGGGAAACAACCTGTTCCACTGAGCAATCCTTCCTCCGACATAGTGTTCCTTTTCAATTAATGTTACTTTGGTTCCGGTATTTGCCAGAGCAAGGGCGGCTTTCATGCCGGTAATACCTGCTCCGATTACCAGGGCAGAATGTTCTGCCTTAATCATGATAGGCTCAAGGGATACGGAATTTTTCGCTTTATCGATTCCTGCCTTAACCAGCTGAATGGCTTTCAGGGTGGCAAATTTGGGGTTATCGGAATGAGCCCAGGAACATTGTTCCCTGATATTAACCTGTACGTAATTATAAGGATTCAGACCGGCTCTTTCGGCAACATTTCTGAAAGTAAACAGGTGCAACTTTGGAGAACAGGATGCAATAACAATGGCATTCAGTTCATTCACCTTTATGTCTTCAATGATCTCTTTCTGGGTTGAATCAGAACAGGCAAACATGGTTGTTTTGGCTAAAACAACACATGGATTCTCTGCGGCAATTTCTCTGACTTTCTCAACATCGACATAATCAGAAATATTTGAACCGCACATACAAACATAAACCCCTATCCTGCATCTCATGATGCACCTCCTTTCATATATACTGAAGCTTCGGTTGATGCGGCTCCTGCTGACAGGATAGAATCGGGTATATCCATTGGACCGGAAGCGGTTCCTGCGACAAAAACACCATCAATACTGGTTTTTGACGGACTTAATAATTCACTAACCTGTCTGACATAACCATAATCATCCTTCAGAAGAGGCGTGGTTTTAAATAATTTTTCAAAATCCGGATTGGTTAATATTCCTACTGAAAGAACCACCAGGTCGTGTGTGGCCTCTTTGAGGACACCGGAGTCGATATCTTCATATCTCAAAATCAGATCTCCGTTCTCTTTTTCACTGATATTGGCAATCTTGCCTTTAACGAAATTGACACCCATCCCGACACCCTGTTTGTAAAATTCATCAAATCCTTTTCCGAAGGCTCTGATATCAATATAATAAATAGTAACATCGGCCATGGGAAGGGCTCCCATTAAAAGTTGAGCCTGTTTTATGGAATACATACAACAGACCTGTGAGCAAATCGGATTTCCCAGGGATTTGTCTCTGGAACCTACACATAAAACATAGGCAATCCTGTCGGGGACTTTTCCATCTTTTGGCCTTAGAACATTGTTATATGGCCTTGTTGGAACAAGTTGTCTTTCCATTTGCATGGATGTCAACAGATTTTTGAATTTTCCGGCGCCGTAGTAGGACAGGCGTTCAGACTGAAATAAGTTGAATCCTGTAGCAATAATGATACTTTTTACCACGATGGTTGATCGTTTTTCTTCCTGTGTAAAATCAATGGCCCCGGCAGCACATACTTTTTCACATAATCCGCAAAAAGTGCAATTTTCAATGTCGATGGCGGCAATTCGTGGATTGGCAATACTGAAAGGAATATAAGCGGCCTTTCTTCCAACGAGTCCCCACTGATACTCGTCTTCCACCACTACGGGGCATTTTTCTTCACATAACTGACAGCCGGTACAGGCATCCGTGACATAACGTGGTTTTTGAACCAGGGTAGCCGTAAAATAACGTTCCCCCAGTTTTTCAATATCCTTTATCTCGCTGTAGGTATAGATTTTGATATTCGGATGTCTGGCTGTTTCAGAAACTTTTGGAGTGGTTATACAGGCGGCACAGTCAAGCGTGGGAAATACTTTGCTGAGATGAATCATCTTGCCTCCTATTGACAGATCCTTTTCAACCAGAATTACCTTATATCCCTGATAAGCTAAATTTAACGCAGCTTCAATTCCTGCAATGCCTCCGCCAATTACCAGGACATCATAATCGTTGATATTTGAATAATTATAGGCCATAGGTTGATCTCGATTATATTAGGGCTTCTATAAAACTTTTCATTTGTTTTACAAAAGGGTCGGAACAAACCGAACAAATTGCAGCCATTTTTAATCTGGAAGGTTCAATTCCTTTCTTTTTCATTAAATCATGTGTCTTTCTTACAATCTCCCCTGTATTGAAAGTGCAGGTTTCACTGTACTGGCAATCCGAGCCATCGGCAGCTATAAAAACGCCGTCGAATCCCTTTTTGAAAGCGTGTAAGATCCATTTGGGCTTAACAGAACTGGAACAGGGCACATTAACGACATAAACAGTCGGAGGATAATGTTTTTTTAAAAGTCCGGCTAAATCAATGGCGGGATCTGAGATTTTTTCGGTAGAAAACACAAGGATTTTTGGGATCTTCTGATTTTCCCCCATAATCTTTTATCCTTTTCTTAAATAAATGATAAAGTAACCCGATTCTTCTATCGTACCCAGGTATTCGTGTCCTTGTTTGGTGCACCATTTTGGAATATCTCTTCGGGTGCCTTCATCGGCTGAAAAAACTTCCATAATTTCTCCTGATTTGATGGTTCCTATAGCTTTTTTTGCTTCCAATAGCGGACCGGGACAGGCAGTACCTCTTGCATCAACTGATTTGTTGACAGTTAAAGCTTTTAATTCTTCTTGAGTCATAATTATACTTTTTAATTGTTAAATAAATAAATGTATATCTGCTTCCTGCGCTGAAGTAATGTATTCGCTGATGCCACAAATATCATCCGCAAAATCCACAAAATCTTCCAGCTTTTCTCCTCCCCAGAGCTTACCGGCCAGTCCGCAGATATGAAATTTTACATTCGCAAGTTCTTTGGCTTCACGGAAAAATTGCTGCCATTCTTTGACGTTTAATCTTTTTAGGGATTCTAAGAACTCACTTTTGAAATCCGGATTTTCTGCCACAGCCAGTTCATCCTTTTTGTCAGCATTTTCTTTTTTAAATATCCTTGCTGCCTGCAGCAGGATAAAGACGTCTACATCCATGTCATCGGCTACGGCTCCGGAGAGAATAACCCCTGCAGCCGTTAGTTTATCAAGGCTGCTTGTAAATAATGCCATACACATTTTTTTGTTTTCCATAGAATTTGAAGGTTTTGTTTAAAAAATTACATACTAACTTAAATATTTTTTGACACTTTCCTAAATATTCATTATGCAATCTATTTACTTTTTTATTCCACGAGGTTTCCTGAGGGGAAAAACGAATATATTTTAAAACATATCACTAAGTTTGTTATTCGTCTGTAAAGCAAATTATATACTCCTGATTGAATCATGAAAATTCAGGTACTAATCTTTCTGTTTATCCTGGCCGGAGGATCAGCCGGGGCCCATTCGGGTAAACCAAAATATCACGTGGTGATTGATACCGACGGCGCAATTGACGATATGCGTGCCATTTCCATGCTTTTATCCGCTAACGATATCCGGGTACTGGCTATAACATGTTCCCAGGGAACCCTGCCTCCCCAAACGGTTTTTAATAAGGTGCAAGCATTGCTTTCTGCCTTTCATCATGAAGGGATCCCTGTCGGGATAGGCAGGCAGACAGATTTTGAACCTCCGGAATGGGCCGGCTTTGCTGAAAATGTATTTTGGGGCGCATCCGAGGATGAACACAAACAGGATTATCAGGATCATGCTGTACCATTGTTGAACAATATTCTGAAGGATTATCCCGACAATGTGGTCCTGATTGCCCTGGGATCCCTCCTGACCTATGCGGAATTGATAAAGCATAATCCGGGAGTGAAAGAACAAACCGAACGGATTATCTGGTACAATGATCACGAAATCGAACAGGGATTCAATTACTGCGTATCGCCAGAAAGTTATGAGTTTATTCAGGAAAGCGGTATTACGATTGATATTGTAGGTAATCCCCGGGAAAAACTTCCCCTGAACGATGCATATCTTAATGAGATAAAAAATGCAAATTCCCTTTACGCCGCTCAGATAAGGGATGTTCATTCGCAGAAACCGGTTGCTGAAAGAGTAAACATGGGCTTGATGCGACTATGGGACGACCTGGTGCCGCTCTACCTCACCCTGCCGGTGCTGTTTGAAGTACAGACCGAAAATGACATAAAACGGGTCTCCTTAATGGAATCGCTACCGGAAGAATATATTTATGAACTGGTCGGCAAATTGCTGGTTTCGGCAACAGCTTCAGTCAACCGGGTTTTTTCTGAATTTCCGGTCGATGCAACCCTTTACCTGCCTGCCTACAGAAGCATCCTGGACCAGACTGTTGAAAAATATGGACTTATTGAATGGAAAGCCATTACACTCACCAATGAGATTCACGGGCATACCGGTATCTATTCAATTATCGGTGCAAAAATGGGGATTCGGGCCATGGAGTATTTCAATGTGGGGGTGAACAACCTGAAAGTGATCACCTATGCCGGAAACGATCCCCCGGTCAGTTGTTTCAACGACGGTATCCAGGTAAGTACCGGGGCAACGATCGGCCAGGGCTTAATTTCCGTATCGGACAGCATTTCAATCATCCCCTCGGCACAATTTGAATTCAATAATCAAAAAATAATTATTTCCCTGAAGCCGGAAATAGCCGGTCAGATGCGCGCGGAAATAGCGTATGGAGAACTGAATTTCGGAATTCTGACCGATCAGTACTGGCTCTATATTGAAAAAAGAGCCATCACCTACTGGACCGATTTTAACCGACAGGAGATATTTATTATTTCGCGGGTGAATTAACGCTTGTTACTTTTTGAATTTCGGTGCCGGGAAATATAGCGGCTATACTTTTCCATTACCTGATTAACGTCACCCCCATTAACCCGATAACCACGTCGTTTGAAAGAGTCCTAAGCGTAAGGGACTTTAACTCTTTCCCGGGATCGAGCGGGAGATCAAAAAGCGTTGCCGCACCGCCGTCGATAGGAATGGTATTGTTCCTGGATAACACTTCGTAATCCTTTTCCGGTTCGAGTCCGCTTTTCAGATGGATCCGCGGGGGCCTCACCGCTTCGATTTTGAAGGCGTAGTCATCCATGTAATAATCCTGTTCGATGGGCCACCAGGTGTCAGGATTTATCAATTCAAGTTTTTCCAGGGATCGGTCAGAATATTCAATGACGATTTCACCATTAGCAATCCTGCTTTGCATATGATGGGTGGAACCGGCCATGAGAAAATAGGCATGCGAAGACTTCCCGGAAAGGGGAAGCGTCACTTCATCAGGGTAATTGTCCCAGAGTGAAGTGAACAGGATATTGCGTTCCTCCGGGATCCCGGGTGTAATCAAAGGGATGCCCTGTTTCAGGACAATAAGATCGTCCTTACCCGCTCTTTCTCTCAATCCCGAATCATCGATACTTGCCGTTTTATTATAGGAGCACCAGTCCCCTATGCCCTGGATGGGCAGTTGCAGGGTTGGGTAGGGACTCCTGGGAGAAAGATATTTATTTTTGAATATATTGTTTACATGATCGTTCAGATAATATTCAATACCAACAGGTTCCCATATTACAGTTTCATCCGTCTCAATGTTCCAGTTGACCACCGTTTCCATAGATGCATACCGGCCGGTTTTTAACGTTACCCGGTTACTGCCCGGTACAAGATATGCAGGAGGGATAATCACCTCTTCACTTTCCGCATTCGGGGGAACGGATACAGCAGTTTGAAAAGAGTCTTCACCAGCAGGGATCATCACAGTGACCTCCTCCAGTGCCCCGGTATTATTCCGGATTCGGAACCTGAGCCGGTTGGTGTCATGGTTGGAGCATGCCGTTATTTCAAAAGGTTTCCGCATTTCGATTTCAACGGGAACCCACCATGAGAGGCATTCCTGTTCAACATTTAAAAACAGGGTATGGTGCCCCGTGCCCTTTTTCAGACCCGATACCAAAGACTGATCATTGATTGAAACATTTTTAACCACTCCCTGGGGATCGTAAAGTTCCCTGATACGGGCCCGGTCAAAAGCAACTTCAAGGACCTCCTCTGATGGCACAATAAACGCCTTTTCAGCGGTTTCCGGTTCGGTCCCTTTCCAATCAATGGTTATGTCATATTCAGGGGACAATCCTGCATTGAATTCAATAAGGGGCCTCCCGACCGCCTGATCGACATTGGACCACTTCACATGCTGTCCATTCACTTTGACCGATTGTATGGATGTTTTTCGTGCCGGGATCCTGAAGATGAGGTTCATCTTTACAGAAAGATTCTGGATGATGGCGTAATGATCACGGCGGCCCTTTTGTTTAAATTCGAATGTCACATCGGGAGTTCTGAGTGAAGCATATTTCCATGATGAGGGCCAGCCCGGTTTTATAAGAAGGGTTCCTTCAACAGCATCGGGAGTGATTCCGAACAGACCTTCCACCAGTGTTCTGGCAGCCATTCCCACGGGATCGGCAAAATCCCTGTACAGCTCTCCCCGGAATGCGTCGTAAAATGAAAGTTGCTGGAAATTGCCCGGACTGGCGCCGAGGTACATACTTTCCAGCATCTGGCTTTTCCAGAGCCTGAATGCCTCATCTGCACGGTTCCCCTGCCAATAAGCAAGGGCGGTATGGAGATTTTCGGGCAGGGCCACATTGTTAATCGACCAGGTATAGGGCATCCAGTTCGTGGTTGAAAGGGTGTAGTATTCACCCTCGGGCAATCCCCCGGCCCGAATCGGAATATGTGGAATCCTAAGATCAATATAGTGCAGGGACTGCCATGCCTGGAACGGATCAGGCAATCCGGCATCCATGGCATGATAGATGGTCCATAATCCAGCTGACGGATGAACCCGCCGGAGTCCGAGCAGGTCTTTGTATTCCGCATAGTGTCCTGTTTCCGGAATCCAGAGGTGCCGGTTCACTGCGTCGATAATTCTGTCGGCCTCGCGCCTGAAGAGTTCCGGATCTTCACCGATTTTCTCAGCGATTTGAGAGGTTATAAGGTTGGCCCTGAAATTATAGGCTGATGAATGGGTTACCCCGCCCCCGCTGTACTGAAGAGCATCACTCGCCCAGATACAGCAGTAGGCATCGTACAATCCGTCGTTGTCACCGTCAAAGCACCGTTTTTCCCATTCCAGGTGTCTGGTTATCACGGGCCACATCCGCCTGGCGAACTCAAGATCCCCGGTCCACCGAATGTGCCATAACAGCTGATCGATGAAGATCAGGTTCATGTCATAATGATGCGGTCTGCTTATTCTGTCGGGATTCCGGCTGATATATCCCTCTGTGAAAAGCGAAACACCCCGCTCCTCCAATTGTCTGGCCAGGTTTGTTTTCGGATCAGGCACATTCGGGCCGGAGGCCGGGGAATCGTACTGTGCCCTGGCATAACCCTCGAGATGCCTTTCTGCCCGGTCGTGCCAACCGAGCCAGTCACCGGCATACGCGCCTCTCCACCCGTTCAGCCGCATTCTCCAGGCTACCGCCCCATGGAGGTAGGAAGGATCTTCCCAGATGGCATCTGCGGCTGCAGCCAAAGCCCCTCCAATCGTATTGACATAAGGATCGGGCGTTTCTACATAGATCCTGCCGGCGAGTTGTGCTCGGGATTTTTCAGCATTATCAAAAAGTTTCGGTGAGGATTCGTAATCCGTAGCTGTACCGTTCTTGGTATTGGATACACAGAAATAAATATTCTGGCCTTCTGGTAGATTATGCATGCCGGTCACAACCGGTATGGTTGTATCCGTTGAATGATAAAGACTGTATGGCGAATCCTGTGCACGGGCATCGCAAATTCTCAGGTCTCCTCCCGGGGGTGCAAATCCCGATGAATAAGCCATGGCATGGGTACGGACCGATCTGTAACTCAGCAGAAAGGTATTTCCCTCGAGGGTAAATTGATTCCCCACACAATACTCCGGTTTCAGATAGAAGACAGATTCGGGATCGGCACCGATATCTCCTTCACGGTTGAACCGCTTTCCGTTGGCGCCTCCGAATGCCCATAATAAACGGGTATCAGGATTCATATTTTCGGAGCGTATTTTGATCACCATCCCATCGGCCCTGTCAAGCGGAATGACTGACAGATGCAGGGTTCCCCTGCCGATTATGGAATCTTGTACTTCATAGATCATCGATCCCGGCCTGTAGCGGGCTGTAATATGCTTTGCATCTATTAACCACAGGGAAGTATCTTCTGCCATCAGACCGAATTTTAAATTACCTCCCATTCCGGGAAGGTAAAGCGCAAATTCAGGCAGATCCCCCGCCTCAACCCGGAATCCGGAGTGGGTGCCATACAGGGCCCGGTTGAAACGCCGGTTGCCATTTGTGATGACGAAATCCTCCCCATAGGGGCGATAGCGTATTTCCCGCTCCTTACCATGCCAAGACACCGTTGTTAAGGAAGGTTCAACGGATTCCCGAAGACAGGCGGTGAATAAAAATAAACTGATCAGGACTCCGGATGCAATACAATTTCTCATAGCCTGAATTTAGGATGGTTCTTGATTGGTTTCTGATGGTTAAAGATAAATATCAGCAGGGACAATACCGAAAAAATATGCAAGAAGGGGTAACTGGTATCCTCAAGCTATTTGGCAAGGTAATTCATTATTTGATCCTGACAATTTTGACCCACTTTTCACCACACCTGATAAACAATATTTCTGAATCGGTTTGCGATAAATCAATGGTTACCTGTTCCTGTCCGTATAAAGGAATTCTGTCAACCGGCTGTCCGGTAATGTTAAAAATTTCTATGCAGGTGGCGTTCCGGGGGTATCCTCTCACCGTGATCCAGTTTAAGGCAGGATTCGGATAGATAGAAAAAGTCTCATTTGCCGGAGAATGTATGGCATTGATGACAGGATCGACGGATTTTACTTCCCAGCTTTCCGGGAAATGGTTGTCCAGTTCAATGTCTTTTAATTGTAGCATGAGATTATCGCTGAATATTTCTTCAGGCCAGAAACCATTATTCTCATACTTTAAATAATCTTTAACAATGCCATACCGGTCAGAGACTTGCAGAGTCTCTCCCTCATCGGCCAGCCGGCCAGACTGCCATTGCAAGACCTGTTTGTTTTTATTCTGCCACATTGCGGCCTGTGCATCGTTCGTCAGATAAAGGATATCACCGGGATTCAGGTAGGTCTCCTCGGGGAAAGTAAATGTAATTCCTTTTGTGAATATCCATCCCGACAGGTCGGCCAGTTTTGGGGAAGGATTATAGAGGGTGAGAAATTCCGGAAGATCGGGTGCTCCGCCATTAATAAAGATCTGATAAATCATTACGGGGGGGATAAAATTATCCGGGGGGAGGGAAGTGCCCATGTTTACCGGTGTTCCATTGTCCAATCCCGCCTCTATTGCAGGCGAGCCGGGCAGCAGATCAAAATCGGAAAAGGTGGGATTTGCAAAGAGCGGATTCCCGGTCAGGTTCGAAGGATGGTCGCTCCATCCCTGTTCATCGGCCATGCTGTAATAGAAATCGATTGACGATTTTGAGTCTGCGTAAAATGGTCCGTCGGGGGAATTTGAAAGAATGCTGTTGAATACCCGGACATTTCCTCCGGCAAGGCCAAGGTTTTTCTCGAAACATTTAACCGGATTGACCGTACCGTAGAAAACGCAGCGGTTAACGGTTGCATGGGCAGAATCTTTTACCCCGATACCCATATTCCCAAAGACAAAAATACTGTTACGCACCGAAGCAGAGCTTTTTTGCCCCACAGAAACACCCTTATCGGTAACGTTATAAACAAAAATGCTGTCGATAAGAACATTTTCTGCCTCTTCACCGATATCAATGGCATCGCTGTTAAATCCCAGTAAATCCGAGATATGACAATTACGGATGATTCCGTTCCGGGTTTCATCATAGTCGATTGCATCGGTATCCGGTTGATCATTTCCCACAAACCGGCAATTTTCAATATAGGCTTCTCCATATTTGACATTTATCAGGTCCCCGGTGATACCGGAATGGAGGAAGCTGTTTGTCAATCTGATATTCGAATAACGCGCCATAACAGGATTCCCGTAATTATCTTTCAGGGTCAGGTGATCGAGGATGAGATTGGCATTAAAGGCGGATATGGCCCCGGTTTCAGTAACCGGATCGAATCCCATCGAAGCATCTTCAATGGTAACATAGGAGAGGCTCGATGCCATCGGGGTATTCCTGAAGGAGATAATACCCCATTTCCCTGGAATGAAATCCGGGTTCAGTTTAAAGGTTATACCCGACTCTGCTGTCCCGGCAGTATTTAATATGCCATTGACATAAAGGGTTGCTCCTTCCGGCATCCATACCTCAACGCCCGGTTCAATGGTCAGGGTAGCCTGTTCCTCAATTGTAATGTCACCCTGTGCAAGGTAGGGGGAACAGTCAATTCCGAGAGTAAGGTCTTCGTGGATTTCTGTGGGAATCACACAATAGTTTGTTTTGCTGTAAACGGCAGTAAATGCTAGGTCACCGGTCAGGTTGACCGGGAGGGTTGACTGAAGGGAAACAAATGAAGTGAGATCAGGGGACAATCCGTAAAACTCCAGGTCGAAACTCAGGTCACTGCTGTTCCCGGAGCGCTGGTGCACCTCCACAGCCAGGATATTTTCACCTTCCCGGAGGAAGTTACCCGATATCTGGTAGGGCGTAAACGCAGACTCCAGGTCACCGTTTACCGATGAGGCTGCAGTGGTCAGATAACCTGTGTTTCCATAATCCATGTTTGCTCTTATCACTTCCGTACCGTTCAGATAAACAATGGCTCCGTCGTCTTTAAGCAGGTTAATAACCAGCAGGGGAGTGATCAACTGTTCCAGGGAAACCGTGAAGGTAGTTCTGAAATAAGTGGTAATGTATTTATCCGAACTGACCCCGCCGTAACTGACCACAGTGTTTTCATCCCCGTCACCGTAACCCATCTCGGTATTTCCGGATTGCCAGGCATTGTCATTGAAAGACAGAGCCATCCAGCCGGGGCCCGGATCAATTCCTGCATCCAGGTACTTCCAGAGGGCCCCGGAGGGAACCAGGGTCTCTTTTATTGCGGTTGCCCATCCGCTGAATGTATAACCCGGCCTGCTTACCGCTTCAAGGATCAAACTGATGCCCTTTAAACAGGGACCCGTCAGGGGAGAGGCGGGAATGGTCATATTTTCAATCGTAAAGAATCCGGCATCTTCAGGAAATGATAGTAAAGAAAGGTTTGCCACCCCTTCAAGGTCATACAGTTCTGCAAAATCCGTCAAAACAGCCACTGGCCGTTCCCGGACAAAGGTTTTAAGGTTGCCTACTTCATTTTCCCAGTATTCAACGGATGGAATGGCATCGCCATACGAAGAAGTTGTTCCCTGCCAACGCGTAATGTGCCTGGGGACCTCCTGGTCTATATCCTGCATGTGTTCGTAGATCAATTGTTTCATTCTTTCAGGATGGAAGGTGGAAAAGAGGTGTGCCGTCAGCTTTTTTGCCATGGAGTTCCTGTAAGACTGGTTTTGCATCAGTTCTGTAAAAGGAAGTTCCTCCTGGTCGAGGTAAAATTCTGTAAGATTCGAGTTAGGGTTGAAAAAGCCCCGGTCGAGATCCATAAGGATCCATCGCCATTTACCATATCCTTTAGGTTTCCAGGCCATTACATTGTGACTTATAGATGTGTTTCCCGTAGCCAGCTCAGTGATGATGAGGTCGGTAAAATTTTCAAGATCCACGATACCGGCGACCTCGCTAAAGTTTTCCTCTATCGACAAATCCTTTTCAAGCAGGGCAAGCAGGGCATTGTATGCCGCCAGGTCTCCCGCCTCCGGGTAATCCTCATTTTCTACAAGGTCAAAACTGCCCGGTTCCATGTTATAGCTTTTCTCGATATAATCGTCATCCACCTTTTCCCGGATGTTATGGATTCCCATATATTCACCGTTGAAATAAGCAACTGATGGACGAAACCCCATGATATCGATATTCATGTTAAGGAGGGTTGCATGCTGGCCGAGCATATCTCTGAAGAGCGTATAGCTCCAGTCACTTCCCGAGGCCCTCAGGGCGAAGTTTTTATAGCTCGAACGTTTTCGCTGGCGAATCATCGGGTAATCCAGGTTTGCAGGGCCGTATTGTTTCTTGAAATAAATACCCAGCATTTTCTGTGGAAGCTGCCAGGAGTAGAGACCGTTGATCTGCGCCCCGGCTGTTTCGTTAAATGCGGCGCGATCACCTCCGTCATTTTCAAAAAGCTCAATATTGATTGGTACTTCCCACAGCGGCTTAAAATTCTGGACATAAATACCTGTCTCAGGATCCCACAGGTTGGCCGGATCTGTGGCGATAGAGACCACAGGCAGTTCGCCTCCTTCTGAATTTTCATGGATAAAATAAGAGTGAGTGACTACCGGACCGGGGATCAATCCGGCCTGAAAAATTCTTGCTCTCAGAATGGTCGTGGAATTTATCGGGATGGGTGATGCATAAAGCGGATCATCGACCGCGGGATCAGAACCGTCGGTGGTGAAACGGATCTCACCGCCGAAATCGGTGTGCAGTGCAACAAAGAACGGGACCGTGTACATCCCTCCCCTGACTGAGAATTCAGGAAGACTGCTCGTAAAATCCTGGTAGGATTGGGTGTTGTTGGATGCTCCCGGTGTGGGTTCGGCAAAATAACCCCATACCGCATCACCGTCGGACATCCTTCCGCAGGAGATGTCGGTACGCTGTTCCCCAAATGAGATGGAATCCACTAACACCAGGTCGGGTGAGTAAACTGCTATCTGCTCACCGAGAGCCGACAGTTTAAAGCTCGCGTGCAGGCCGCTGTCCCGGTCATCCGTCCAGATCAGCAGATAACCACCTGCATGAATGAATGCTTCTTGCGTGATCTGCCACTTACCGGGGAGATCAAAGTTGTCGGTAATATGCCAGCCTTTCAGATTAACCGCTTCCGTTCCGGTATTATATAGCTCGATCCAGTCGGCAAAATCGTTGTAATCCGGGTCTTCAATAATGGTGGAATTGGAGGCTGAGAATTCATTGATAAGAACCTGCCCGGTAACAGCCTGGCAGAAACCAGAAATAGCCAGAAATAATAGCGTACGCAGAAAGGATATGTTTATCAAACGACCCATTGATTTCAATCTTTGCCGGATGAATTAAACGGTTTCACAAACAAAAAGTCGGCCTGGGAATCCCCGGTTAAAAAACGGGCAGATTCCAGAAGCAAAGATAACAGGTTCCTCCTGTAATTTATATCATTCCCTGATGTAATCCGGAAAAACCACCCTAAGCGACAATAAGTGTTAAATTCAGTATATTTGAAGCATGATACTCCTGTTTTTTTACCTGTTTCTGGCACTTTTTGTTTCATTTCTCTGCTCAATCATGGAAGCGGTGCTGCTTACCACGCCGTTATCCTACCTCATTGTGAAAAAGAAACAGGGGAGCCGGATTGCAGGGATTATGATTAAACTGAAACAGAAAATCGACAGACCATTGTCGGCTATCTTATCCCTGAATACCATTGCCCATACAGTTGGTGCAGCCGGTGTGGGAGCCCAGGCCATATATGTATTCGGGGATGCTTATTTTGGCCTTATCTCTGCAATCCTGACCATCCTGATACTTATTTTTTCTGAAATCATTCCAAAAACTATAGGGGCAAGCTACTGGCGAAATCTGAATAATTTTGTAGGACACGCTGTGCAGGTAACCATTATCATTACCTATCCCCTGGTTATAATTTCCTCTCTCTTTTCAAAGCTCTTTTCAAAAAAACAGGCAGATTTAACCACCAGCCGGGAAGAGATGGCGGCCCTTGCCAATATCGGCGAAAAAGAGGGAATCTTTGGAGAAAAGGAGAATAAAATAATTCAGAATATCATCCGGTTAAAAAACACCAGGGTGTCGGAAATAATGACTCCAAGGGTGGTGCTTGTCCTGGCCGATGAGAATATGGCCATTCAGGATTTCCCCGGGAACAGGCAATCACTCCATTTTTCACGCATTCCCGTATATGCGGAAAACTATGAAAATATTACCGGTTATATCATGGTCCAGGATATTTTCGAGAAACTGGCAGAAAACAAGGATTCCTTAAAACTGAAGGATATCAGAAGAGATATTCTGATCTACCCGGAGAATCTGACTGTTTATGATCTGTGGGAGAGACTTCTGGAAAGAAAGGAACACATTGCGGTTATCGTGGATGAGTATGGAGGGATGGAAGGGATTGTGACCATGGAGGACATTATTGAAACCCTGTTGGGATTCGAAATTATGGACGAGAAGGATACCATAACAGATATGCAGGAATATGCACGAAACAGATGGAATAGGAAACTGGAAAAAATCCGGCATATCAATCAGCATAAAGCAGAAGATCGGGAAGAATCCTGAGCATAACCGGAAAAAATCACACAAAAAGTTACATTCAGCCGAGCAGAACAGGGATGTCAGTGAACACAAAAAAAATTGTCAGGAACCTGCAGTATTTCAAATTCAGTTTCTACGGTTTTTTAAAGAACCTGCGTTTTTTTGATGCCTTTCTGATCCTTTACCTTGTTGAAAAGGGCCTTTCATTTACACAGGTCGGCATCCTTTATGCCGTCCGGGAAATCTGCATCAACGTTTTTGAAGTTCCTTCGGGGATCTTTGCCGATACATTCGGCAGGAAGCTTTCGCTGGCTGGGTCTTTTATTCTCTACATCCTCTCCTTTATTGTGTTTTACCTCTTTGCGGATTTCTGGCTGTTTATGATCGCATTCATTCTTTTTGGAATTGCAGAAGCTTTCCGGTCGGGAACCCATAAAGGCATGATAATGGATTACCTGAAAAACAGGAACTGGCAGGACCGCATGATGAATTATTACGGGCATACCCGTGCATGGTCGCAGTTCGGGTCTGCACTATCTGCTATGATTGCAGGGTTTATTGTTTTCTACAGCGGTTCCTATGACTCAATATTTTTGTTTTCGGTGGTGCCTTACCTGCTTAACTTTATTCTGATTCTTTCTTATCCGCAGGAACTCGACAGGGAACGAAAACAGGTCCGTTTAACGGAGCAAAAAGGTCTGGGTTTTACGCTGAAATCATTCATGATGGTTGTCAGGAAACCGGAAGTCCTGAAAATTATTAACTCTTCAGCTGTTTTCTCTGCGTACCTGAAAGCGGTCAAAGATTATATTCAGCCGCTGATGGTGCAGGTTGCCTTCATATTACCGGTCATGATAACTATGGAGGAAGAAAAGAAAAACGGAGTGGTGATTGGTCTGTTGTATTTCCTGATTTATCTGCTTACATCGATTTCATCCAGAAATTCGGCCAGGATTGCCGAGTTGAACAGGCGAAAAATTGCCTATCTGACACTGATTGCAGGATTCCTGACGGGTATCCTGTGCGGTGCATTTTATATTGGAGAATTATGGATCTTTTCTCTGATTGCTTTTGCCGGTATCTATGTGGTTGAGAATGTCAGGAAACCTATTTTAACAGGCTATGCTGCGGCAGAGGTCCCCAATACTATTCTTACCTCGGTCCTTTCAGCACAATCGCTGTTGAGTACGCTACTTACAGCTGTGCTGGCACCGGTTTTTGGTTTGATTGCCGATCATGCCGGGATCGGAAGTTCGATGATAACTATCTCGGGATTCCTTCTGATTTCGATCATTGTCATCGGAAATAAAAAAAGAGGGGAAAAATATGCTTCCGGCAATTAGCTGCGTTATATAAAAATATCCGGTGTTTCTTTATCAGATCGCAGGGATTTTTGTAATTTAATAATTTAAATAATCAGACATATAAAATTATGACGATATCGGAATATCAAAAAAAGTGTTACCGAGAATATAAAAGCAGTATCGGGTATCCTGGGCAATACACCTACCTATACGGGAACCCGGTAAATCCGGTTGTACCGGTGGAGACCGTCGTCGGCCGGGTAATGATTGTCGGGGCATATCCATCAGCACGGCTGTATACGGTCGACGGCATAAGGGATCTCCCCCTGTACGACAGCGATGCTCCATTTTCTGACGAGGTTTACTTTGACGGATGCCGGGTAAGAAGTAATCCGTCGGGACAGGAGCTGAACGAAGTAATTCTTGAACCGATCGGTGTGGAACGGGGAGAGTGCTGGATTACCGACCTGGTAAAAATTGCTCTTTTCAAAGAGGAGCAGGTAAAAAAATATAAGAAACTCGGCAAGGAGAACATAGAGGAAAACCGCTCATTGTTTATGGAATATGGAAAAAAAAGCCTGGACTGGCTCAGGGAGGAGATCGACCTGGCAAATCCGAAAGTGATTATCCTTTTAGGTTCAGAGGTGATTAAAACCATTCTCGACGTATCCGAAAAGGAAGCCCGCGATATGATGATAGGTGAAATGTTTAAGAAAGAAATTTCCTGGAAAGCCTTTAACATTATCTGTCTACCTCACCCCAAAATCCTGATGAAGAAAATATCAAAAAATCCCTGGCCGCTTAAATTCGAGGTAAGCATTGCACCAATGGCAAGAAAAGAAATTGCCAGGCTTTTAAGATAGAAATATACAGGCAGTATGGACCTCTGCACTCACATCTTAATTAAATATGACCAGGACGATTCCTCTTCACAGTTTATGGATAATTTAAATTAAGACAAATGATTGAGAGATGGATCATATTCCTTGGTCTGAGCATTCCTGTTATCCTTATTTCGTGGCGCACCATGTTTAACCTGAAAAGTCATGGATTTTTCAGGCTTCTGAGCTTGGAATGTATCATCTGGATTCTGTCTAATAATTATAGATACTGGTTCAGGGAACCCTTCAGTATGTTACAAATTCTTTCCTGGTTGTTCCTGGTCATTTCATTATACCTGGTCATTGCAGGGGTGGTAATGATGAAAAAAACCGGAAAATCAAGCCGACCCAGAGGTGATAAAGAGCTTTACCGGTTTGAAAAAACTACTGAACTGGTTGATTCAGGTATCTTCCGCTATATCAGGCACCCCCTGTATTCCTCCTTGCTGTTCCTGACATGGGGAATATACCTTAAACATACAACATGGCAGTTGCTGATATTCGCAGAATTATCGACACTATTTCTTTATCTGACATCTGTTTTTGATGAAAAAGAAACATTGGCATATTTTGGGGAGTCCTACGGAGACTATATGAAAAAGAGTAAACGGTTTATTCCTTTCGTTTTTTAGTACGTATAAAGTGCTTATGATGGAGCATAAATATAAGGATTTGATAATCTGCATTTAAGATTATCTTAAACATAAGATACGTGAAAGAAAAGATAGTAACCCTGCGTACTTTCAGTAACTCAACAGAGGCAAAAATTGTGAAGTCTAAATTAGATGCCTACGGGATACCCTGTATGCTTACCAATGAAAACATACTCGGCATCAATCCGATTTTTGATCACACCATCGGTGGTGTTCAATTGAAAGTATTTGAAAAGGATATTGAACGCGCGGAAATCATCCTGGGAAGTAATGAGTAAACAAGAAATAATCGTCCAACAAACTGGAATTAATCATGAAAAGAACCTTTGCATTAAATCGAATATTGCTATCTGGAGCGGTATTCTTTTTATCCTTGAACGGATTTAGCAGCGACAGCATCCTCTGGCTCAGATATCCTTCAATCTCCCCGGATGGCAATACCATTCTTTTTAATTATAAAGGAGACATTTATAAAGTGCCGGTTAACGGAGGTCAGGCCATTCCTTTAACAATCAGCGAAAGTTATGAGTATTCCCCGGTGTGGAGTCATGACGGGAAACAGATTGCTTTTGCATCGGATCGGTATGGTAATTTTGATGTTTATGTGATGCCGGCAACGGGAGGAGAAGCAAAACGGCTGACCTTCCATTCTTCCAATGAGGTACCGGAGACCTTTTTGGCTGATAACCGTTTGGTGCTGTTTTCAGCCAGTCGTCAGGATGCGGTTACCAATGTGCAGTACCCCACTGGAATGATGAGCGAGTTATACAGCGTGCCGGTGACGGGGGGCCGGGTGTTGCAGGTTCTTTCCACGCCGGCTTTAGATGTTAGTGTCAACAGTACCGGGACGATCCTTGTATATCACGACATTAAGGGGTATGAGGATAACTGGAGAAAACACCACGTTTCTGCGGTTACACGCGACATATGGAGCTACGACCTCAATACCGGTGCGTATCACATGCTGTCTGAATTTGAGGGAGAAGATCGCGACCCGCAGTTTTCATCAGACGATGATCATTTCTATTACCTGAGCGAACGTAACGGTTCCTTTAATATTTATAAGAGCTCTCTGAGTGATCCCGGTAATTCAATTGCGATTACAGAATTTGATACCCATCCCGTAAGGTTCCTTTCTGTATCAAACGATAACAGGTTGTGCTTTAGCTATGACGGTGAAATCTATACTATGGTTGAAGGTTCGGCTCCATCCAGACTTGAGGTATTTATAGCTTTGGACGGACTGGAAAATCTGGATAAAATTGTGTCTGTCGGAAGTGCAATAACAGAGGCTGCTCTAGCTCCGGGAGGGAAGGAATTTGCCTTTGTTTTCAGGGGAGAGGTGTTTGTGTGCAGTATGGAAGGAGGTATCACGAAAAGGATTACCAGCACACCGTGGCAGGAGCGCTCGGTAAGTTTCAGTCCGGATGGCAGGTCACTTGTATATGCGGTAGAGGAAGGAAATAGCTGGAACATCTATACCAGTTCAATTATCCGGGAGGAAGAATCCTATTTCTTTATGAGTACTATTTTGAAAACAGATACCGTCATAGCCACAGAGGCAGAGGAATTCCAACCGCTGTTCTCCCCCGACGGAAAGGAGGTGGCCTATCTTGAAAACAGGGTCATCCTTAAGGTGGTTAACCTGGAGAGTAAAAAAACCAGGACGATTATGCCGGCTGACAAAAATTACTCATATGCCGACGGGGACCAATATTATCAGTGGTCACCGGACGGGAAATGGTTCCTGGTGGTTTTCGGACAACCGGAGAACGTCATGTCCGGCGAGGTGGGAATCGTCTCTTCCGGTGGTGACAGCACGATCCACAATCTCACCCTGAGCGGGTATGAGGACCGCAGTCCAAAGTGGATGATGGACGGAAAGATGATGATCTGGGGATCAAACCGCGAGTCAAACAGGGCTGAGGGAGGTCAGTTAAGGGAAATTGATGTGTATGCCATGTATTTTACCCGGGAGGCATTTGACCGGTCCAATCTCTCCAAAGAGGAATTTGATCTTTTAAAAGAGAAAGAAAAGAAGGAGAAAGAAGATAACGGGGAAAAGGATGAAAACGGGAGCGGTAAAAAAGAGAAGAAGGAAAAGAGAACAAAGGGCGAAGGGGATAAAGGAGATACAATCAAACTGCCCGATCCGGTTGACATAGACTGGGACAACCTGGCAGAGCGCAGGAAAAGACTGACCATTCATACCGCACCCATCAGTGATGCCATTCTTTCAAAGGATGGGGAAAAACTCTATTACATGACGCGGTTTGAAAAGACATTTGATATCTGGGAGACGGAATTGCGTACAAAAAAAACAAAAGAATTCGCGAAAATAGGTTCTGAAAGAGGCGCTTCAATGGAGCTTTCGAAGGACGGGAAATTTATCTTCGTGCTGGCAGGAGGCAAAGTCAAAAAGGTTGATGCTGAAAGCGGGAAAGTAGAGGATGTGGCCATAAAAGGGGAAATGGTGCTCAAAGCGGCAGAGGAGCGGGCCTATATCTTCGATCATGCATGGCGCCAGGTGAAGAGAAAGTTCTATGTCCCCGATCTGCATGGCGTGGATTGGGAGATGTATTATAAGGAATACGAAAAGTTTCTTCCCCACATCAACAATAATTACGATTTTGCCGAGATGCTCAGTGAAATGCTGGGTGAGCTGAACGCTTCCCATACGGGCTGCCGGTACCGGTTCACTCCCCCCAATTCGGATCAGACAGCTTCCCTCGGAGTGTTATACGATTTTTCATATACAGGAAATGGTTTGAAGATAGCAGAGGTGATTATCGGTGGACCGCTTGATAAAGCAGATTCAAAGGTTAAAGCGGGTCACATAATCGAAAAGATCGATGGAGAGATCATTGATCCTGCAAAGGATTATTACAGCCTGCTTAACAGGAAGAATGACAGGCTCACCCTGTTATCGATACTGGATCCGGAAACGGGTAAACGATGGGATGAAACGGTAAAGCCTGTCTCAGGAGGAGAAGAAAATCAGTTACTTTATGAAAGATGGGTCAGGAACAGGCGGAAGGAGGTCGAAAAGTTATCCGGCGGAAGACTGGGATATGTGCATGTCCGGTCGATGAACGATGCCAGCATGCGGGTGGCATTTGAAGAATCGCTGGGAAGATACTTGGGTGCAGAGGCAATCATTGTGGATACCCGCTTTAACGGGGGTGGCAACATCCATGAACAGCTCTCCGATTTTTTCACGGGGGAGAAATATTTTGATATCATACCCCATGGACAGTACATCGGTTCGGAACCGGGGAATAAATGGATCAAACCTTCCATCGTGATTATGGGAGAGAGTAATTATTCCGATGCCCATATTTTTCCGTTGGCCTATAAAGCCAAGAATGGAGGAAAAACCCTGGGCATGCCGGTTCCCGGAACAGGGACCTTCGTATGGTGGGAAACACAGATCGATCCTACCCTGGTATTTGGCATCCCTATGGGGGGCTGGCGTGGCATGGACGGGGAATTTGCAGAAAATAACCAGATGGAGCCCGATATTAAAGTCAGAAATGAACCGGGTATAATGTCAGGCGGGCGCGATCAACAGATTGAAGCAGCAGTGAAGGAACTGCTGAGACAGCTGGATAAGTGATTCCTGGTGAGGATTGGTACGGGTTATCATTAGCCGGATCATTCAATATAAATAACTGAACTTTGAACGGGTTGCTTAAATATATACCTGTTGTCTTTTTCCTTTCGGCATGCTCCAGGCCCTCTGCAGATGAACCGGACCGGATGGGGCCCCTGTATCCCGACCCGGTCAAGGCGAATCTCGATAGCGTTGAGGGTTACAGAATAAACCCGTTTACCGGCGATTCAGTTCAACCCATAATCCTGTCCAACGGGGAGATCCTGCAATCGGGCGTGGCACTGGAAGTAAAGGGAGAACCTGCAAAAACCCTTTCAGGTATCATATTTCCACCATACCTGGTGCCGGAGGGTGATGTAATTGTGAATAAAGCCTATAAAAATGAATGCCGGTTGACCGGTAAACTTACGAAAACAAGGATCGATGAGGATCTGCTTATTCAACAGAACTACAATCCGGAAGTTCCCGGGACCTTTGTGAACTCCATCGGGGATACCCTTCAAACAGGCGTGCCTGTTCCCATAAAAGGGGTACAGGTTCCATTCCTTCAGCCGGAACCGGTAACAGCGCTCTCGCCCCGGATGAGGGAAGATGCCACTAAAAATATCCGTTACCTGGATGTGGACCAGGGATTAAATTCATCTCTAATCACATGCCTGGTCGAAGATCGGCGGGGCAACATCTGGATCGGAACGGAAGGTGGCGGAATCAGTATATATAACGGATTAATGATTACTAATATAACTCAAAAAGAAGGATTGAGCAGCGATTATATAAATGCAATTCTTGAGGATAGCGATGGGAACATCTGGATCGGGACAAACAACGGACTAAACAGGTACGATGGCAGATCCTTTACCCGGTTAACTGAAAAAGAAGGTTTGCCAAAAAATAAAATAACGTGTTTGATGCAAGATCGCTTTGAGAATGTCTGGATTGCAACGGAAGGCGGAGGGATAAGCCAGTTAAATGGAAATATGATCACGCACTTTACAAAATACGAGGGACTGAGTTGCGACACAGTCTATGGTCTTATGGAGGATAGTCAGGGCACCATCTGGATAGCAACCTGGGGTGGAGGGGTAAACAGGTTTAATGGAAAATATTTTGTGCATCTGACAAAACAGGATGGTTTGCACACCGATTATTATTTATCCTTAGTTGTAGATGACAAAGGTAACAAGTGGTTTGCCAGCCCTGAGGGAGTAAATATATATAACAATGGATCAATTAAATATCTTTCTAAAGAGGAAGGATTGAGCAGCAGTCATGCAACATTTCTATTTAAGGATAATCAGGGGAATGTTTGGATCTGCACCTTAGGAGGAGGGCTCACGAAACTTAATGGAGAGGTATTCACATATTATTCAGAGAAAGAAGGATTGAGCAGCAGCTATGTAACTACTATTCTGGAAGACAGTTACGGGAATTACTGGATTGGGACCAATGGCGGGGGACTCAATGTCTTTTATAAAAAACAATTCACCCATCTTACTGAGGCAGAAGGATTAAGTCACAATGTTGCCTTTTCCTTTGTCGAAGACAACGAAAAGAATATCTGGATAGGTACACGAGGAAAAGGAGTAAATAAAAATGACGGAGAAAATTATTATATATATACATCTTATCAGGATCAGGAAAACGAAATATATAAGGGAATTAGCGATAACTATGTTCTTTCAGCTTTCAAAGACAGCAAGGGTAACCTTTGGTTCGGAACGCGCTGGAACGGATTAAGCATATATGATGGAAGCTGTTTTTCATGGATGAATGCTTTATTTCAAGCCTTTAGCGATAATGCGATAAATTGCATTCTTGAAGATCGTTCAGGCAACATGTGGCTTGGTACCTACAGGGGAGGTATTAATATGTTTGACCTGAACAAGAATAAGCTTATCCATTTTACAGAGAACCAGGGATTAGCCAGTAATTACATAATTTCTATGTTAGAAACCAGCCATAATAACCTCTGGTTTGGTACGGGGAAAGGGGCAATCAAATATAACGGTAAGACATTTACCCATTTTACGACCAGGGAGGGATTACCCGATAACACCATACAGGCATTGGTTGAGGACAGCAGGGGGAATTTGTGGTTTGGCACATCTTCAGGGCTTACTGTTTTTGACGGGACATCGTTAACCACATATACCGAAAAGCACGGATTATCAGATAATACGATTGCAGCCATTGTTGAAGATAATAATGCAAATATCTGGGCGTGTACCAAGAACGGATTAAGCTGTCTTGTTTTCGGCCGTAATGATGATAATCTTTCTGAAGGCGATTCTTCAATCCCGAAACCTTTGATACTCTCCTATAAAAAACCGGATGGCCTGAAAGGGACCGTTTTCTATCACAGCAGTATCATTGATTCCCAAAACCGGCTGTGGATGGGGAGTGCAACAAATGTCACTTATCTGGACCTGAACTCTTTTGAAATCCCGGTGGATACCCCGAGGGTCCGGCTCGACCGGATTGAAATAAACGGCAATTTCATGGACTTTCGGCATCTCCCGGACAGCATCGGCAGAAAGATGAAGTTTGATGGCGTGGCGGGCTTCAACAATTACCCGGAGCATCTTCAGTTACCCTATAAATTCAAGCACCTGACCTTCTATTTCTCGGCCATTGACTGGTCGGCACCGCATAAGATCCTATACAGCTACAAAATCGACGGCGTGGATGACAGCTGGAGTACCCCATCCCCTGAGGCCAAGGCTGATTACCGGAACCTGCCCTACGGATCTCATACATTTAAGGTAAGAGCCATTGGCGAGTCACAGCGGTGGAGCGAACCGTTTGAATATCCATTCGGGGTAATGCCACCGTGGTACCATACCCTGGCCGCACGGATCGGTTATTTACTCATAGCCCTGTTACTGGTCTTTGGTTACGTACGCTGGAGAACTATCAGGCTGCTGCGCCGTCAGCAGGAGCTGGAAACGGAAGTTGAAAAGGCCACACATACAATAAGGAAACAGAAAGAAAAGGTGGAATCCCAAAGGGATGAGATCGAGGCACAGCGGGATGAACTGAAAATACAGCGGGACCTGGTTTTATCCCAGAAGCAGGAAATTACCGACAGTATCAATTACGCACGAAAAATCCAGTCTGCGGCGCTTCCCGACAGGAATTTCATGGATAATATTATGCCTGAATATTTTGTGTTGTTCAGGCCCAGGGATATTGTAAGTGGCGATTTTTTCTGGATTAAGGAGATAAAGGACTTACTTATCGTCGCCGTGGCTGACTGCACGGGGCATGGCGTTCCAGGAGCATTTATGAGCATGATGGGAATATCCCTGCTTAATGAAGAGGTTGTTGGCAGCCGGCTTGACAGTCCGGGGGAGATTCTGGATCGCCTCCGGAAAAAGGTAAAAGAAACACTTGCTCAGGAAGGGAAGCTTCATGAACAGTCTGATGGGATGGATATGGCCCTGGTCATCCTGAATATTGAAAAAAGGGAACTGCAATTTGCCGGGGCCTTCAATTCAATTTATATCATACGTAACCTATCGCAATCAAACCCACAAGAAATTGAAAAGTTCGTCTCGCTCTCCGACGACGACTGCCTGTTGTATGAAATAAAAGGCGATATGCAACCCATCTCCATCCATGAGGTTGAAAGTGATTTTAAAACCTGGAACATCAAACTGGACAAAGGAGATGCATTGTACATGTTTTCCGACGGATTTGTCGATCAGGTTGGCGGAGAGCAGGGTAAGAAATTTCTGAAAAATAATTTCAAAAAGACCCTTATGAAGATATGGCACCTTTCGATGGATGAACAGAAAGACAGGCTTGAGTCCACCCTCGATGAATGGATGAAGGGGTATGACCAGGTGGATGACATTACCGTGATGGGGATAAGGGTGTAAGAAAAAAGTAAAAAGTTGAAAGTAAAAAGTGTAAAGTTTAAAGTAAAGAATTCATAATATGATTGGAATTCAAAAATTAGAAGCAAACATACAGTTTAAATACATTATTGCCTTGTTTATCCTGTTTTATTTTATTGCCGAACTGCGATCCCAGGTTCCGGATAACGAATCCTTCTCCTATCCGGCAGGTCTTACTCTTCAGGCTGGATTGGGTTCATATGCTGTGAAAGATCGCTACATTTCACCAGAAAAATACAGCGGGATTATGCCCTTCTATTGCATTGGCTGGTCGCATTGCCATGAAAGAAATGTGTATAACCTTAATTTTTCCTTCCGTCAGTCGGAGGAGATCATAAATAACAATGTTACCACCCGCATTATTCAGTTCAGGTTCAGCCAGGGATTTTTATATCCCCTGAAACCTTTCAAAGTTACCGGCAAAAGGTTGGGTTTCTGGCTGGGCCCTACAACAGACATTGCCTATTATGTGAATAATCCGGATATAGCGGTTTCAGGATTTGATTACACGAACTCTTATGTAACCATGGTCTCGTTAGGATTCAGGGGAGATGCACTGTATCACATTTCAAAAAGACTATTTTTAAAATCATCACTTCAGTTTACGATGGTTTCTTTGGGATTAAGAACCGTTGACAGGGAAGAGGATGATCAGCCCGGTGCAAAAATCCTTTCACCCCTTTCCGGTCAGAACGGGTCGTTCACACTGGGCATTGCTTACAACGCGTTCAGATGGTTAACTGTGAACGTAACATACCGGTCTGATCTGACCCGGGTAGCTGGTTGGGAACATATCATCTCTGCAGGGAACAGCGGGGTAGTCGGGTTAACCATCCGATTTTAATAGTTGAGTTTTAAGAGATATGAATGAGTAAGTTTGTCCTTTCAATATTAAGATACCGGTTCAGAAAAAGTGCCTGTTTCAGCCCTCCTTCGCCGGGGGCTTATGCCTTCACCCCGGTTACTCGGGACTACAGCATACACGGGTGGAGGGTAAAAGGTTTAAGGTTCAAGGTTCAGCCCTCCTTCGACAAGGCTTCGGAGGGTAAGAGTTCCCGGTTTCCGGTTATGTTTGGTACAGGGATCATCCTGATTTTATTCATGCTGACCGGTTGTGAATCCCTGGTTGTAAAACCGGCCGGGCAGGACAGTCACCTGGAGGATTTTGAGGCAGCCTGGAACAGGATCAATGATGTATATCCTTTTCTTGAGTTCAAGGGAATTGACTGGGACTCCATCTACGCGGTTTACCGGACCAGGGTTGAAGCGGCTCAGGGAGATGAGTTTTACCTGGTATTTCATGATTTTCTTGCCGAACTGAAAGATGGCCATACCTGGTATCGCACGGATGGAGGCGGAAAAATTTATCCATTCTATCCGGATCGCCATTTTAAAGACCGGCACGGATATAATCCCTTTGTGGTACGATCCTATTTTAATACCGAGCTGATAGTCACCGAAAGCAGGGTGGCTGAATACGGCATTTTGCCCGGCAATATCGGGTACCTGTTTATTTCGGGTTTTCATGAGGATTACCTGATCAATGAATTTGCCGGCATCCTGGATTACCTGAAAGATACGGATGGATTAATCATCGATATACGGCAGAAACGTGGCGGCTCCTATCAGAATGTCGAGGCGGTGGTGACCCGGTTTATGACCGAACCGCTTGAACGGCCCAAACTCTATTTCCTTGGTGAATTCATTGACATTCCACCGTTCCAGCCCTCCGGGCCCTACCAGTACACTGAACCGGTTGTGATACTTATTAATGGGTCAACCTTCAGCGCAGGGGAATTAACCACGGAGATTATGAAGCAACTTCCGCAGGTTACGGCGATCGGAGATACCACCGGTGGAGGAGGTGCTGCTTCAAGCGACGATCGTCCGGAAAGAAAAGGGGCCTTTAAACTTCCCGGCGGCAAATACATTTATATTGGAACAGGTTACTTCGAAAGATATGACGGGGAACTCTTTGAATGGAACGGCGTTCCTCCGGACATCAGGGTAGAGCAGACCGGGGAGCATGCTGCAAAAGGTATCGACCGGCAGCTCGAAACAGCCATCGGTTGGATAAAGGCACAGAAATGATATGCTGAAACAGAAAATCCACTGTTAGATTTGATTTTTCAATTGCTTATTCTCCGAATTGGATAGAAAAAATCCAATTAACAGATTTCAAACTTCAAACAAATCTCAAATCCCAATTTCAAAATCCATATCCTTTTTCTATAATGAAATATCTGGTAATGTCTGTTTATCTTGAATCTTGAATTTGATGATTGAACTTATATCCTTTTGCACTATGGATTTGGATATTCCGGATAAAAAATCATCTGTTCCGGTCAAAAATAAAAATTACATATTTTTCAAACAGTAAAATACTTGATTCGTATTCTATTTTGATGTAAATTTACATAATTCCAAGCCCTCTAAACCGTTCCGTTAAGCTTACGGAAATGTACAGACTCTTCAATTCATAAGAATTTACAGGCATCACCCCAACATGAGCAGATTATTCCTTTCAATCCTTTCACAAGCGGATCTTATACTGTTCACTTAAAATATTATTTACACGGAATATTATAATTGCACTTAATACCATAAAATCTGTTCAGGCAAAGAATCGAATTATACAGTAAACCTAAATCCAAAGAATAATAACCATGAAAAAATTAATTACACTTGTTATCAGCTTTTTGCTGGTTTCTGCCTGCCTTATGGCCCAGACAGGCTTCTCCTATCAGGCAGTCCTGCGTGACAGTGACGGAACAATAAGGGATAATGAAACGGTGAATCTGGTTGTTGAATTGATCCAGAATGACGTTTCTGTCTATTCCGAAACCCATTCTGTGGTTACGAATGCATTCGGAGCCTTTACCATTGTGGTGGGACAGGGCGCAAGCGGTCAGACCTATTCCCCCTCACTCTTTCTGAACAGCGACTCTACAGCACTTAATGAGTCTGTCTTAAAAGTTACTGAAGCCGGCGGTAAGGTATTGAGCGAATCGGCCGTTTTAGGAGTCCCCATTGCTGAAGTGGCGAAGGTGGCCCTTACGGCGCACGTGGAATTTCCGGCAGGAGCCATCATACCTTTCGGCGGGCCGTCGGAAAAGGTGCCGGTGGGATGGTTACTCTGTGATGGTATGGAATACGGAATTGCAGATTACCCTGAACTATATGAGGTTATCGGAGCTTCCTGGGGCAGTTCCGCAGCGGAAACATTCAGGGTACCCGACCTGAGGGGGGTATCGCTCAGAGGGGTAAACGGTACTGCGGATGACGCGTTTACCGATCCCAACCGCACTACAAGAATAGCCAGGTATACAGGCGGGGCTGTTGGCGACACTGTGGGATCCTATCAGCATGATGCTATGCAAAATGTAACGGGAACCGTCGGTGATTTTAATACCTATGCCGCAATTCACGGTAACTCAACAGGACCTTTCAAGCAAACATGGGTTTATGGTGGTACCGGTATTGGATCGGGATCTTCAGACAATTATAACCGAGTGGATTTTGACCTGTCCCGTTCAGCCCGGACCTCTGCTGAAACCCGCCCTAAAAACGCCAATGTGAATTTCATTATCAAGTATTAAGGGACAGGGAAGAAGGAATTAATAACCTGAAAAATGCTTGAAATGAGACAGATAAAAACCATATTATGTATAATAGGGTGCGGTTTAATTACAGCGCTCAACGGACAGACCTGGATTCCGCATACAATTGGTATCGGGGGCGTTACCGATTCTGCCGTTATCAGTTGTATAACCGGACAGCCCTATGTATCGGCCGGTGACGGGATGACGGGACTGGGCAACCTGCTCTGGCTGCCTGAAGATACACTCTTTACCTACAGGCTCGGAGAGATTCCCGAAAAAACTGTTTATCATAACGCCGATTGCCGTTTCCGGTTTTACTGGGACGGGCACCCGGATGCCGAATACTCCTATAAAGTCTGGAACCGGTATGATACCACCCTTCTGCTGTCAGCAGAGGAACAAAAGGCCGTTTTTAACTACACGCCTCTGATTACCGACGTGTCCAATTTCGAGGTTGAGTTTATCGGGATTGACGGAGACGACACATTATCCCAGATGGTTTTTTTCACACCTCTTCCGGAAAATTATGCCGAACAGGAGATCATTACTTACATGAAGGATATGGAGTACATTGATACCATCCTTGTGAGCAAGATATGGTCGCCGGAAGGACCGATGAATTTTAATGGGGAAGACACCGTGGTGCGAATTGATATTATCGGCAAGACGGTTGTTTTTGAAAACGGCAATATTCCCTTTACCTATCAGGGGATTTCAAACCTGAAAGAGTTAAATATTTATGCGACAAAGGTTATCATTCGCGATTCCGTTCATTTTCCCCAGACCCGGGTGAGAATCTTTTGTGAGGATCTGGTATTTGAAGATTTGGGGAACAGAATATCCTGTATCAATTCTACCCCGAGGACCCCCACTCTAGCAGGTTTCAGCGGTCTTGATGCTTCGGAATTCTTTTGCTATTGCCGGAGATTGGAAAGTACAGGAAACCATCTCCGGTTCTTTGTCAACGGGGGACAGGGAAGTCCCTCCCTGATGATCCCGGGAACGGATAATTTCTCGGCGCCCGGAGGCGGAGGGAATGGTGGTAATTTTTATTCAAATATCAATCTGAAACCGGTAATTAACCTGGCTGGCGGTTGCTACGGCACACCAACCGACTGGAAGCAGCCTCCTATTGGTCCGAGAGGTATTGAAGGTCATTATGTATTTGAACCGAACTGTTACAGCTGGCTCCATCCGCATGCCGTCAGGTTTATGCTGCAATATGCGAGGGAGAGTTATATTTACGGTCAGCCTGAAATGGTCAATACTACCTGTGAGAAATACATCAACCTTATCAAATCCTATAAAAAAACGGAATCGTGGAACAACGATACGGTTGCAGCTCTTGACCTGGAACAGCTTTATTACTCTTTCAGCGCGTTAAAGCATCAGCTTGATGAGAATCTCGATTATTTCGGGAATCCGAAAGGATGGGCACCACTGCTCTCTTTTGAGGCCAATCTTCAGAATTACCAGAACGAGATCGAATTTGCTATTCGCGTTCTTTACCTGGATTACTGGATGTCTAATAAAGCCAAAACCCTGCAGCAGAAGCAGGAAACAGCTGAATTGATTAAAGACAAAGCCATTGATCAGATCACCATACTTCAGGTTGAATATGAAGAGGCCTACCAGGATTATATTCCTGCCCTCAAGGAATTCAAGGATATCTGTGCGAAGCAGGATTCACTCACGGTGCTTTATAATCAGCAAATTGATTGGTTGATAAAAGAGGCAGAGGATAATGTGGCAAACAGTTTCGAGGGAATATTCCGAAGAGTGGGTATGATCGTCGGACAGGTATGCAGTTGCATTCCTGGTCCGGCCACGCAGATTCTAGGCTCAGCTATACAAACAGCGGCCCAGTTTGATTATGAGGACCCTCTTTCGATGGATAATTGGAACCTTGTGCATGAGACCCTGACACTGGCGGTGGATGAATTCAGTACCGTGGTGGATAATGCCTCCGGGCTTGCCGGAGGAATCAATCCGGCCTCACTGATCGAGGCAGGCGCCAAACAGGGGGCCCACAATGCGAAAAAGGTCCTCGATAACCTGTCACCCGAAAACCTGCAGAAATTCGCTTCAACACTTAAAAAGGTAACCATTCCCGACGATAAGGTCAAGGCAGAATTTGAACGATTGAAAAAGGGATACCCCATTTTCGATATATGGTTGGACTCTATCGAATCCTATACTATGAAAAAGGGAGAAGTGGCACAGGTCATGGCATTCAGCCAGCAAAAGCTGAATAATATTCCACAGGAACTGACCAAAATGCTGCTGGTATGCGATGCCATGGATGATATTCTGTTAAGCAGTGACAATATACTGGACCCAAGAGCAATGACCTATCTGAATGAAATGAAGCGAACGGCCTGGGAAAGAATGGTGCGCTACCATTACTACCTGGCTATGGCATACCAGTACAGGTTCCTGGAACCCTACCCGGAACCTCTTAATCTGAGGCCGCTTTTTGAAAGCTTTGATACCCTCGCTACATACAATGCAGAAATTTCTCCCGAACAGTATAGTGCACTTCTGCCCATATTCGAGAACCAGATCAGAACCATCTCCGATGAGATTTATACTGCTTTTAACGATGGGACCTATTCAGAATTCAATGAACCGGTCACATATACATTATCGGATGGTCAGCTGGATGAACTGAATGCCAAAGGGGAATTGAGGATCAATGTCTGGAATTCCGGTAAAATACCACGGCAATATGTGGACTGCCGCATAACGGATATCTCGGTTGTTAAAAACAAATTAAAAATAAGCCAGGATACCATTCTCAGCGATGCAACCCTGACCATACTGATGGCACACTCCGGCAATTCAGCCCTGATCCATCCCAGCAGCGGGGAACATTTTATGTTCAGCCAGTATAATGACGATGCGGCGGTTTATTACAATACCAGCAGTATGAGCCCGCTGGGATGGGCAGAAAAATATTTCTTCTACGACGGGCACATGTCCACAGTTGAACGGAGTCTTGCAAGTGAATCCCTTATCCGGAAAATACTGGATGTAGCAGGAGATGAAGACCTGATGATTTTTACACGGCCGGCCGCCTGGGCTGAAATAAAAATAATCACCGACCTGCATACAGGTGAACAGGCCGACATGAATGTGAGTATTGACAGCCTGACCCTGCTGATTAATATTGACTACCGGGCCACAACCAAATTTTCCAATGTCCTGGTAAGCTGTTCGGATGAATTAATGCCATTATTTAATTGCAATAAAGCCGATCTTAACAACAGGACTTACGGTTGGGGCAATTTCACAAGGAGCTATAGCAGAACCGCAGGAACAGTCAAATTTACCGCACCGCAGGAATACGGAATTTACACATTTGATAAATGGAAAAAATCCACCTCAACCGGTTATGAGGAAACTTCCAATCCTGAAGTCTCTGTGGATGCAGGGAACCATACCTGGATCACGGCCAATTATAAACTGAATGTTCCGTTTCTGGAGGTACCCGATACACTTTATGCCCTGTGGAGCCAAGGAACGATTGATATCCCGGTAAAAAATGGCAATATTAAGGAACATCTGCCGATGGAATGGTTCAGCATCACTGAATGCGAGTGGTTCTCCATAAAAGAGGGGACACACAGGGGGGTTGAAAATGGAACGATTTCATTGAATTTGACACTGAATACCGGCAAAATGCGAACAGGAACCGTAACGGTATTTGCATTCAGTGCGGCAAATCCCGAACAGGTGGTGACCATTATTCAGAATAAGAATCCGACAAAAATATCGGAAAGGACCCAGGATGATGGATTTGAAATATATCCCAACCCGGCTGAAAACGAAATTTTTGTTGATTTACCCGACCGGTTGACTGGAGAACCTCTGACGATCTCTGTGGTAAGTATGGATGGCAGGATCTTTCACGTTGAGGAAATAGCATACGGATCAACGGAACCATTGAGGGTCTCATTGGAAACGGTTCCCTGCGGGATGTATATTCTCGAAGTGAAAGGAGCCGGTGAAAACTGGTATAGAAAGTTTACCCGTGGGAGATAAGATCGATTTGAATATCGAACACTCCCGCCTGCGCCAAGCTTCGGCCGGCAAGGATAAACGAATGTCGATTTAAGAATTTACTGCTGCATTCGCTGTGGGAAAAATCTTAAATCAAAAATCGGTGTTCCTTGTTCGATATTCTATACACATACAAATATAATTTGGTCTATTTAAATGCACTTTTTAATTATATCAGTTACGTACCATGATAAACGATTTTATATGCCCTTACTGCAAGGGCCATCTGAAAGTTGGTGACCATATTGTTTTTACGGTTCGAAACAGGTATAAGCACAAAGGATTGCTGATGCTTCATCCAGAAATCGGAAATTATACCAGCGTAAAGCATCCCGATTTTGATTTCTGCGAGGGAGAGCAGATCGATTTTTATTGTCCGATCTGTTCCCATCCGCTGGAGTCGGACTTCGACAGCAACCTGGTTTACGTGATTCTGGTTGATGAGGGAAAGAAAGAGCAGGACATCTATTTTTCCAGAATCGTCGGGGAGCGAAGCACTTACCTGGTTAAGGATGACATGGTCACGGCGACGGGGGAACATGCATCGCGGTATACTTATTTTAAAATGGACGACAGATTCAAGAGGTACATCAAACGGTAGATAAAACCTTTAAATCAGCAGGATAAGGAACTTAATGACTCCATGACCTTTGGACAGTGAAGTGGTTTGCTTTAAATCTCTCCTGAGCTCCTGTGGTCCAGACATGCATTCAATGGTTTGCCCTCTTGTAGCTGATTGCCATTCCGCCGCCGCTGTTGTCAATGGTGGTAATAAAGTTGGGAAGTTGTTTCAGGAACTGTAGATATTCGGTGTTCCAGCTGTTTCCAAACCGGTCTGAAACATTATGGGATGTATAACAACCCCCTAATTCAAGCTTTGGTACAAGTGCAAGGAAATAGGTTCTGTACCACGACTGATCCGCATCGGAAAAGACGAAATCAAAAGGCCCTTTGAGTTTAGGAACCAGGTCGTGGGCATCGGCCAGCCGGGCATCAATATATTCAGACACACCAGCCTCCTTAAAATTCTTTATAGCTTCTCTGTAGCGGGTCTCATCAATTTCGATGGTGATCAGTTTTCCGCCTGTTTTGCTGAGTGCCCAGGCCATCCATATGGTTGAATGACCGGTTGAGGTACCAATTTCCAATGCTCTGGTATAGCGATTCTTAACAATCAAATCAAAAAGCAGTTGTCCATCCGCATACGGAACATTCATGTCGTGCCATTGTCCGTAACGGCTGTTGAGGAATGCCTGTATCTGCCTGTCAAGTGCAGTGATTTCAGATTGCTGACCAATAACGGGGATAGCTATCCAACAGAACAGGGTAAAAATTATAAATATTCTTTGTTCACGCATGCTGTTCAGGATACAGGGTAAAGATAAGATATTTCGAAAGGATCCCCTAGGATAAGTAAGTTTTATTAAGGAGGCTCAAATTTCTGAGGCCGCCAGGGCAGAAAACCAGAATCTGCAGATTCAAATGGCACGATTCCATTCCGGTGAATCAGACCGGTAAATAGATAGCGTTCGCCTGAATTTTACCGAATTCAGTAAGATTCATTATGGCAGTATCATGACGATTTGTAATTTTAGAGAAAATGAAAGTTAAAAAACATAAAGAGCATCCGCATCTGACCGGTGAGCATCCCTGGGGTGATACCATCCAATTGATGCTGTTCTTCATCTTTATTGCTGTTTATATTTTAGATTCATTCTTCTTTGAGATTTCCATTTTTCTGACCAAATATATATCCAATACAGTAAGGGTGCCGATTGCTATATTGATTTTTGTGATGGGTTCTATCCTGGCAGTCGGAGCATCCAGAAAGGTATTTATAAGCAAACATTCCGAACCAGAGGTTATCCGTAACGGGGTCTTCGGCATTGTGCGGCATCCGCTCTACCTTGGTGTCATACTCTTCTATCTGGCAGCTGTGATTTTGTCACTTTCCATTATTTCCTTCGCCTTATGGATCTTAATCGTAGTATTTTATTACCTGATCTCCAATTATGAAGAGAAGTTATTAAACGAAGCGTTTGGAGAGAAATACAGGGATTATAAAGAATCTACCGGTATGTTTTTTCCGAAGATTTGTTCCCGTTCCAAGCTGGCAGATCACCTGCCCAAATCCTGAATCCGGAACCGCGATCATTTGCTCATCCATACCATATGGAATTTATTGGATTTTTGTCAAAATCCTGTATGAGACCATTTCTAATCATATTGCCGATCGTTAAAGGGCTTTTTGTTTCCGATAATGGTAATTGTTGAACAGATATTCCCAGTAGAATTTCTCACCCCGTTCGACATAAACCCTGTAATCGTATCTTATTTGATCCCCGTTGCTTTTAAGCACCGTAATCACGCCGGCATCTTTTGTTCCCTGAACGGTCCATCTTCCCCGGTTACTATCCTGTGCTGAAGCACCCCAGTTGCCGGTTATGTTGCCTCCACCATCCGTGAAATCACCTGAGTAGCCTGCTTCATACTGATCGGTATAGGTTCCGTCGGGATAAAAGGTCATCCATTCTGTGCGATAACCATTGGTCCAGGCCCATTCCCCGGAAAAATGCTTTACCAGGGTGGGATCCCCGGCCCGTAGTTTGAAGAAGGTGGTGTTCTGACATATGGTATTGGCAGCTGCAATGATTTCATTTCCGAGTTTGTCAGGGGTACTGACTGCCAGGATAAAAATACCGCTTCCGTTTGGATTCAGTAATCCGATGCCGTATCCCCTTGCCTGTTCACCCTGAACCACCCCCTGGTAATAAGCATTGGCAGTGGTCCCGGATTGCTGTTTAACCTGTCCGGTGAGTGTGAGAGAGATACCCTCCTCCTGAAGTCCTTTATGCATTTCAGATATCAGTTCACGGATATCATTTGACTGATGGGGGAAAACGATTATTAATCCCGGAATGGTTGTCGAGCCAAGCAGAATATATCCTGCTTCATTCTGATGGTTCCAGGTAGCTGGTTTCCTGAATTTATATCCTAGCAACTCATCGCCTGCTTCTTCATTCCCCAGCTTTGATGTTTGAGTGGATGGGGGCAGGGTCGAGGATCCGGAAGCGCTTCGGGGAACAGCCTGTCCTGTCATCGGGGCCTGGGTTCCACTATGTGCAGATGGTTGGCCGGGCCGATCAGGAGATTGGGTAAACTGCTGAACAGGTGAAATGCTACCAGGTGCCGGTTCAGCTTGACGTATGGTCCGGTTAAGAACAAGGTATTGAGCGGTATTGTAATCGGGCATATTGTAAGAGTCGGGTTCAATCAGGGAGAGCGTAAGCTCGTTTCCGTCAAGATAAGCCTCGATATAGAGGCCGCCTTCATTTCCCTTGCATACGCCTGTGGCCACACCCTCGCTGACCATTCCTTCAATCGTGAACGAATTTCCGTTACTGCTTTTAAGAAAGCCCGTCAGGTTGTTGTTTGCGTCCTGTTGCAGGGTAAGGGTAAGGGTTACATCACCGGAAACCAGGGTGTAGGTCCCGGTATAATTCCGGGATTGTAAAAGATTGGACTCCGCAGACAGAGCTAAGGAATAACCGAAGATTGCCGCAATTATAATGAACAGCAACCTTTTTGCGATAAAATTTTTCATGATCGGGCATTTAGGTTAACTGATTACAAATTACGACTTAATATGTACATTGTCAATGATTTTCCATCCTCTTTTTTCGGCCACCTTTCGAAGTTTTTTGTCCGGGTAAACACAAACGGGATAACCTACCGCTTCCAATACGTGGATGTCGGCGATGGAGTCGCCGTAATAATAACATTGTTCGGGCCTATAATTTTTGCTCCTGCAATAATTAAGAAGACGGTGTTTTTTTTCGGGGCCGAACACAAGCTTTCCGACGGTATGCCCGGTAAGATATCCGTTCTGCACCCCGATGCGGGAACAGATCACATCATCCATCTCAAGGTAACGGGCAACCGGATTACAGGCAAAGGAGGTGGCAGAAGATAACAGAACAATACCCGCATCATGTGATCGATGCAGCTCAATTTCTCTCAATATTTCGGGTCGCAGAAAGTGAACCAGGTTCCTTTTGAATATTTCCCCGGATACCGAGTTTACGTTTTCTTCTGTAAGTCCTTCGAGCCATCGCAGCATCCTGCGGATAATCCGGGTCGTATCATGAAGCTGGAGTTTATAAAGAAATGAAAGGAGAATGGCATTCCGGACCTGTTGCCTGCTTAGCATATTCCGTGCAATAGATTCCTTGACCAGGATGTTTGCACTGTTCACACTCAAAATGGTCATGTCGAGATCGAAAAAGGCCAGGTAGCTGTATCTTTTACCGGGAGACATCAATATTGTGGGATATGGTTTGCAATGTAAAAATAATAATTCCTCTTCCTTATCTGAAAATGCACTGTGCTTCCCGTCCCGGGAAAAGCCAACGCAGGATCTTATTGTTCCTGTGTCTTTATAAATCTTCTCCAAGGATTCATCAAAACTTCCTAAATTTACTATGAAAACACCCTGTTAATTTCATTACACTAAGAAAACCGGGTGTATTGCAAGGTAGAAAATATGGGTGGTTATTTTATTATAGGGGACATACATGGCGAGATACGATTACTGGACAGACTGTTGGAGGAAATCAGCAGATACGGACCGGAGAAGCTGATTTTTCTGGGGGACTATATCGACCGGGGGCCCCATTCGAAACCGGTTATTGACAGGTTGATGAATCTGGATGTGGAAGCTGTATTCTTGCTGGGGAACCACGAGCTGATGATGCTGAATGCTCTGGAAAACATGGCTTACGGACACAGTCCGATAGAACTCTGGTATTACAATGGCGCGGAAGCCACCCTGCAATCGTTCAATTCAGCCGGTTTTTATAGTTTTCAATCAGATCTAAAGGGAAAGTATCTTGATTTTTTCCGGTCGTTAAAATTGAATTACCTGCTTGAATTGCCGGGAAACATTACGATAATGATAACCCATGCGGGCATATCGCCGGCAATTCCGTTAGCGGATCAGATAAGTTTGGATAGCTACGCTGACCTTAACGAATACATCCTCAAAAAGCACCTTGACCCCGGAGATTCATTTATATGGGTAAGGGATCAATTCTTTAATTCCCGGCCAGAGTTCTGGAAAAACCATATAGTGGTACATGGACACACACCGGTTAACAAACTTTTCCGTTTTGTGTATGGAGCGGATCCGGATGAGTGGAAATTTTTCGGTGGGGATATTTGTATCCGTTACAATTTATCAACAGGATGCCCCGTTTCAATTGATATTGATTCGGGCTCGACGATAAGTGGCAGACTTTCGGCGTTGGGCGTCTTTTATAAGGATGGCACTGTTTTAATGGAGGGGATAACCGTCTCGGCCGGCGAAACCTCCGGGAGAAATTTATGGAGCATGCCTCTTCCGGGAAAGCTGTAAAAATTTAACCGCAACTTTTTCCGGATATCATCTATCTTAGTAACAAAAAGAATACAGAAAATGAAAATGAATATCCGATTCGTCCTTCCTGCAATAGTGATGATATCATGTGTCCCATTAATGAAATCCTGCCTGGAGGGAAGTGATTGTCTCTACAACGTTTTCCAGGATGAGGACCTTTATATGGAGGCCATTATAGACGATGAGTTACTCCAGGTGGACGATTCGGTTGAGAACCGGATATATCCATCCTTACGATACCAGGTTGATTCGACCAGGGAAGACACCCTTATTTTTTATTACGACTGCAACTATTTTTTCAATGACGGAAGTGAAATAGTATCCCTTACCATTATGAAATATGCCAGTTTTGGTGAGGTCTTCAATTACGGGAACGGGCTGCTGAACTATGCTCCGTTTGACAGCCTGGGTTATGAAGGAGATTATAGTTATGTAAAACGTATTCCCTATCTTCCTGAACACGGTGTGGATGTGCGTTATTTCAGGAATGATTCGATGATATATTTTGTGGATCAGTCAGGGTCCCATCCGGAGGATTTCTATTTCCATGCGGAGAATTTTATAAGAAAAAATGATGTCGACTGCTATGGGAGGAACATTATGTGGTTCAACTTCACAGGGAATTTCGGGTGCCGGCTGGTGGAACAGGAATCAAAAGACACGCTCGTGATCAGAGACGCTGAATTCAGAGGTGTCATCATGCAATTCCGTTATAGCACTTTTTAGGGAATGGAAAAATGGGAAAACAGCACCTTCACCCGGGCCATAATCCCGGTCCGCATGATGCGGCAATAATGGAAGAAACCTTTAATCAGTTCAGAATAAAGATTCCAGGAAAACAGATTCCATCATGAGTTATTCGTCTCAGTACCTGAAACCTTTTCTTCAGTTATTTAAACATATTAATTTCTGGACCAGATTGTTCAGGTGGAAGGGTATTAAGGCTATGAGTTTTGATGCCCTGGAGGAATATGTTAATATAACCCTTCGCATAGAAAATCTGGACCGGGAGTCTGAGGAGCTGAAAGAACAGCTCCGCAGGGTGAAGCGGGAGGATGAAATCAAACAGGCGAAATTGGATGATTTTAAATCCGGGACGGAGAAACTCGAGAACAGGATCATCAGGCTCGAAGAGGAGCTTCAGCGTTTAAGAACCGCGAAGGATGAACTGCTTCGGCATGTTGCAAGGCATGAGGAGGCGGAAGAGAACCGGAACGATCGGTATCAGAAAAACGTAGCAGCCCTCAATGTTTTAAAGGAGAGCCTTGAGGCTGACAGGCGCCAGTTGCATGAGGAGCGGCTCAGGGAGAAGGAAGAGATGTTTGAAAAGATGAAAAGCATCTGGAAGGATCATGAACAGGTTGTGGCTTCCACACTGAAGGCCATCTGCCGGAAATATACAATCGATTATATCAATGAAGTTCCTTTCCGGGGCAAGCCCGATAATACCATTATGATTGCCGGTGAATATATCATCTTTGATGCAAAAAGTCCGGCTTCAGATAATCTCGATCATTTTCCTGCTTACCTGAAATCCCAGGCAGAACAACTTGCCAAATATGCCAAACAGGAAAATGTTAAAAGGGAAATGTTCCTGGTGATTCCCTCCAATACTGTGGAAGTCCTCGATCAATTTACCTGGTATATGGGCGACTACAATGTATACCTGGTCACCGCAGATGCTTTGGAGCCCATAATTTTAGCCCTCAGAAAGATTGAAGATTATGAGCTTGCCGATAAATTATCACCTGAAGAGCGTGATAATATCTGCAGGGTTATCGGAAGATTTGCCCATACAACGAAAAGACGGATACAGATCGATTATTTCTTTTCATACAAATTCCTTGAAATCCTCGGAAAGGTTAAGTCTGACCTGCCCGCAGAGTTTTATGATATCATAACGGAATTTGAAAAGGCCGAAAAACTGAATCCTCCCCAGGAGAAGAGGGCGAAGCAGATTCTAACCGATGAATTGATTTCCGAAAGCGAAAAGCTGGGGATTGAGGCTGAGGCAAGACTGAAATTTTCCGAATCCAAAAATAATGATAGGTGAAAAAAAGGCTCAGAGTCATAGGTTTCGATGCGGACGATACGCTCTGGATTAACGAACCTTACTACAGGGAGGCTGAGGAGGCATTTGAGAAACTCATGAAGCCCTACAAGGCGGGAAAAAATATAGCAGCAGAGCTTTACAGGACAGAGATGGGAAATCTTAAATGGTACGGCTATGGTATCAAATCGTTCATCCTGTCGCTGGTGCAGTGTGCCATTGATATTACAGGGGGAAGGGTCACCTCCGGAACCATCTCTGAAATCCTTCAGCTCGGTCGTCATATGCTGGAAAGGCCCATTGAATTGCTGGAGGATGTAAGGCCGGTTATTGAAAAACTGTCGAAGCAATACCGGCTGATTGTGGCAACAAAGGGGGACCTGCTGGACCAGGAACGGAAAATGGAAAAATCGTCCATATCCTCCTTTTTTCATCATATAGAAATCATGAGCGATAAGCAGGAGACCCATTACAGTTTATTGTTACATCATCTTGAAATCGATCCCTCTGAGTTTATGATGATCGGGAATTCCATGCGATCGGACATTTTTCCGGTGCTCAGCCTGGGAGGTTATGCCATTCATGTTCCCTTCCATACCACCTGGATGCATGAGGAGGTGGAGGCCGACCCGGTGAGCAGTCGGTTTTTCAGGGTCAGCCGGTTATCTGAAATAATCGGAATTATCGATGGATTATAATGACAGAAGGAAGCGGCCCGTGGAAAACAGAGGATTTTTCAGTTCTGTTCAGTATCCTTATAGGGGTTTTATGATTATAATTTGACGGGTTTTTCCAAAGAAATGAGTTAATTTGTGCCTTCTTCAGATTACCGGATGAATGTTTTAGACATTATATTGATTGTGCCCCTTCTTTTTGCGCTCTACAGGGGATTCAAAAAGGGACTCGTTTATATGGCCGCCTCCCTGCTGGCACTGATTCTCGGGATACTGGGAGCCATGCGGTTCAGGACCGTGGTTGGGTCCCTGCTGGATTCATGGTTTAATATTGCAGCCGAACATTTGAATGTAATAGCCTTCGCGGTGACATTCATCCTGATCGTCATGATCGTGCACCTGGCGGCGTTCCTGGTCGACAAGCTCATCAAGGCAGTTGCCCTCAGCTTCCTGAACCGTTTGCTGGGGATGCTCTTTGGTGTCCTGGTAACAGCTTTTGTTCTAAGCATGCTGTTATGGCCGGTGAACACCATCAACCAGGAGCGGGAAATTATAAAGCAGGAACGTATTGAGGGTTCTCTTTTATGGGAGCCGATATCGGTTATTGCCCCAACAATCTTTCCTTATCTGAAACGGGAAGAGTTTAAGGGATGGATACCGCGGCAACAAAGCCCGGAAGATCAGGAAGAGGTTCCCGTGGACAGAAAAAAGAAACGGAATGAAGCACCCGTGGAGGTTGCGGGAGCCGGGAGGCAGTCCAAAATATATTTTTTAAATCGGGTCGATCTAATTACCAGTTACAGAGATGAATTTTGTTGAAGAACTCAGGTGGAGGGGCATGATCCACGATATAATGCCCGGAACGGAAGAACTGCTTAAGAATGAAATGGTATCGGCGTACGTGGGGATCGATCCCACAGCTGACTCGCTCCATATAGGGCACCTGGTTGGTGTAATGATGCTCAGGCATCTTCAGCATGCAGGTCACAGGCCGATAGCCCTGCTGGGGGGTGCCACAGGGATGATTGGTGATCCCAGCGGTAAATCGCAGGAACGGAATTTGATTGACGAGGAGACCCTTCGTCACAACCAGGAGTGTTTGAAACGGCAGATTTCAAAATTCCTGGATTTTGAAACTGAAGCTCCCAATCAAGCACTGCTGGTGAACAATTACGACTGGATGAAGGATTATTCATTCCTGGGATTCATCAGGGATATCGGCAAGCATATTACTGTGAACTATATGATGGCCAAGGATTCTGTCAGGAAGAGGCTCGGAGCCGATTCTGCTTCCGGGATGTCCTTTACGGAATTTACCTATCAGCTGGTACAGGGATACGACTATCTGGTATTATACCAGAATTACGGCTGTAAGCTTCAGATGGGGGGATCGGATCAGTGGGGCAACATTGTGACCGGTACTGAATTAATCAGAAGAAAGGAGGGAGGGGAAGCCTTTGCCCTGACCTGTCCACTGATTACAAAATCGGATGGAGGCAAGTTCGGAAAGACCGAAGAAGGTAACGTTTGGCTCGATCCCGCACGGACCTCGCCCTATAAGTTTTACCAGTTCTGGCTCAATGTATCCGATGACGATGCAGGCAAATTCATAAGGATTTTTACCCTGCTTGATCAGGAGGAGATTGAGGCCCTGGAAAAAGAGCATAATAAACAGCCCCATCTGAGAGTTATTCAGAAAAGGCTTGCCGAAGAGGTTACCGTGATGGTACATTCAAAGGAACATTATGAACAGGCCGTGGAGGCCTCCGAGATCCTTTTTGATAAAGGGACAACCGAGTCCCTGAAGAAAATACCGGAGGAGGTTTTTATGTCGGTTTTCGAGGGGGTACCGCAATTTGTGGTTGACTCCCCCGACATTGAAGCGGACGTGCTTAAATTTCTGGTTGAGGAGACAGGTGTATTTGCCTCAAAAGGTGAACTGAGGCGGTTGATAAATGGTGGAGGGGTGAGCATCAATAAGGAAAAGATCGACGATCCGGAAAGGATAATCACTAAAAAGGATTTTATAAATAATAAATATCTTCTGGTACAAAAAGGCAAAAAGAACTATTTCCTGATTATTGTCAAAAAGTAAAAAAAGTCACCAATGAATAATAAAGAACAAAACAGCTACAATTTCAGCTCTGTTGATTTATTGATCTACATCTGGAAAAAACGTGTGATCCTGGTTATTGTGGGACTAATTGCGGGCATTGCATCCATTATCGCTTCCCTTTTGATCACGCCGATGTACAAAGCCAGTGTTGTGATGTTTCCTGTAACCGACGCAACCATCTCCAAGTCTCTACTGGCAGCAAACTATCAGGGAAGACAAGGTGTTTATGGTTTCGGGGAGGAGGAACAGGCAGAACAGTTGTTACAGGTTCTGAATTCAGTTCCCATACGGGAAAGAATCATAGAGACTTATGACCTCATGGAGCATTATGAAATAGACTCCGCTTCAAAATACCCGCAGACAGAACTGATTGAAACCTACAGATCCAATATTAACTTCAAACTTACCGAATTCATGTCGGTAGAGATTTCTGTTATGGATAAGGATCCGCAGTATGCTGCAGATATTGCCAATGATATCTCCGACCTGGTCGATACGGTTTACAGCAATATGAAAAAACAGCGAAGCATCAGGGCTTTTAAACTGGTTGAAGAGGAGTACCTGGATGCGGAAGCGAACCTAAAGATGTTGCAGGACTCTGTTTATAAATTAACAGCGCATCTGAAGTTTAAGGAGGGCAGTCAGTCAGGCGAAGATTTGATCCTTGAACTCGTAAAAACGGATCCTGAGAATGGAGCTACCTATATTTCCCTGATCAATAAAATGCAGCATATCATTCCACGCGTTGCGGAAATGAGACTGCGGTACCAGGAAGCCAGGCTGGAAACGGAACAGGATCTTCCCTACAAGTTTATTGTTGAAAGAGCTTTTCCACCAGAGAAAAAAGCCTATCCAAATAAATCTTTAATCGTTATCGTTTCTACATTTTCTTCCCTGTTACTTGCGCTCATTGTATTGATAGTCATTGACAATATAAGAAAAAGAATTTCATCGGAAGCGGTTTCATGATCCGGGCTCTACAGCATAATAATCAATTGGTTTTCTGGAGCATCGTCATCTCATTCATGCTTCTCAATACCGTTTTGCTGTTACTGGAAATTTATTTTGTTCCCCTCATACCGGCAGTGCTGTTTTTCATTATACTGGCTTTTGTATCCATTGAAAAATTCCTTTTTGTAACCGTTCTGCTGGTACCTTTATCCATTCCCCTGAGCACCCTGGCACAGGGTTTATCGGTCGACCTCCATTTGCCGACAGAACCTTTGCTTGCGGTTCTCCTGGTACTTTTTTTCCTGAAGTACCTGTGCGGACACCGGTTGGACATCAGGATCCTCCGTCATCCCGTGACGCTGGCAATTTATTTCCAGCTGGCGTGGATTTTTATTACGGCAATTACCAGCACCGACCCGCTGGTTTCTTTCAAGCTCCTGATATCAAGGACCTGGTTTGTAATTGGTTTTTACCTGCTTGCCACACAGTTATTTCAGAATGAGAAAAACATACAGACCTATGGTTGGATGTATATTATATCTTTTACCCTGGTTATAATTTATACCATCGCAAGACATGCCGGGTACGGATTGGATGACCAACAGATGGCGCACAGGGTTATGCGGCCGTTTTATAAGGATCATACCTCTTACGGCGCAACCATTGCCATGCTGTTGCCTCTGCTGATCGGACTTTTTCAGATGGTAAAGAAGGAGAACATTAACACGAGGTTCCTGATGGCCCTTTTAATTCTGTTTTATGGATTGGCCATTGTGTTCTCCTATACCCGGGCTGCATGGTTAAGTCTGATTGCCGCCTTTGCAGTCTGGTTAATTCTCAGACTGAAAATCAAGTTTGAATTTGTAATGATCGCGGCCGTTATAATGGTGGCGCTGGTGTTCTCGGTCCGCACACAGATCATGATTCAGCTGGAACAAAACAGGCAGGAATCCTCAGGTGATCTGGCCGAGCACGTTCAGTCCATGTCCAATATTAGGAGCGATCAATCCAACCTGGAACGCATAAACCGCTGGAGCTGTGCCTATCGTATGTGGAAAGATAAACCGCTGTTCGGTTTTGGTCCCGGAACCTACCAGTTTGAATATGGCAGTTACCAGCGATCCTATGAAAAAACACGAATCAGCACAGACTTTGGCATCATGGGGACTGCCCATTCTGAGTACCTTCTTGCATTATCCGAGTCGGGGTTTCCCGGCATGCTGAGCCTTCTTGTCATTGTGATTCTGACCATTGCTACAGGCGTCAGGGTATACAAGAATGCCCCGGACCAAAAAACAAAAATTATGGCAGTTTCCATCCTGATGGGGTTGGTCACCTATTATGTTCATGGATTGTTGAATAACTTTCTTGATACCGATAAAGCCTCAGCTCTGTTCTGGGGATATACGGGAATGCTTGTGGCGATGGATGTGTATCAAAGGAAGTCAGCGGAAGAATGATTATTCAAAACCGTTTTTGCCGGGAAATTCAATACCCAGGATAGAGATATCATCGAAGATGGCCTTACTGCCCTCAAGGATTTTCTGTTTTTTGATGATCGTATGGATATTGGTTTCAATATTTTCAGCATTGGTCAGTTCCGCCTCCAGTCCCTGTGTTCCGAATTCTATGCCTGACCCGTGCAGGACTTCAACCAGTCCGTCGGTATAACAGAACAATTTGGAAGGCTTATCCAGGATCAGTTTCTGGACATTTACGAAAGGAAGTGTATCAAGCATCCCCATCCCCACACAACCGCTTCCCAGCTGGCTCATCTTTTTCGAGGATATTTCATAGAACAGGGGAGGGTTGTGACCGGCATTCACATAACACAGTTCCCGGGATTGGTAATTGTACCTTGCAATGAAAAGGGTGATAAACTTTTCTCCTTTAGCGCTGTTCATAACCCGTTCGTTCAGTTTTTCCAGCAAGACTTTCATCTCTATTTTCTCGGAGAAAAGCGCCCTGAGATTGGCCTGGAAGTTTGACATCAGGATAGCAGCGGATATTCCTTTCCCGGACACATCGGCGATACAGAAACCTACCTCATGTTCGTTCAGCTGGATCACATCGTAGTAATCCCCCCCGACATCAAAATGAGGATGATAGAAGGCCCTCATATTGATAGATTCGTTCGAAGGTAGCTTCTCTTCTGCCGGGATCAACATCGTCTGCATTTTGCTGGCCAGTTCCATCTCCCTTTTGATGGCTTCCTGTCTCAGGGATTCCTGGAAGAGGCGCTTATTTTCAATAGCGACGGTAATAATATTGGACAGGGTCTGGATAAAGCGCACGTGTTTAATGATGGGACTGACCCCTTCTCCCTCTTCTTCGATATCGCCTATCAGAACATATGCGATCGGCTTATCCTTGTGGGTAACCGGAATCACGATATCCACAAGCTCCGGGAAACGGTCCGGTTCGGAAGTGATAAAGGATATATCGGTAAAGACCAGGAGGTCCTTTTCGATGTCGATTTTTTTATAGAAATCCCGGTTGAAACCGGAATTGAGCAGGCAATCCCATTTTTCTCCGTATTTGAGAAGGATCACTTTTCCGATATTCAGATCATCCGTGAGCAGTTTTTCGTATCTCCGGACCAACTCTTCTGTCGAAACATTGTCGTTAATGGCCAGGGTTATGTCCAGTAAAGCATTCAATTTAAAGGTTGATAATTTGTGCCTATTTTCGGATGCTTTCATCGCAGGAGGGGAATTAATCCTTTAAATATACCCAATTAATTTTTAACTCTTTCGGAATAGGAGCGGTCCCTGGTATCAACCTTAATTTTTTCTCCTGTTTCAATGAAGAGGGGAACGTTAATTTTTGCACCGGTTTCAAGCTCTGCCGGCTTCATGACTGAAGTAGAAGCTGTGTTCCCTTTCTCTCCCGGTTCTGTATAGGTTATTTCGAGCTCCACAAACGGGGGTAGGTCAACCGTAAGGGGTGTCTCTGTATCGGCATGGACCACTATTTCAACCTGCTGTCCCTCCTTCATCAGATCGGCGTTCTCAACCAGCTCTTCCTGAAGCGTAATCTGTTCAAAAGTTTCGAGATGCATGAAGTGAAACCCGATGTCGTCCCGATACAGGAACTGATAGGGACGGCGCTCCACCCGGGCGGTAGTGATTTTAACCCCGGAGGAAAAGGTGTTCTCAATAACCCTGCCCGTGGTAAGGCTTTTGAGCTTGGTTCTTACGAATGCCGGTCCCTTTCCGGGTTTGACATGTTGAAACTGGACGATGGTGAACAGGTCATCATTGAATTCGATACACAATCCGTTCCTGAAATCTGCAGTGGTGGCCATAAAAATTTTCTTTGGTGGTTCTTTTATTTTAATACCGCGAAAATAAAGAATTATATCAAATTGTCTAAATGCGGAAGAGCACTACAGGATCTTTTTCCTGGGAATGGTGGCAATGAACTCTTTCAGATAGAAAGGTTCAAAGTAAGCCACGTCTTCAAATCGCTTTTGATGAAAGGCATCCAGGGCCAAAGGGATCATAAATCTTGCTGAAAGGTTTATATCAGCTGAGAAACAGGCATTCGGATGATGAATGACCGTTCTGCATTTATCGGCACCGTTCCCGAAAAAACAGATGTGATATTGCTCCAGGAGTGGCGTAAAGGTGTGTGCATCGATAATTTCTGCCGTAACATCCCTGAAAACAGAACCATCGGGTTTGAACAGCGCCGTATAAACCTCCATTCTCCTTGCATCAAGCATGGGACAGAGAAGCAGGCGGTCGGTGTATTGTTCCGCAAGGACCTGGACGGAGGGAAAGGAAAGGGCAGAACGGGTCAGTGTATGAAGGGTTCCTGTTGCGATAACCGGGATCCCGGAAGCATAGGCGATACCTTTAACTGTGGAAACCCCGATCCGAAGCCCGGTATAGGAGCCGGGTCCTTTTCCCACGTTCAGTGCATCCAGCATTCCGATTACCCGACCGGATTCACGGAGGCACGCTTTGATGAAGCCTGCGAGTTGACGGGCATGCGCACGGCTGTGATCACTCTCCCTGATGGCGATCAACTCCCCTCCCTCTGAAAGGGCAACAGAGCAAATGCTTGTGGCTGTTTCAATATGGAGGATCAGAGGTCGTTCCATAAAAGGCTAATCCCCTGCTTCATTACCCTCTCCGAAGAGTTGATCTTCCGGGACCACCTCAACACTCATATCATCTTTAAGCTGGCGGGAGATAGCGGTGTAAGGGGCGATAACCACGCGGTCCTCAGGATCCAGTCCGCTGATGATCTCTATGTAATTATTATCCTGTATACCGGTTTCCACTACTTTCATGACCGACTTATTCTCTTCGCTGATGGTAAAAACAACCACCAGGATTTCATCCTCACCGGAATTATCTTCACCGGACATTTCGGAAACATTCACCTCTCCGCTGCTGCTGACGGAGACTTCAGTTATTTCATCCTCTGATTCTTTATCTTTTTCCAACTCTTTCTTAAGACGGGTGGTTACCGCCGCGATGGGGATAGAAGGAACACCACTCTTCCTGTTGGTCTGAATATCAGCTGTTGCCGACATCCCCGGGCGGAGGGGAAAGGGATTCCTTTTGGTTATTTTATCCTGATAAGATTCTGACAGAAGCAGTATTTTGACATTGAAGTTGGTGACCTGATCGGTTGTCACCCCTGTGGTGTTGGCGGATACGGGTATTTCCGAAACGATACCCTTGAATTTCGAGTCAGGATAAGCATCCACCTCGATCAGGGCAGTATCCATGTGAGATACACGGACAATGTCATTTTCATTTACTTCAACCTCAACCTCCATGCGGCTGAGATCGGCAATTCGCATTAAGGGAGTTCCCGACATCAGCTCTGTTCCAACCACACGTTCTCCGAGTTCAACTTCCAGCTTCGAGATAGTTCCCGACATCGGTGCATAGACAGAGGTTTTCATAAGGTTTTCCTCCGCTTCGCTGAGGGATGCCCGTGCGCTCTGCACGGCAAACTCGGCAGCTTCCTTCTCGGCCGTTGCGGTTCTGTAGCTGATCTGCGATTGTTCATATTCGGCTTCAGAAATGGCTTTCTGCTCAAACAACTGCTTATTCCGGTCGTATTCAAGTTTGCTGAGGTCAAGCTGTGCTTCCGCCTGCTTCAGGCGGGCCCTTGAACTGTTAAGGGCTGCCTCGGTCCGGTTACGGATCATAACATACTCCTCGGGTTTAATTTTCAGGAGGTATTGGCCTTTGACCACCTCATCCCCTTCCTTTACAACGAGATCAACAATCTCTCCCGATACATCCGGGGAAAGGGAGACTTCTGTCTCAGGCTGAATTTTTCCATTTGCAGTAATGATCTCCGTGATATCCCGGTTTTCCATTTTTTCAGCGGCAACCTTAACAACACCCTCCTGTCCGAACCAACCCTGCTTTTTCCCGATAGCCAGGAAGATAATCAGAACCACTGCCAGGACAGCCAGTATGATGAGTAATTTTTTGGATTTCATGATGATTCAGGTTAGTTTTTATAATGTGATCGGTTCTCCTTTATAAAAGTTCAGGATTTTGGTTTTGAAGATGAAATCGTACTTCGCCTGCAGGAGATCCGACTGTGTGGCTGTTAACTGGTTTTTTGCGGTGTTGTAATCAACCGTATTGACCAGTCCCACCTCGAATTTTTTTTCCGTGTAAAGGAACGACTCTTCCATGGCGATAAGTGCTTTCCGGGACGAATTGTATTTATTTAAGGCCGCCAAAGCATCTGCATAAGCCTGTTGAATGGTGGCATAAAGGAGATTCTTCTGGTTCTCAAGCTCGAGCTGACTGTTCTTCAGGGATATATGCGCATTGGCGATACTGGTATTGACCTGCCATCCGTTGAAGAACGGGATCGAAAGGCTCAGTCCCACGCCGGCACTCAGGTTATCATTGATCTGTTCAAAAAACGGGTATTTCCCATACTGGGGGACATCGGTGGGATAGGAGAATACCTGGTCACCGGAAACGGTTTCACCGATAGGAACCAGGATCCCTTCGTTAACAGAAACAACCTTCTGGCGAAGGTCAGAAAATCCGGTATTGTAGTTTGCCGACAACCTGAGCTGCGGACTGCGTCGTCCTTTAGCAATGTTCAATCCCACTTCCGCACTTTCCACCTCCAGTGAAGCACTGCGTATTTCAGGCATTTCCTGCAGGGCGGTTTCAAATATCGCATCGACATTGATCAGGACCTGGCCCTCGCCGGGAACGGGCAGATCGGGGATCAGAATATCGAATCCGGGGTTCAGTTCCAGGTTGAGTATCTGCTGAATATTGAGGTAAGACAGGGAGAGCTGGTTGCGGGCATTGACCAGGTGGAGCTCTTCGGCCGCATACTGTGCCTGAATTTCGAGAAGGCTTCCTTTGGCCAGTTTGCCGGCATCCACCATTTTCCGGGTTCTCTCAACCTGCTGGCCGGTAATCGTAAGCTGGTTTTCTGCCACAGCCACAAGTTCACGGTTGAAGAGAATTTGCAGGTAGGCAGCAGCCAGGTTGAGGGAAATATCGTTCTTTATTTTCTCAACCCCCTCATAACTGGACATCAGGTTCAGTTCGTTCTGCCGTATGGTGTTCCTTGTCTGCAATCCGTTAAAAAGGTTAACTGCGGAATTAATCCCAAGGTTCATGGAATGAATCTGCTGGTTGTCGGTAAAAGTATAGGTTGTCTGGTCCAGGGCGCGCCCCCAGGAGTATGAGTAACCGGAACTGGCATTCAGATTGGGTAACTGGCTTAGTTTAGACTGATTGAGGAGGTTTTCCGAATATTGTGTGTTCAGCTGGCTCTGCTTGATCCGGATATTGTTTTCCATGGCGTAATGGATGCAATCTTCCAGCGACCACGGCTCCTGGGCAATCCCTCGGGGGAAAAAGAAAATGAGGAACAGGAAAACCATTATAATTTTATGCATCTTTATCAGATTTTAATACGGGCTCAAATTTATAGAAATGGATTGAAAGCGTGACTAAAATAACAAAAAATATCATTGAATATGAGGACATAGGCGCTGTGGAGTACGTTTGTAACCGGAAAGCGAGGAACTTCACCATACGTATCAATGCAGAGGGGGTGATCCGGTTGACCGTTCCACGGTTTGGTACGGTAAGACAGGGAGAGCGGTTTTTACTCGCAAAAAAAGGATGGGTGGAACAGAAACTCCTGGAAATAAACAGGCGGCATTCAGGGATCCTTTTGCTGGAGGAGGGCAGGGAAATCGTGGTGCGCGGAAGAAGTTATATCATTAAATCGGAAGGAAAGCAGGGAGATCCGGAATCAGCTTTCTGGAACGTTCTTTTGCAGGAAGCCGGACACATTCTTCCCGGAAGGGTGAGGGAGCTCTCCGGATGGCATCGGTTACCCTTCACAAGCCTCAGGATTAAAAAGATGAAATCCCGCTGGGGAAGCTGTTCAACAAAAAATGCCATCAATCTGAATGCCTGGCTTGTTTTATTGCCCGATCATCTCATGGATTACGTGATCCTTCATGAACTGGCCCACACCATACATAAAAATCACAGTGCGCAATTCTGGATGCTGCTCGAACGGTTATGCAACGGACGCGCAAAATTGCTCAGGAAGGAATTGCGGAACTACAAGATTGCTTATCGCATAAAAAATCCTGCTTAATAGACGCCGAACATCATCTCAACCGTCAGTTTAAAAACATTAAAGGGCCTGTCCGACCGGAGGTCGAGGTGAAACGAGGGAATGATGTTGAAATAGGTTTCGCGGTTAATCTGGAGCTGGTAACCTGCTCCCACACCCAGGTTTGTCCGGAGCGGTTTATCGATATCATTTCCGGTCAAAACCAGACTTTCGTAATCCCCGGCATTCAGGACCGCTTTCAGGGCAAGGGACATCTCCAGGGTTCCAGTCAGCAGAAGGGCATTACCGCCCTGTTCAATCAGGCGAAAATAGGCTGTTATGGGGATCCCCACATCATGCTGCCTGTAATCAACCATTATTTCCCGGTCAGGATCGGGAGGTGCTTGATCAAACAGGATGGGTGAACCCGGAAACAGGGATGATTTATACATGTAGTCGATCCCCGCCTTGATGAACCAGTAATCGTACTCCCAGTAATAAATGGAGGCACCGGTTCCGAAACCGGGCCGATAAGAGGCATTTTCCATTCTTAAACCGGTGTAAAGTCCCTGGATATTTGCCCCCAGGTAGGTATTGATCTGGGCGTGAATGGCAGACGATGACCAGAAGAGAAAGAGAGCCGGAACGATAATCTTATGCCGCATAAGAGGGGTCTTTATGACAAATCTAACGATAATCGTTTTTCATGTGTCAAAAATTTATAATCATTTGTTGATAGCAGAACGCGGTGCAGTAAAAATTCTTTCAGCTCTTCGCCTCTCTGACACAGCAGAAGGAGCTGAATGCTATTCGGACAGGGTTGGAATAAATACAAAGTTGGTTTCTCTGGCGGATGAAAGTTCGTTAAAAGGAAGAACATCTCCGGAAGTTTGTAACACATACGGGGCGTATCCCAGGCAGGTCAGAAAGGTAAAGGTTTCACTGGTTGAAACGGATTTCCCTTCAAGTATGTTATCATTGATTTCAACGAGCAGGACTGGCCTGAATGTCCGGAGGCACCCGGACATTCCCTTCAGGGCATACAATTCGGCTCCTTCGATATCCAGTTTTAGGAGATTTACCCGTTTAATCCGGTTCTGTTCAATAAAATCATCCAGTCTGACCGCCTCAACCGTTTCGATGGTTCCGCTTTCATGATCATGGTGGAGGATGCTGGACATGCCAAGGTTCTCGCGGCCGGAGCGGTACAGGTCAATTTTTGTATTCTCATTATAGAGGGCCGCCTTTACAGGAGTGATCCCATCCGCACCGTTTAACAGGATATTTTTTTGCAGTTGTGCGAACAGCTCTCCCACGGGTTCAAAAGCATAGATGCGGCCACCGGTCTCTTTTTTCAGAATAGCTGATGCAGAAAGGGAATAGATCCCGATATTGGCCCCGGCATCGATAAAAGTATCATCCGGTTTCAGGTTTTTTTTGAGGAACCGGATTCCCGCCTGGTCATAAATCCCGAAAAAAAAGATCTGCTGCTGGATCCAGTCGTCAAGTTTCGCTTCCACCCTGAAGTTCCGGTCATACGGGGTTATGGTCTTAACGCCGCGGAACAGTTTGCAGGGTCTGAACAGTTTTTTATAGAGGCCGAAATAGTATTTGCGAAGCGGTCTGAGCCTGAAGACAAGTTTGAACATATAAGCCAGGAGCTTCATCAGAGTGGGGTCGTTGATTTATCCGTTCAAAGCTACAAAATCGCACGGAAAATTATCAGAAACACGAAGGCGGTCCGCAATGCACCGGCATAAACTTCCCGCCCATTCGATTTGAAATACAAATAAAAAAGTCAGCTGCCATAGCTGACTCTTACCTCTGGTTGACCCGCCAGGGCTCGAACCTGGACTCTTCTGAACCAAAATCAGACGTGTTGCCAATTACACCACGGGTCAAAGGTGGTTGCGAAAACCGGATGGCAAATGTAAGAAATAATTTTATTTCTCTGAAATCTTTTGCAACCCTTCGCCGGTCATGAGCCAGGACTTTCCGGCCATATTCCAATCAGAAAGATGGTCGGTGTTGTCAACACCGTCCAAAATATTCCTGGTGTCACGTTCCAGGACAACCACCTTTCCTTCAGGGACCCTGACAATAAGCTCCACCATTGGGAACCGCCACTTATTCTTTGTTTCGATGAAAAAATAGGGATCCAGTACCAGGTTGTTTGCTTTTGTCCGGAAATTGTAATTGATATCCTTCGCGTTGCTTTCTGCCAGCTCGAAGTTTTTTCCCTTGGATGTTCGGATGATATCCAGTGAAAATTGGTCCGAAGAGGATTTCTCAATGTCGAGTTTCACAAGTCCGTATATTTCCCCTGCATCTTCCAGGACATACCACTTCTCGTCAAAATCAAGCAGTGACCGGTCATCCAGCAGGTCATGCTGTGATTCATTGACGGAAACAAAAAGCGTATCGGAATCAATCACCAGGTCCTGCGACGTTTCGAGCTCATTGGAACTGGAATAGTCGTTGATCTCGAATGCGAATATTCCGATGACCATCAGCAGGGAAACCACCCACAACGTAATGGCCCCGATCCCGAGACCGCGGTTGTTCGATTTCACCTGGAACACCAGCTTCACCAGACCGTAGATCATGGCAATAATCGGGATGAGGAAGAGGAGGGATATGGAGATTACAAGTAAAGTAACAGACACGGGGTCTGCAAAAGGCGCGAGAATATCACTCAGGGAAAAATCATAAGGACCGAACGGAAACACGTGTATTCCGACAAATGTGCCAGAAATCAGTCCTATCAGCAATCCGATACCGGCAAGAATGAAACTGGTACCGATGATGATCAGAATAACCTTAACGGCTACCAGAAGGATTTTTCCCAGAACCGCGAAAAAATCGTTTGTGGCTCTTCGGGTGTTTTTATAGGTTTCCGATTCTTTCGCCCGGTTGACGTTCTCCTTCACATTCTCTTTTACGTTCTCGTATTCTTCACGAATTTTTTTTTCTATATTGGAGACAGTTACCCGCTCTCCGCGCATCTCCAGTTTCTGAGCGGCAGTTTCAGCCTTTGGGATGGCAATCCACAGGATAACGTACACCAGGATGGATGCTCCGCCGGCGAAGAAAAATACAACAAACAATAACCGGAACAGGATCGGATCGATATTGAAATAGGCACCCAATCCGCCGCATACCCCTCCGATGATCGAATGGTCAGGGTCCCGGTAAAGACGGCGGGAGCGCTCATAGGTTTCATGGAAGTCGGATTTTTGTTCGCCCGCAGATTCCCCGGAATCGGCAATATCTTCCGGATTTCCCATGATGTCGATCACCTTATTGACGATCTCCAGGGTGACCACCTGATTCTCGCCGGTGACCTGTTCCTGGAACAGTTCGGCAATCCGGGCTTCGATATCATCAATGATCTCCTTGCTCTCCTGTTTATTGGCGAAATAACTGCTGATCGAGTCCAGATAATGCTTCAGTTTTTCATAAGCGTCTTCATCAATATGAAATATGAGGCCGCTTAGATTGATTTTAATTGCTTTCTTCATGGTATATGGCTTTATTGGATGTTTTTAATTGAATCAACGGATTTCACGAGGTCGGCCCACGATTCATCCAGTTCTTTAAGGTATTTCTTCCCGATCTCGGTAAGAGTGTAATATTTACGTGGCGGACCCTGATTGCTCTCTTCCCAGCGGTACTTGAGCAGGCCGGCATTTTTCTGCCGGGTCAGCAGGGGATAAAGCGTTCCCTCCACCACGATCAGGTCATTTTCCTTCAGTGCACTGATAATGTCTGAAGTATAGAGATCCTTCCTGTCGAGTATCTTAAGGATACAATATTCGAGGATCCCTTTACGCATCTGAGCTTTCGCATTTTCTATATTCATAATGATGTGATTTAATGCCATTCATATAATAACCAGCGTTTCATCCTCATAATCTGATAAAACTCCGAAAAAAAAACAGAATTATCAAACCACTTTTGAGTATTACTGCCCGGTGTAACGGCTTCCACGACACAGAGGAGGCGGGATTCCGCTGCTCATCCGGCTGCAGAACCGCTGCCCGGTCAGGCACAGAGTCTGCAGAATCGGCCTTCCAGCCCGGGCTGACAGGAAGGATGTGGCTGTAATATCCTGTGTCAACAATTGCCCCCGGGATCTCCTTTTTCCAGCGTGCCGGGAGAAGCTCATAGCATTTTTTCTGTCCTGCAAGCAATGTGCTGTTCAGGATAAGAATGACTGCAATAAAGACCGTCTGTTTTTTCACTGTCTGATCCTTATGATTTTCAATTACAGAATGAACTTTATATAATACATGTTTATGCAAACAATAATATTATACAAAGATATAATAAAAAAATAGTAATATGCAAGACAAGGTACTAATTTTTTTGTTTTTTTCTGAAGAACCATTCAGGGTGGTCCCTGAAAAACCGGCTTGATGACAAGACAAACAGGAGAAAAATGCATGCGGGGAGCAGTTACGTAGAGCAGAGTCTCAGTGAAATGAAGGTCCGGGTCCGGGAGGCCATACCTGAAGAGCTGAAATCATATTACATTGAGGAGGATCGGTCGTTATCCATAAACTACCCGGTAAAGGAATTTCCTGAAAAAGTCACAAGCATTGATTTTGATAAAACGCCCATGGTTGCGGGAACGCTCAACGGAATAAAAGGGCAGTCCCTCCTGTTTGATCAGGACCGGGTTCTGAATATCCGCAAGTTCGGGGGATATCTAATCCGGCTGAATGTTTCTGCAGGCTGATTCCATACTATTGATCTCCCTGCGCAGGTTTTCCCAGGAGGATTCAGTCATTTTGGCCCCGATAAACTCAATAATTCTTCCTGCCAGAGCCGATCCCATCCTGCCGCAGGTTTCCGGATCGCATCCCCTGATCAGACCGTAGATAAATCCCGATGCATAGAGATCTCCGGCCCCGGTTGTGTCAATCGGTTTAGACCTGCGGGGTTCTATTGTTATTAAATCGTTTTTTAAACGGATCAATGATCCCCTGGCACCCATTTTCACAACTACGGTATTGACCATCTTGTTCAGCTCAGACGATCCCTCTTCAGCATCTCTCCCGGTGAGTGCCTGTACCTCCTCTTCATTGGCAAACAGCACATCCACATAATTCTTAATCAGCGAGAAGAAAAATTCACGTTCCTGCTCCACAATGTTATAGGAAGAGAGATCAAGGCAAACGGTGAGATTCTGGTTCACTGCCAGGCGAAGGGCCTTTTCCATCATTGGTTTATTCTGAACCAGGTACCCTTCAATGTAAAAGTAATCATAGTCCCTGAAGATATCTGATGACAGGTCGTCAACTGTAAGCTCAACCGCAGCACCCAGGAACGTGGCAAAGGTACGTTCGGAATCAGGTGATACCAGGGCCATTGCACGACCGGTTTCATTGACTGAACGGAACAGGATAGGCTGAATATGGCTATTCTTCATATCCTTCTGGAAGAATCTGCCCAGTTCATCATTCCCAACCTTACCGATAAAACCGGTATTGATTCCCAGATGGGCAAGGCCATGAATGGTATTGGCCGCTGATCCCCCTGAAGCCTTCTGCTTCTTGTATCCTGCAGTCCCGGCATGTATAATATTCGAGGTGTCGAGGTCCACAAGAGTCATACTTCCCTTTGGAAGTCCGAATGATTCCAAGAGTTTATCATCTTTGAGTTGTGTGATAATATCCACAAGGGCGTTACCCATTCCGAGCACTTTACTCATAACAGAGATTTTTATACCTGCAAATATAGAACATATGATATAAACCCAAAGTCGGAGGCTGTCAATAGCGGATTAATTTTTATTCAAATAGTTGTTTAATTTGCGAAAAGCCATTATTTTTGCGACGCTCGAATGAGGGGGACAGATTTTCAGGTCTTTAAAAATTCCTCAGTAGCTCAGTTGGTTAGAGCGGCGGACTGTTAATCCGTAGGTCGAAGGTTCAAGTCCTTCCTGGGGAGCTGGCAATAAACCGTTGATCCAAAAGGTCAACGGTTTTTTTTGTGTGAATTGGTCAGAGCTGTCCCGATGGCATCGGGATCAGTCCGCAGGCCGAATTCCATGAACAGTTATCCGGCCGTGAATCTGTCTAAAACAGGCCGTGCAGGGTGGCGTTGATCTTATCGATGACGGTGCTCAGATCCTCGGGTTTATCCCGGAAGTTAATATTATCCACATCTACGATCAGCAGTTTCCCGAGGTTGTAGGTTTCGACCCAGGCTTCGTATCGTTCGTTCAGATGCTTCAGATAGTCGAGCCGGATGTTGTTCTCATATTTTCTGCCCCTGCTCTGTATTTGCTCAACAAGGGTGGGAATGGAAGCCCGGAGATAAATCAGAAGATGGGGCGGCTCAATCAGTGAACTCATCAGGTTGAACAGCGCAAAGTAGTTCTCGAAGTCACGGGTGGTCATCAGCCCCATGCTGTGGAGGTTGGGAGCAAAGATGTAAGCATCCTCATAAATGGTACGGTCCTGGATGATGTTTTTCCCGCTCTGATGGATTTTAACGATTTGACTGAAGCGGCTGTTCAGAAAATAGATCTGCAGGTTGAACGACCACCTCTGCATATCCTGATAAAAATCGTTAAGATAAGGATTGTCGTCCACATCCTCATACTGGGCCTCCCAGGCGTAATGCCTGGCCAGAAGGCTTGTCAGGGTGGTTTTCCCTGCTCCGATGTTTCCTGCAACAGCTACATGCATAGAAGTAAAAATTTAAAAAAGCGGATTCACTAATATAACAACTTTTATTTGCTTATGAAGCTGATGAGTTCATCTAAATATTTCCGGTCGTTGGATAATCGGGGAATTTTGTTCTGGCCGCCCAATTTTCCGCGCTTCTGCATCCATCTGTAAAAGGTGCCGGGTTCCAGGGATGTAATTTTGGGCTTCAGCAGGGTGATGTTTTTGAAACGTTTGGCTTCATAATCGGAGTTCAGGGAGGAGAGGGTTTTATCGAGCACATCAGCAAACCGTTCGAGATCACCGGGCACCTTGTCGAATTCAATAAGCCACTCATGGGCTCCCCTGGGATCATCTTTGGAAAAGAGGGGGCCTGCCGTATATTCGCTGATGATGGCCCCTGTATGTTCACAGGCAGTCAGCAGGGCCTTTTCCGCATTGTCGAGGATGACCTCTTCTCCAAAAGCATTGATGAAGTACCGGGTTCTTCCGGAAATCCTTATCCTGTGCGGGTAAAGGGATGTAAAGATCACCGTGTCTCCGATGATGTACCGCCACAATCCGCCGTTCGTACTGATCACCATAGCGTAATTGACGTCTTTTTCCACCCGGTCGATGGTAAGAACGGGGGGAGACGGATCCTGGAAGTGTTCCATGGGAATGAATTCATAGTACACGCCCAGATCCAGCATCAACAGCATATCGTTTCGCGATAGGTCATCCTGGATGCCGAAAAAGCCTTCGGATGCATTGTAGGTCTCCAGGTAATGCATCCTGTCTGAAGGAATGATTTTTCTGAACTGCTCCCGGTAGGGGGTAAAGCTCACGCCTCCATGGGTGAACAGCTCCAGGTTGGGCCAGACATCGAGGATGTTTGATTTCCCGGTAAAATCGAGGACATGGTTGAGAAGCACCAGGTTCCATGAGGGTACCCCCGCTATGTTGGTCACATTTTCCCTGATGCTGACCTCGGTAATTTTTTTCATCTTCTCCTCGAAATCGGGGATCAGGGCGATATCTGCGGAGGGGGTCCGTATAAAATTGGCCCAGAAGGGCAGGTTTTCGATGATTACCGCCGAAAGGTCTCCGTAAAACGACTGGTTGCTGAAGTTATTGATCTGGTGGCTTCCCCCGAGGGTTAATGCTTTGCCCTTCATGATTCCATTATCGGGAAACATTTTCGTGTAAATGGCAATAATATCTTTGCCGCCCCTGAAATGGCACTCCTCGAGTGCTTCGATGCTGACGGGAATGAACTTGCTTTTATCTCCGGTTGTCCCGGATGATTTTGCAAACCATTTGATTTCCGAGGGCCACAGCACATTTTGTTCCCCATTCCGCAGCCGCTCGACATAAGGTTTAAGGTCTTCGTAAGTCTGCAGGGGGACGCGTTCCTGGTAGGTTTCCACGGATCGTATGGAGTCATAACCGTATATCTTGCCCCACACGGTATCCCTGGCACGGGCAATCAGTTTCGAAAAAACTTCCGACTGGACATTTCCGGGGTATTTTTTAAACAGTTCAATCTGGTGAAGCCGTTTTATATTCACCCAGGATATGATCGAATTGATAAGAGGCGCCATGGAGGGGATCAGATAATTAACATAGCATCTCCATAGGTTCCGAAGCGGTATTTCTCCTTGATCGCAATTTTATAGGTTTCCATGAGGAAATCGTATCCTGAAAAGGCGGAAACCATCATCAGAAGTGTGGAATAGGGCAGGTGAAAGTTGGACACCATCCTGTTCGGCACGCTGAATTCATAGGGAGGAAATATGAATTTATTGGTCCAGCCGTCGAAAGGTTTCAGGTACCCGGTTGTGGATACGGAGCTCTCAAGGGTTCTCATCACGGTGGTGCCGACCGCGCAGACGTTATTTTTCCTCTCTTTGGCACCATTCACAATCCGGACCACCTGGTCTAAGATCACGATCCTTTCGGAGTCCATTTTATGTTTGGTCAGGTCCTCCACGTCCACGGTCCTGAAGTTACCCAGGCCTACATGCAGGGTGATATACCCGAATTCAATCCCTTTAATCTCCAGACGTTTCAGGAGTTCCCGGCTGAAATGCATCCCTGCAGTGGGGGCGGCTACCGCTCCTTCATGCTTCGCAAAGACGGTCTGGTAGCGTTCCCGATCTTCGGGCTGAACGTCACGTTTTATGAATTTCGGCAAGGGAGTCTCCCCGAGCTGAAACAGGGTTTTCTTGAATTCTTCATAATCCCCGTCGTATAGAAACCGCAGGGTACGACCCCTGGAGGTAGTATTATCAATCACTTCTGCTACCAGGATGTCATTTTCCCCGAAATAGAGCTTATTGCCAATCCGTATTTTTCTTGCCGGGTCAACCAGTACATCCCACAGACGCTGTTCCCTGTTTAGTTCGCGCAGGAGGAACACTTCAATTTCAGCACCGGTCTTCTCTTTGTTCCCATAAAGCCGGGCGGGAAAGACCTTTGTATCATTAAACACCATGACATCCTTATCCTCGAAATAATCGATGATGTCCTTGAATGTTTTGTGCTCAATCTCTTTCGTGTCCCTGTGCAGGACCATCAGTCGCGACTCGTCGCGGTTCTCCGACGGGTACTTGGCAATCAGCTCCTCGGGTAAATTGTATTTGTACTGTGACAGTTTCATAAATATGGATTACTTTAATATGAAAGGGCTTCTTATACGTAAGAAACGCTTTCGGGTTACATTTGTTTCAGTCTTTTTTCAAAGTTCTTTACGGTCATGGCGTCCGATACATGATGGGTGCCTATCTGCAGCCGCCTGAGGGCTGTCAGGTGGGCTCCGGAATTCAGTGCCTCACCAAGGTCACGGGCCAGGGCCCGGATGTAGGTCCCCTTACTGCATTCGATCATCAGTTTCACTTCAGGCAGCCGGTAGGAGAGGATATTCAGGCGGTTAATGGTGACCCTTGCGGGTTTGAGTTCAACCGTTTTTCCTTTCCGGGCATAATTGTATGCCCGTTTCCCTCCAATACTTTTGGCAGAGAAGACGGGCGGCACCTGATCAATCTCTCCGGTGAATCGTTCCAGGGCTTTTTCGAAATCCTCCCTGGTTATATGATCCCACGGGAGTGTATGGTCGACGGCTGTTTCAAGGTCATACGAGGGGGTGGTCTCCCCGAACTTCAGGGCGGCCTCGTAAGTTTTTTGAAGATCCTGCCATTGCCGGATCTGCTTCGTGGCTTTACCGGTGCAGATGATAACCAGTCCGGATGCAAGCGGATCAAGGGTTCCCGCATGTCCCACCTTGATTTTCCGGATGCCGAGATAATCCCTGAGGGCAACTCGTATTTTATTGACCACATCAAAGGAGGTCCAGCCGATCTCTTTATCGATCATGATCTCTGTTCCTTCGAGGTAGGTATCCGGGTTCCGGTAGCTGGTCATGGTTCAGGTGAGTATGATGGCAAGTGATCCGATGATGGCGCAATACACAGCGAACCAGATCAATTTTCCTTTTTTAACGATGTTGATCATCCATTTGCATGCAATGAATCCGCTAACATAGGCGGTGAGAAAACCTACCAGGATCGGAAGGAAGCCAACCGATCCGGCAGCAGGCTGTGCCCGCCAGCTCATGATATCCAGCAGTGCGGCCCCGATGATGGGCAGGAGCACCATCAGGAAGGAAAAACGGGCCACTCCGGCACGGTCATTCCTGAGGAGGAGCCCGGTGGATATCGTGGCCCCCGAGCGCGATATCCCCGGAATTACGGCAATGGCCTGCGCAAATCCCATGATCAATGCATCTCCGAATGGGATCCGTTTTTTGCCCCCCGGTTTCATGAAGTAAGCCAGCGTCAGCAGTGAGGCGGTAATCAGCAGGGCGATCCCAACCAGCACCAGGTTGCCGGAGAACAGCGATTCGACCTCTTCGGATAAAAACACCCCCACAAACAGTACCGGGATCATTGAGACGAGAAGCTTCGCCACGTAGCGGGTGGGTTCATTCCACCTGAACTGAAACAATCCGCTTATTAGCTCCCTGATTTCCCCGAAAAAAACGGTGATGGTGCTCAAAACAGTCGCAAAGTGGACGATAATGGTGAAAGTGAGGTCCTCCTTTATCTCCACGTTCAGCAGGGCCTTGCCAATCTCGAGGTGACCGCTGCTGCTTACCGGCAAAAATTCTGTGAGTCCCTGAATAATTCCAAGGACGAAAGCTTCAAACCAGGTCATGCTGAATTCTGATAGGGGGAATGTTTATTCTTTCTCTTTTGACCGGGGCTTTTTCATGATGGCCCAGATTTCAAAAATAAAACCGGCCAGTACCACAATGGGGGCAAGAGTTATCCGTCTGAAGCTGAAAAGTTCATCCTCGTTGAACACCGTTGGGTCCGGAGATTTTCCACCGATCATTAAAACAAATCCCAGCACAATGACGGCAAACCCGATGATGAGCAGGAGGTAGTTCTCCTTCTCCAGTGCAAAATTCTGCTTTTCGGTACTTTTTTTACTCATGATGGTATGGTTAATAGAACAGTTGATCCGTTTTGATATTCAAATATTTATTGACTGCAAAAAAGGTTGAAATCCAGTTTATGATGATTCCAACCGCTATCACGGAGAGTGCGAGTAATGCCAGCAGGTCGTAATCCCTGAATGAGACGATTCCCTCAAACTCCTTCTGCATCAGGTAGACCACCCCGGCTATGATTCCGAGGGCAATCAGGCTTGCCACAAATCCGATTGCCGCACTGCGGTAGAGAAAAGGGCGGCGGATGAATCCCCGGGTGGCCCCGACCAGCTGCATGGTATTAATGATAAAGCGCTTCGAGTAAATGGACAGCCGTATGGTGTTGTTTATCAGGGTCACAGAAATCAGGGTCAGCAGGAGGGAAAAAGCGAGGATGATCAGCGAGATCTGCCTGATGTTCTCATTGATGGCATAGAGCAAGGACTTCTTATAATAAACCTCGTCGACCGAATCATACTGGAGCAGTTCTTTTTCAACCAGCATCACCGAGTCGGGATTGGCATAGGGAGCCGTCAGGCGGACCCGTATTGCCGGCGGAAGGGGGTTATAGCCCAGGAAACGGACAAAATCCTCTCCGAGCATCTGTTCCGTCTCCAGTGCCGCCTCCTCACGGGTAATGTACTCGGTGGACCTGACATATGACTTCGCGTCCATGATCTTCTGAAGTTGGTATATATCGGCTTCCTTCACATTTTCCTTAAGGATGACATTGAATCCGATATTTTCACGCACCTGGGTGGATATGTTTTTACCGTTGATCAGCAGGAGCCCCACAATTCCAAGCAGAAGCAAAACCAGGGATATGCTGATGATGGTGGTAAAATATGAACCACGGATCCGTTTCCTGTTAAAGCTCGACTCTTTTTTTGACATGACAGATGCAATCGGTGTCGCAAAGATAAAAATTATTTGCTGCGGCGCGCGGGAATCAATCGAGAACTGTCACCCAGCCAAATTTATCATCCAGGTCACCATACTGGATACCGGTAAGGGTTTCATACAGCCGGGCAGATATTGTCCCCGGATGGATACCGTCCCCGAAGGAATAAGTTTTTCCCATCTCCTCGTCAACTATCTTTCTGATCGGTGTAATGACGGCAGCGGTTCCGCAGGCTCCGGCTTCCTCCAGTTCGGCGAGCTCTTCCACGGGCACAGGCCGTTTTTCCACTTTCAGACCCATATCACGGGCCAGGTCCATCAGGCTCTTATTGGTTATGGAGGGAAGGATCGAGCGGGAGTCGGGGGTAATGTAGGTATTGTTTTTTATGCCGAAGAAGTTGGCCGGTCCGCACTCATCGATATACTTTTTCTCCCTTGCGTCGAGATATACGGCTGTGGCATAACCCTTCTGGCGCGCCAGAGCAACCGAGGCCATGCTTGCGGCGTAGTTTCCGCCCACTTTCAGGTGGCCTGTGCCGAGGGGTGCCGCGCGGTCGTATCCGCGGCAAAGCATCATGTCTACCGGCTTGAATCCTTCCTTGAAATAGGGTCCCACAGGCATTACGAATACCAGGAACGTAAACTCATCAGAGGATCTGACGCCCACCTGGGGGCCGGTTCCGATCAGGAGGGGCCTGATGTAGAGAGATGCCCCGGTTCCATAGGGGGGCACATATTTTTCGTTCATCCTGACCACCTTTTCAATGGTTTCAACAAACAGGCTCTCGGGTACTTCCGCGAGGAGAATGCCCCTGGCAGAGCTGATCATCCGCCGCGCGTTCTCGGCATGCCGGAACAACCGGATCCGGTTATCTTTTCCCCTGTAAGCCTTGAGCCCTTCGAAAGACTCCTGTCCGTAATGGAGGCAGGTGGCCATCATGTGAATGGGAATGAAGTCGTCCGTATGAATTTCAGTCTCCCCCCACTTTCCGTTTTTATAGTGGACCCTGAGGTTATAGTCGGTTTTCATATATCCGAATCCAAGCTTGTTCCAGTCTAAGTTCATCTTTTTATTTTTTATGGTTGTTCAAAAATAGTCATTCGGAATCAGCGCACCAATAAGAAAAAGATGTTATACAAAAATATTTTACAGCCATTCTTTCCCTTCAAGCATTTCGATCTGCTTCTCTGCCGGGATCTCCCTCAGCCGGGATCCGGCCAGGGTATAGAACTGAAACTCCTGCAAAAGCTTCAGCTGTTTTTTCTTCCACTCTTTCAGTGAAAACTCCTGGTAGTTCTCCCTCATCTCAAACAGGAGGAGCTGTAGATTGCTGATGAAATCGGGCCGCCCGATATATTCCATACGGGCATCAATCAATATTTTTTCCAGGATGTTGACAGGCTCGAACGGCTGTTTGGTGGCCAGGATCAGGTTGGTTACCTGGTCGATTTGCTTCTCCGAGTACCTGAATACGGGTAACAGATCCCTGGCGATGACGGCCGACCGGTTCTCAAAATTAGTATAGGTCTGGGTAAGACCTGTAAAACAGAGCAGGGCCGCCGTACGCACAATCAGCATATCCTCCTCCTCCACCTCTTCGGCACGGCAGAGCAGGAACACCTGGTCGAAGACCTTCCGGACGTATTGAGCCGTATGAAACTGCATTGTAGCGGGGAGATCGGAGAGGATGGTAGTGAATACCCTTTCCGTCAGGTCATTCAGTCGCATGAACTGGAGTTTGAGAAAGAACCTTCGGTTGGGCAATCCTTTCAGGTCGATGGACAATTCGGGTCTCAATCCGGTTACAAAATACATATCGATATTACCCTTGTACTTGACCGGCAGTTTTCCGCGGTATTCGCAGATAAAATAATCCTTCACCAGGGAATAGGTGATCCCCGAAACGTTCACCTTTCCGGGCAGTCCGGATGATTCCATTCGTGAGGCGGTGTTAACGGTGTCGCCCCAGATATCGTAGGATACTTTTTTATGTCCCACCACCCCGGCGATCACGGGACCGGAGTGGATCCCTATTCTCAGGTCCCAGATATCGGTTTTGGTTTTCCTGAGGGCATTCATGTAGTACTGCATCTCCAGGGCTGCAAGCACCACTTCAACAGGGTTGGTGCTGTTTTTCTCAGGAATGCCGCCCGCTGCCATGTAAGCATCGCCGATTGTTTTAATTTTTTCGATATTGTACTTATCGACCACCGAGTCGAAGTGGAAAAAGAACTTGTCCAGTTCATCAATCAGCTCTTCGGGGTTCATCTCCTCTGCAATCTTCGTAAAGCCTTCGATATCGGAGAAGAGCACGGTAGCCATATCATACTTCTCCCATCTGGCACGTCCGCTGGCCTTCATCTGCTCGGCGGTACCTTTAGGCAGTATCTCTGCGATAAGGCGGTCTGACTGCTCTTTCTGGCGCGACAGGTCATCGAGCTGTGAACGGATCTTTTCCGACACCCTCTTTTCAACCCTCTGCAGACCGAGTAACCGCCATTTGTAAATGAAGAAGGAGAGCAGGGCAAGGAGGATTCCGTAACATACAAAGGCATACCATCTCAGGGCATCGGGAGGCATTATCCTGAAGTCGAAGGAGACGGTCTCCGAAATGTTCCCGAACAGGTCCCTGGACTGGGCCTGCAGGGTATAGGTGCCATGCCCGAGGTTGTTTAGCCTGTAGGCCGGCCGCTGGTTCCATTCGCTCCACCTTTCGCGGTCCGCGGGCTGATCCCGAAGCAGGCGGTAACGGAACAACGGTGGAATATCGGCCTGGTATTCGGTCTGTGTGAGCTGAAACTCCAGTGCGTTTTCAGAATGGGGGATGGAATAGATTTTACCTGTCCCGGCGGTTCCGGGCGTACCGGTCATCCGGCCGAAACGAATGACCTCATTGCCGTTGTGGATAATGCGCTCGAACCGCAGAAACTTTTTGCCGGTAACCGTATCCTGGATACCCGAACGGTCGAGCTGCATCAGGCTGTGTTCCCCCGTGATCCAGACATGGTGATCGTCTGCATAAATTCCTGAAAGGGCTCCGAGCCGGCTGATGACAGGCAGCAGGGAATGGCCGGAACTGCCTTTGCCTTCCACAAAGATGGAAAGGGAAGCTGTCTGACTGCCGGTCTGTCCGACGGTCCAGCAGGTACCGGTTTCATCGAGATAAATCATTTCGGAGTGGGCGAGGCAAAGCAGGGAGTGATCGTTGCTTTCATGGAAAGCTGTTCCGGTTGAATCCATCAGGTAGACGCGATCGGGACCGATCAGATAGAGTCGGCCCTCCAGGGGAACCAGTTTCAGGAACGCGCCCTCAATCTCGTAAGACCGTGTTTCTATGGTCCGCATATCTTGGGAGAGCAGGTGAACCCGGTTCCCCGACGACAGGAAACAGACTGTCCGGTTGCATTCCGCGAATGAATGGGCATAGGTTAAAGAGGGATCCAAAATGGTTTTTTTCCAGGCTCCACCGGTTTTGGCGTACCGCACCACTCCCCGGCTTCCGGATGCAACCAGGAGCGTGTCTGCCGGTGCATGCAGGGCCGAGAAAGCCCCCGTATCGATACATTGCAGGGTACTGCCCGAAAGCACATAGAGGTGTTCCGACCCACCTGCAAAGAGGGTTGCATTCACAGTTTCAAAAAGGTGAAAGGATTCATCATCAGGGCCGATCAAGGGATCAATGGTCCAGGTATTCTCCGTGGAAGAGTGCAGACCAATCCGGTAAAGGCCCGTTTCGGTTCCGATAAAAAAACTTCCCGGCAGATAGGCCGACTTGAGAATGGATCCGAAGGCCGCCGGGATTTCTGCAATGAGCAGGGTTGAGGGGTAATCCACCCTGTGCAGACCATATCCGGAGAGAACCCAGAAGCCTTCATGGGGATCCCTTACCAGATCCACGACACTGCCGGAGGGAAGCCCCCCCTTGTGGTACAGTTCATTCCTGACATTTCCGTCATAATCGGTGATGAACAAACCATTGCCATTCGTGGCAAAGAGCAGCAGCGTATCTGAAAGCGTTTCGGCCAGGAGGATCGGGGCTCCGAAATTCAGAACGTCCGAACAGACAGGGGGATTGAGCCCCGGGGTCTTTTCCCAGATCGTCCCGCGGGAGGTGATGATCTGTAGCAGTTCATCATGAACCGTTACCGAAACAACCTTCTCACGGTCGATCAGGGCATGCGGTACAATTAACCGGAACCGGTCCCCTGAATAGCGATAGATACCCGAATCCGGAACAAAAAGGAACAGGAGTTCCCCGGACTGAAACAGACGGGACCGGATATTGCCTGTGAATAACCGCTCTGTTTCCGTTCCCGATATCCTCAGAATGCCCGCATCGGCATTTATGAAGAGATCGCCGGCGCAGGAGATGAACTGGAACGGGTAAAATTCCCTGAAATATCCCGGGAAGGAGGTGCTGAGAGAAACGGCGGAGATACCGGACTGAGGCCCGAAGCTCAGAAATCCAAAATCGTTTTCACAGGTATAATAAACGGTATCCTGATGATGTTCAGCAACATATACCGGTCCGTCCAGGGGCAGATAGATATGGTTTGTTCCGTTAATGATGTTCAGGCCCGTCTCTTTGCCGATATAAAGTGTACCGGTTTTATCCCTGAAAAAAGAGGTATTCGGTACATCGACCGGGTGAAGGGGGAAGGCAACATGCTGGATCCGCGGTGTAAAAAAACGGGGAATGTCCTGTGTTTTTGCCGAAATGAAAGGGATTTGCAAAGTTATGAATGATAAAAAAAACAAAAGATTCTTATATGAGATGAAAAATAAATTCATAACTTGGGTAGTTGTTGGCATTACCGGGCTTGTTAATGAAATCAAATTTAACGAAATAAATTATAACCCATCATTGTTCACTTAAACAATAATTCGGTATGGAAAAGCTTGAAAGGCCCATCATCGTTCCCTGGGATTTCACGGGGGTAGCAGAAAATGCATTTCAGCATGCTGTAAATATTTCCAAAACGGTTAACCGGGAAATATTACTTCTCCATATTGTGTCGGATGAAAAGGAGGTGGATGAAAAGAAGAAAGAGCTGGCCGTGTCATCCGAAAAATTGAAGAAGGAATATGGCAAGAAACCCCATTTTGCTGTTGAGCAGGGAAGCATCTTCAAGACCATCGGGGATTATTCCAGGGAGCACAAAGCCGAGATGATCATTATGGGGACCCATGGCATGCATGGCGCCCAGAAACTATTCGGAAGCAAGGCCCTCAGGGTGGTCGTTTCGTCCCGGATCCCTTTTCTGATCGTTCAGGATAAGCCGGTCAAGGATAAGTTTGAATCCATCCTTCTGCCGGTTGATTTCAGGAAAGAGAACAAGGAACAGGCCAACTGGATCTACTATCTCTCCAGGAATTTCAACGCCAGGTTCACCATCCTGAAGTCGAAGGCCCGCGACAGGGGATTCAGAAAAAATATACTCTCCAACATCAAATACATTGAATCGTTTCTGAAAAGTCATGATGTGGATTACGAAATTGTCCTGGCCAAAGGCAAGAGGAGTTTCAAAAAGGAGATTGTGGAGTATGCAAAGGAGAACAAAATCGACCTCATCCTGATCATGGCCACAAGAAACATCAACCTGGCGGATTATCTGTTCGGTGCACCGGAGCAGTATATCATTGCAAACCCTTATAATTTGCCGGTAATGGCCATAAACCCGAGGCCCCTGGTCATACAGGGCGGATTCAGTGCAACGGGTGGGTGATAAAGGTTTAATTCATATATTAGAGGCCGTGATTCACGGCCTTTTTTTGTTACACCTGTTCCTGCCCCTTCTTCCAGTCCTGAGTGGGAGGGATGGTTGAACGGCAGTGAATGACGGTTAACTGAGCGTTCGAATGGACCTGGTATTTGCAACAAACAACATCCACAAGCTAAAGGAGATACGAAGCATCCTCGGCCCTGCTTTCAACCTGCAGGGGTTGATGGAGACAGGGATCCGTGAAGAGATCCCGGAGGATTATGAAACTTTGGAGGAGAATGCCTCCCAGAAAGCGTGGGTTATTTTCAATAAGGTCCGGAAAAACTGCATGGCAGACGATACCGGACTGGAGGTGGAGAGCCTGGGCGGGGCGCCGGGTGTTTTCTCGGCCCGCTATTCACGCATCGGGGTGCCGGTTTACACCGAATTTGATGTTGCGGAGGCAAACATCAGGAAACTGCTGGATCAGTTACGCGATCAACCCCACCGGAGGGCCCGTTTCAGGACGGTAATCGCTTTGGTGCTCGAAGGCCGGGAGTACCGATTCGAAGGCATTGCCGAAGGGGCGATCACGGATGCGCCGCGGGGCAGGGAGGGTTTCGGTTACGACCCGGTGTTTATCCCGGAAGGATACGAGCAAACCTTTGCAGAGATGGACCCTGCCCTGAAGAACCGGATCAGCCACCGGGCAAAGGCGGTAACAGGGCTGGTTCAATTTCTGAAGCGGCACTCATAATATCGGACCTTCGTTCGTAGTTATTATATTATGATGAAGACCCTTAAACGTTCGACGTGAATTATCCGAAAAACATATTAATCATTGCAGGCGCATGCATCCTGCTCTCCGCAGGTACGGTTTCCCAGCCCAGGCTCGGGGAGTGGCGGACCCATCTTCCTTATATCTACAGTGAGCATGTGGCGTTTGCCGGTGATCGCATCTTCTGCTCGACCACGGGGGGATTGTTTTACTATCACCTGGAGGATCGGTCCATCAATCCACTCTCAAAGGTCGACGGTTTGTCCGATAACAGGGTGTCGGCCATGAACTGGGAGAGCGGGCGGGACCTGTTCCTGATCGCCTACTCCGGTGCCAGCATCGATATCCTGCATGACGGCGGCATTACCAATATCCCGGATATCATGAAGAAACAGATATCGGGTGATAAAACCATTTATGATATCTATTTCCTCGATAACCTTGCTTACCTCTCCACGGGTTTTGGCATCGTGGTGATCAACCTCGACCGGAACGAGATAAAGGACACCTACGTCATCGGCGATAACGGAAACACCCTGGTGGTGTACCAGGTCACATCCGATGATCAATACCTCTATGCCGCCACGGGTGACGGGGTGAGGCGGGCCCGCAGGGATGACCCGTTCCTGGTGGATTACCATGCGTGGGAAGTTTTGACGGATCTTCCCCATGACGGCGAAGCGTTCAACTGCATCGCCACTTTTGAGGGGACCATCTTCACCTCGAACAGGGATCCGGCCGGTGAGCAGGACCGGGTCTATTACCTGGATAACGGTGAATGGAAAACCTTTCCCGTCTTTACAGGGAAAAAATGCCACGAGATCAGGCCCCAGGCAGGATTTCTGCTGATGGTTGACGATGCCCGTGTGAGTGTCATCAACAGTGATTTGCTGTTCGTCAGGGAGTTCTGGACCGGCGAACCGCGTTCGGCGGTTCTCGATGCGGAGGGCAATATCTGGGCCGGCGACTATGGGGGCGGACTGCTTTCAAGTCAGTGGGGGAACCAGGAGCCGGTTATTCCCAACGGGCCCCTCTCCTCCAGTGTCTTTAACCTGGCTTCCTCGGGAGGAATCATTTACAGTGTCCAGGGGGGGATCTCCGGGTCGTGGAACAACCTTTTCAAACCGGCCCTCCTTGAGTCATTCTCCGGCCGAGAATGGAGCAGCAGCACCCATTTTGAGGACCGTGACCTGCTCAGGATCGCCATTGATCCCGCCGATCCGGCCCACCTCCACGCCGCCTCGTGGGGTTACGGACTATTGGAGTACCGCGACATGGAGCATGTAAATACCTATGGCGAAACCAACAGTTCCCTGCAGAGTATCAGACCCGGACAGGATTTCGTGAGGATCGGGGGACTGGCTTACGATGGGCGGTCGAATCTGTGGATGACCAACGCGAATGTGCCGGAACCCCTCTCCGTGCTGAAGGCCGACGGGAGCTGGAAGAGCTTCAAGGTTGATAACCTGCTGACCGGATTCGCTGCCCTGGGGGACCTGATCGTGACCCAATCGGGACACAAATGGGTGATCATTCCCAAGGGGAACGGACTGTTTGCGATGGATGACAACGGGACCATCGATGATGTTTCCGACGACACCTATGAGCTGGTGAGCGTGATTGACCGGAACGGGAAGGTGATTACCAACGAGATATTCTCCTTCGCGGAAGACCGGAACGGGAACATCTGGCTCGGCACCAACCGGGGTATCCTGGTGTTCTACAGTCCATACCGGCTCTTCACCGACGGGACCATCTATGCCCAGGAGATTATTGTTCCCCGCAACGACGGCACCATTTACGGCGATCCCCTGCTCGAAACGCAGAAGGTGACGGCCATTGAGGTCGACGGGGCCAACCGGAAATGGCTGGGGACGGAGGGGGGCGGCGTGTTCCTGGTCTCGGACGACGGGAT
>JAFGWU010000044.1 GCA_016936975.1 Bacteroidales bacterium | reverse complement strand
TGTCGCCTGCCTCCTGTCGCCTGCCTCCTGTCGCCTGCCTCCTGTCGCCTGCCTCATATCTCCCCGCTCAGCGATTTTCTGATCACCTCCGCCTTGCTGTGTACGTGCAGTTTTTTGTAGATATTCTTGATATGGGAGCGTACTGTTTCAATTGAAATAAAGGCCGTTTCCGCAATTATCCTGTAGCTCATCCCTTCCACAAGGCCCATCACAATTTCCCGCTCCTTTTCCGTGAGGGCCGACTCCTCCTGCTTTTTCCTGCCGGAATAAAAATGCTCGATAACCTTGCGGGCTATCTGTGGCGACATCATGGAGCCGCCCTGGTGGATAATCTCAATGGCATTCTTTATTTCAGGGAACGACGTGTTTTTCAGCAAATATCCTGATGCGCCTGCACAGAGGGATTCGAAGATCTTGTGCGAATCGTTATAAATCGTGAACATGATGATATTCACCTCGGGATATTTTTCGTTGATCAGCTTCATGCCGCTGATTCCCGACATTCCCGGCAAACCGATATCCATGAGGATGACATCGGGGACGGTTTCTTCGTTCAGGACAGACAGAAACCGCTCGACAGAGGATTTTGCAACCGGACAGAACATGTTGTCCAGGCTGTTCAGGTAGTTCTGTACACCTTCCCGTATCACGTCATCATCTTCAATTATGGCAATACTTATCATGGTTGAATTTTAGCAAATTATCCATCGGAAATAAATACCATCATCATGGGATATTTATTTGTAAGCCGGACAATCCTTTTGCACCTCCTGGTTTTACAGGCCCCTGTTTGTCTCAAAGATGCTTCATTTGCAGCGTAATGGTTACCCCGTCAGAGGAGTCCGTTTCCAGCTTTGCCCCGATCTGCCCGGCCCTCATCTTCATGTTGCGAAGGCCGTTACCCCTCGATTGGACCCCGGAATCATACCCTTTCCCGTTATCGGATACCGACAGGGTAAATGAAGGTTCGCGGTTATCAATTTTTATCTTCACCGCGGTGGCCCCCGAATGCTTTACGATATTATTGATGGACTCCTTAAAAATGTAATAAAGATTCTGTCTTACCCTGATGGGAATCGTCCTGTCCGTATCCAGTCCGTGATGATCAAAAGTCACCGCGATCTCTTTTTCCGAAAGCGCACCATGGGCAAAATCCATCATCCGTTCGAGCAGGTCCTCCATCCGGTCATTCCGGGCATCAATGGACCAGACAATGTCACTCATGGTGGAGATGACCTCACGGGAGAGGGTGTTGATTTTTGCGCAGGTTTCCGCGATGTGGCTCTCATTCATTTCCGCCGTCATCTGCTGGGAATGAATTCCGATCCGGGTGAGTGCCGAGCCCACATCGTCGTGCAGGTCGCTGGCAATCCGGATCCGGAGCCGCTCGATCTCCCTGATGCGGTTGACCCGGTATAGGTGCAGGAAAAGAAACAGAAGCACAACCATCAGCAGGAGGAGCCCCCTGAACCACCATCGCTGCCAGAAGGGCGGAGTGATCACAATATGGATGGAGGCTTCATCACTGCTCCAGACCTCATCGCTGTTGGTCCCTTTCACCACAAACCGGTAACGGCCGGGATCGAGATCGGTATAGCTCGCATAATGCCGGTTCCCCGATTCAATCCAATTCGCATCGAGCCCCTCCAATTTATATTGGAACCGGTTTTTTCCGGGGTCCGAAAAATCCATGGATGCAAATTCAAACGATATGAAGTTTTCCTTATAACTGAGCTTTATGGATTCCATCGTATTCAAACGGATCCCGTCGTATATTTTAAGATTCAGGACGGAAAATGCAGTGAAGGCAATTTCGGGTTCATACGTGCTCTCTGAGGTATTGGCCGGTTCGAAAATCAGCAATCCGCTGGAAGAACCAAAGACAAATTCCCCGGTACGCAGTTCAAGAAAGGTTCCCGCATTGAATTCATTATTGGGAAGACCGTCACGGCTGTCATACATTTTTAATGTGCCGTCGTTTCGGTTAAATCTGAAAAGTCCTGAAGTGCTGCTTAACCAGATATTGTCAAGGGTATCCGGCAATATTCCGTATATCGACTTGACGGGAAGGCGCCTGTTAATATCCGGTTGCTGAAAACCTTTTTCGGTTTGATCGGGATCGAGCGTGGCCAGTCCGTTCTCCGTGCCAATCCACAGGGTCCTTTTGCCGTGTTCGATGGTTTCATATATGGAATGAATGATGTTCCCCGGCAGGGAGAGTGAATCGCCCTGGGTGCTCAGAAACCTTGTAAAGAGGCCGGTTGCAGGATTGAGCCTGTTCAGTCCGCCGCCCCACGACCCGATCCAAATATCCCCGCGGGAATCCAGGAATATACGTAGGAGGTAATCCCCCGAAAGGGTGTTTGGGTCATTCGGAACACTCCTGAAGCTTTCATAGTGATCTTTGCCCGGATTAAAACGTATCACGCCGTTGTCGGAAGTCGCAATCCACAGATTGTCACTGTCATCGATTACAAGACCGCTGATATAATTCAACCCGGCCGTTTCTGGTTTTCCTTCCCGTTCCCTGAAATGGGTGAACCGCTCTGCAGAACGGTCAAATTTATTCAGTCCGCCTCCCCGGGTGGCGACCCAGATACTGCCCGTGCGGTCTTCAGCGATGGCACTCACGTCGTTATGACTGAGACTGGTTGGGTTATCCGGATCATATCTGTAATGAACCGTTTTTTCATGTTTCGGATCAAACAGATAGAGTCCCGAAGCCTGGGTCCCGGCCCAGAGATATCCCTGCGAATCCTCGAACAGGGCATTCACATTTATGTTTTTCACTCCTTCAATCAGGGTCGCCAGTGCACAGGAGCAGTGAAAGTTGGTCAGTTCCGGGTGGTACAGATTCAGGCCTCCCGCACCGACCCATACCATTCCGTCCCTGCTCTTATAAATAGAGTAGACGGCATCGGCAAGCAAAGTAAATGCATCATTTTTATCATGATGATCCCTTATGAATCGTTTTTCAGCTTTCCTGAACCGGTTCAATCCGGAAGATACGGTGCCAATCCACAGGGACCCGTCCGTACCCGTTTCCAGCGAGGTGATATCATTACTGCTCAGGGAAAAGGGATCGGATTTTTGATGAAGGTATCTGGAGAATGTTCCGGGAAGGGTGTCGAACCGGTTGATGCCTCCGCCCAGGGTACCTATCCAGAGGGTTCCGTCGGGTTCCTGCTCAAAGGCGGTGATCCGGTTGCTGCTGATGGACCCGGGATCCCGGGGATCTCTTCTGAAACATTCAAAAACCAGGTTATTAATCTCTTCCGGTCTGCATCTGAATAATCCGTCCCAGGTTCCAACCCACAGGGTGCCACTGCGATCGTAAAAGAGCTTGCGGGTATAATCACCGGGATACCCTTTACCGGGATTTGTTGCCTCGCTGAAGACACTGAACTGTTCTGTAACCGGATCGTACAGATTCAGCCCGCCGCCCCAGGTGGCGATCCAGAGTCGGCCGCGGTGATCCTTTACCATCGAGGCAGGTCGGGTTCCCCGGATCGAATGGCAGTCCGAGGAGTCGGGAAGGTACCGGATAAAGATTCCTGCATTGCGGTCGTATTTAGATAATCCGTTCCAGGTGGCGATCCAGAGATTGAAATCATCATCTTCAATGATATCCCATATCCAGCTGTGGGACAGCGTGGTGGAATCGGCCGGATCATGCCTGTACACCGTAATTTCATATCCGTTGTAGCAATTCAGTCCGTCCTGCGTACCGAACCACATGAATCCAAAATGATCCTGGTATATGCAGTTGATGGTATTCTGCGATAAGCCTTCCTCGGCGGACAGATGCCGGAATGAGAGCTCCTGTGATCGCAGAACACAGCAGGGTATGAAAAGAAACAATAATAGAGTTCTGCCATTCATTTTCGGACCGAAAGGGTTACGAACAAAATTTATGTAATTCTGCCTTAATTTACAAAATAAATGTCAGGATTGGTCGGTTCATGGTTTCAGTTCAAACCTCCATAAATCGAAAACTGGCATCCTGAACTTGTTTCAGGAGCGGTTCCCGGTTCCCGGTTCCCTGAATTGTTCCCCGTTAGCCATGGCGGGCTTCATCGGGTTTAGAAACTCTACTAGCGGTTATTGAAACTCTACTCGGGGTTATAGAAACTCTACTCGCGGTTATAGAAACTCTACTTTCGGTTCTGGAAACTCTACTCGCGGTTCTGGAAACTCTACTCGCGGTTCTGGAAACTCTACTTACGGTTCTGGAAACTCTACTCGCGGTTCTGGAAACTCTACT
>JAFGWU010000043.1 GCA_016936975.1 Bacteroidales bacterium | reverse complement strand
ACAGTTGTGAGCGCAGCGAACAACAGGATTATCATTGCTTTGCATGGATCGCCCCCCTGGGGATCATAAGTCCGCCGCCAGGCGGACATATAATCCCACAATCCTTCTCAACCTTCCCTCGTCAAGCTTGCTTCAAACCGGATGCGAAAAAAAATAAGACAGTTGTGAGCGCAGCGAACAACAGGATTATCATTGCTTTGCAGGAAAGGTTACACGCTCGGGCTCTGGTTTACAGATAAAAACGGGACTGCCTGAAAGACAGCCCCGTTTTTATTTCCGGAGGATCCTGAATCCTGTATATAGTGATTGTTAACTTTGCAGTTTGGGAACATAAGCAGCAATCAGGCCTACGGCCTCCTTCTTTTCAATACTTCGTTTCCTGAGCAGAACAGTCTGATTCTGATACTCCTTCGGATTGAATTTTTGAATGACCTGGGGTGTATTGAAAAGCACTTTTCTGAGCCCAAATCCATCCTTGCCGCATTGATACCTGAACCAGTACGAATCGGTGTAAGCGATAAATGAATTGCATGGACCTTCCATCCTGACAGCAATCTTCATATTCATTTCCGGATTGTCATAATAAACTCTGTAGACTTCATACTCGTCCCCCTGGAAGTGGTAGACCTCATTCGTGCTCTGAACGGTATAATTGCCGGCGGAGGTAGTGGTGCTTCCGCTCAGGTAGGTTTCTGTTGTTTCTCCCTCAGCAAAGGCGACCGTCGAAACAAGAAGAAGGGTCATGGCTGCTGCCATCATTTTTCGTGATATGTTATGTGCCGTTTTCATAATGTTTGGGTTTTAATGTTTAGTAATGAACGTTGTAACCATCCTATTTCAATGCATGTGCCATATCTTTTATAAGATTGGTTTACAAATATTTAAATCCTGTCAACCCATGATTTTACACTCCTTAAAACTGTACGATTATGAACGGGGATGTACGGAGAAGGAACAAAACGAACGAAAAATGAAGGCCCGGTTTCAGGATCTGGTAAAAACCATAAAGAGCTTATGCATCTTATCAAAAGAAACAATGAAGAAAAAAGAGGTTGCCAGAAAGTACTTTTCCGACAACCTCTAACAAGAAATTCAGGGTGTGCTATAAATTCTTCCAGTTAGTTTAAGTGGTCAGGTTTTCATTTTTGGCAAAAATGTAGCGATGAGCCCAACTGCCTGTTTCTTCTCAATTCTGGGCTTTTTTAAGAGAACCGATTGTGCATAATACTCCTCAGGATTAAACATCTCCTTTATGGATGGACTTGAAAACATGACCTTTCTTACGCCAAATCCATATTTATTGCAATCATAAAAGAAGATGTACTGATCGGAATAGGCAACAAACGATTTACATATTCCTTCACTGTTCACAGCAATTTTCATATTCATCCCCGGATCATCGTAATATACGTTATACACTTCGTATTCTTTACCCTGGAAATGAAAAATATCACCGGTGGTTTGTATTACAAAATCCCCGGCTGGAGTATTAGAGGAACCTGTTAGATAAATCCCGGTTGTTTCTCCTTCTGCAGATGCAAAAGCAGGAAAAACCAACAGGACAATGAATATCGTCATTATCCTTACAAAAAGACTAACTTTTGTTTTCATAGCAAACGAAAATTAAAATGGAAAATATTATGATGTCCCTGTGATTTTCATTCATTTCAAAGAACCCGACTCTCCCTTCTGCTCAATACCACTATTATCAAATTTAGATCATCAAAAGAGGCTTTCAAAAGTTGTTCAATGAACCACATCTAACCGGATGCAATGAACCGCCAAAAACCGGTAAATGACGTTCATCCATATACTTTTTTGATTTAACGATTAAAAGATCCTGCAACGGTCTATGCAACTGAATGATCTTCTGATACGGAAGCATTTTCTATTAACAGATCCACACAGTAGACGTTATCAACACGTTTCGATTCAAGCAAATATTTGCCTTTATAGGTGCTGTTTAACATTTCATAAACCGCTTCAAGACCAATTCCGGCCCCCGTGGCGGTGACCGGCAGGTCTGAATCTGTTTCCGGACGACACGAATTCCGGATTTTGCAATATATCCTGCCTCTCTTTATAAGAATATTTACGGTTATCCACCTGGGAAATTGCGGACATTTTCTTATGCCATGCTTGAAAGCATTTTCTACCAGGGTATAGAGAATCAAAGGAGGAATAAATATGGAAAATGTATCTCCTTTGATCTGAAGATCCATCATAAAGAAGCCCTCCCCCAACCAGCATTTTTCAAGTTCAATGTAATTCCTGACCAACTGAATTTCATCCTCCAGACTGATCAATTCACATCTCGAATAGATTACAATTTTCCTCAAAAGGTCTGATAAATTCGCAATGGCATTTGTTGTTTTATCTGAACTGTTAACAGATAAGGTGTAAAGGTTATTGAGGGAATTGAACAGAAAGTGAGGTTGCAATAATGTTCTGAAAAGTTCAATATTGTTACCCGTGCCAACTTTAAGACTTTTTTCGCTGTTAATCCGATATTCAGAAACAACCATCTCTATATATTTAGGCAACTCCCTGTCAGACACATGATAATTGTCATGTTTTATGCCAAGGAATCTTAATTACTGATTATCATAGTCTAAGAGGTTCAGTGCCTGGAAAAATTGTGTTAAAATCGTCCGCAAATGCACGGTGGTGTTCGCAGGAGGACAAAAACTTGCCGTCTTGACATTTACTTTTAAACCTAAAACTTTAAATGGAGAGGAGGACGGCAAGTTATCATTAGATTCAAGGCTAATCTAAATCAACCTTTGGAGTTTTTGAAATTTATTCTGGGAAAGACCTGGAAGCGGGCATCAACTGCACAGAATCGCATGCAAGCGTCACACAATCTCACGAACAGGGTTATAATGATTAAACATTGGCTGCTCCGCTGCCTTAATGACGACTGCACAGCCGTACAGAGTGTGTTCAAATGCTACGGTAATCTGATCGGGATAGAATTGCCCAATATGCTTTAGAAGTTCGGCACATTCGTTAAATTGATTTTCCGTTTCGAGAGTTCGCTCGTGCAGAACCTGAATTGTGGCCATATTGGAAAAACCTGAAATTTCTATCACTATTTCAGGGGTCTCTGACTTATTAAATTGTAAGAAAATCATCTCCACCAAGGAGAATAAGATTAACGGAGGAAATTTTATCCCAACCGGATCACCGGAAATGAAGAATTCAACTTCCGGTTTTGTATTTCTGAATATTATCAGAAGGTTTATAAATTTCTGAATGATGCTGAACTCTCTTTCAATTGATTGTTGTCGCTCGTTGCCATAAAAAAGGATTTCACTCAAAATCTCTGATGTAAGTGCAATTGCCCGTGTCGCATGTTCCGGTGATTTGCCGGCAAGTTTTTCAATATTATTAACTGAATAAATCAGTAATTCGGGGTGTACCATTGCAATGGTCCTGTTTACCTCAAGTGCAAGCAAACACCTGAACTTCTTTTTCTCCGATTCCTGATTCAGGTACCATATACGAATGCTCCGTGCTGCCAGAAAGACAACAATAATGTAAAGATTCCCCAATCCGTTTATCACAATATTCCCGGCAGTAAGATATTGTTCATTACCAAACGGACCGATCGAATAATACCTGTATACGAATTCGTGACTCACTACCAGGTCCAATACTGACCCCGTGCTAAAGAGTACAAGAAAAAGGAAGGCAAAAACGGGGTACCTCCTGTTTTTAAAATAAAAAGGGATCAACCAGTACACAATTAGGCAGGTATGGATCACAAACAAAGGCAGGGTAATAATGTAGTAAACGAACCATCCGAAATAGATGTCCGCCGGAGCCCCAAAGCTCTTTACAAATGTAAATCCGAATACCCAGACCGCCCAGAACAGGGCATGCCTGATGAATCTTCTGTGGTTTATCCGGCTCAGTCTTTCAATCATATCAAATTCAACTGAAGGTTAACATTGTAAGAACCGGGATTTTCACTGATGGTCAGACGGTATTCATCGGGATAGAGAATTTCAAGTCTGCTAACGATGTTTTCCAAGCCCCCCTTTTGAGATCCGTCGGATAAGTATATATTATGAGGCGTGCTGTTAGCTACGCGGAGTCGTAATCTTGATTGTATTATCTCAATCTTAATATCTATCCAGGATGCATCTGTATCCATCCCCGGACCATGTTCAAAACAATTTTCGACAAAGGGATAGAGAAGGAGGGGGGCAATTTTCAGACTTTCGGGATTTCCTGATATTTCATAATTGACCTGCAGCCTCTCTCCAAACCTCAAAAGTTCAAGTCCTATATAATTCTCTATCATATTCAACTCCTTTTTCAGGCTAACCTTTGCATCTTTTTTTTCTACAAAGAGATACTCAAGGACGAGTTTAAATTTTTTGATGGTTGATGACAGAAGCTCCGGCCTGGTTATCGATATAGAATATAGGTTGTTAAAATTATTAAAGATGATATGAGGGTCCAGCTGATAACCAAGAATTTTCAGTTCCGCTTCCAAACGCTGTTCTTCAGACTTTGCCGAGCGGGACTTGATCAAATAATTGTCTCGTGAAAATTTTAGCAAAGCAAATACTGCCACTATGAACGTCATATCTTTTGTATTGACGATAATATCGGGAAATGTAAATCCCTTTCCCCCCGAATAGCTTTCATTTGCGATCGCATCGTAAAATAAAAAATCGGAAACCGTTAATTTGAACCAGGATATAATCAGTCCCGAAGCAATAATAAGTATAGCGAAGAGCGTGTAACGCTTTTTGAACAGGATACGGGGAATCAACCAGTAGGTAGCCAGGTATGCGTATGCAAAGAAAAAAAAGGCGTTTATACTGACTGTCCTCAAAACCTGGGGTAATGCTATGCTTCCTTCTCCCCTTGAACAGGCAACCCAGGTGAAAAGAGATATCATGGAGAAAATGAGCAAGAGATGCCGGGCACACCTTGTTATTAACCTTTTGCTAAAAAAAAGATCTCTTATACTCATTTGGAGGCATTAAATACAAATCCTGGGATAAATATAAAAACCATCAGTATGTAACCAGAACAATATCATTCAATGGGCCCGTTCATCATACCACCGGACTATTTTTGATAATCATTACACTTTACAGACATTAAACCGCCGTTCGCTGATCCTGATATGTGTTTTATTGAAATTATTAAAAAAAAGCATTTACTTTTGTTAAGTTGAGGTGCCAAAAAAGACGTAAGGCTTGTTTTCATGTTTTAAATTTTAAGTGGCCATAATTTGTAAACCATGAAGACAAAATGTGTTATAGTTGATGATGAACCGCTGGCCAGAGAATTGATCCGCGGTCATATTCAAAAACTGGAAAATTTCGAGATTGTCCAGGAGTGTGACAATGCCATAAAGGCAATGGAGGCATTGAGGAATAATGTTATTGATTTAATGTTCCTTGATATAAAAATGCCTCAGATCAGTGGTATTGATTTTCTTAAAACGCTAAAACATCCCCCCCGCGTGATTATAACCACGGCATACAGTCAGTATGCGCTTGACGGATTTGAGCTTGATGTGGTTGATTACCTGATGAAGCCGATAACCTTTGAAAGATTTATGAAGGCTGTAAACAGGTATTTTACATCCGATAAGCCTCAGAATATTTGCCTTGAGAATGAGAACGGATTTGAAGAAAACGCCTTCATATATGTAAAAGAGAATAAGAAGATCATTAAAATCTATCTTAAAGAGATCCATTTCATTGAGGGATTGAATGAATATATCAGGATTCATACTGATAACCGGAGGGTGGTTGTTAAAAGCAGTTTACAATCTATTGAGAAAAAGTTACCTTCTGAACTCTTCATCAGAATTCATAAGTCCTATATTGTCTCCATACCACGAATCAGGGCATTCAACACCACAACCGTCGAGCTCGAAAATGCCAGGCTGAGAATTGGCAGAAATTTCAAAAACCAGGTGTTCAGTGCATTGCATGTAAAAAGTGATATCTGATTTGACCTCAGGAGATCTCCGAGAAATATCCAATTCCAACCTTCTGTCTGTAAAAACCATTCTTTGGAGGTATGAAATGCAGTAAAAGCATGGTAAATGGATTTTGATACAACACTTTAAACTGCTTGTTCAGTTTTTTTTGTTCCTGGCTGAATTTATTAGAAAAAATCCCCTGATTGGTGTTATTTCATGATTCAAATACAGGTACATACGGGCCGAAGAAAGGTTCAGGACCCGGAAAACCTGATTAATCATTTAACTAACACCAATATGAAAAGAATAATCAGCTTAATGCTTCTGTTGGCACTGGGAATTTCCGCCGTATGTGGACAGCCCCGGTTAGTTACCGGAGTAGTAACCAGTGCCGAAGATGGTTTGCCGTTACCCGGTGTATCCGTCACTGTCGAGAGCACAACCACAGGGACGATTACCAATGAAAACGGCGAATACGAGATCAATGTACCTCCAGGTAGAGATGTACTCGTATTCAGTTTTGTAGGATTATTAACCCGGGAGATATCTTTTGGGGAGCGAAATGTGGTCGACGTTATTATGGAAACGGATTTTCTTCAGCTGGATGAAGTGGTGGTTACAGCCATGGGAATCCGGAAAGAAAAGAAAGCCCTGGGCTACTCGGTTCAGGAGATCAACTCCTCAGAGATCTCAGGAGCCAGAAACATGGATGTCTCAAAATCCCTGCAGGGGAAAATTGCCGGTGTGACGGTCAAACAATCGAGCGGTATGCCCGGGGCCACCTCTCACATTACGATCAGGGGAAATGTTTCACTGTCGGGAAATAACCAGCCTCTGTATGTTGTGGATGGTATGCCGATAGCTTCAGAAAAAGCATTTGTCGAGCGGGTTGGGGAAGGGACCAATCCATCTTCCCGTGTGATAGACATCAATCCCGATGACATTGAATCCATCAGTGTATTAAAGGGTGCCACTGCTTCTGCACTTTATGGTTTGAGGGCTGCAAACGGTGTTATTTTGATCACCACCAAAAGTGGTTCGGATGCAAAAAAAGCGGGAAAGAAAACCCTGGTAACCATCAACAGCAGTTTCACTTTGGATAATATCAGCCGGTTGCCGGAACTGCAATCCACCTATGCGCAGGGAAACGGGGGACTCCTTGGTTTGATCTCTTCCGGATCCTGGGGCCCCAGGATTGATACACTCAAGAATTATCATTCGCAGCTTGATAATATTTTCCTGGATAATCCCTATGAGACACTGGATGGCTCTCCCCCTTCCAATGTACCCACCATTTACAACAACCAGAAGGAGTTCTTCAAGCAGGGATTTACCTTCACCAATTCGGTTGACCTCTCATCCGGAACCGATCGGACCAGCTTCAACCTTGGGTTCGGGCGTACCGACCAGAAAGGAATCATTGAAACAACGGGCATGGTAAGGAATACAGCCAAAATAAACGGAAATTTTACCCTGAGTGATAAATGGTCCGCTTCCTTATCTGCCAATGTGTCAAAAGTGGATATTGACAAAATACCGGGAGGCAGTAACCTGGCCAATCCACTCTTTACCGTATATTTTGCCCCCCGAACCTATGATCTGACCAATGCTCCGTATGAACATCCATCCAATCCTTATAACCAGATTCATTACCGGGTGGTTATGGATAATCCTTACTGGGCACTGAAACATAGCTCATACAATGAATTTACGGATCGGTTTATAGGGAATACTAACCTTTCCTTCCAGGCGTTTAAATGGTTACGATTCAATTACCGGATAGGACTGGATAAGTTCATCACCACAGGACATGAGGTTATCTCGCTGGGATCCGGTGCCGGAAGGGGATATCCCGACCTGGCAGTGTTCGGCTGGCCCGGAGAACCAAGTGGAGGACAGATTGATGATTACACTTACCAGAGACAGGAACTTAACTCCAACCTGTCGGTCCGGATTAACCATGATTTTGGTGATTTTTCCATCGATGCCATCCTGGGTAATGAATTCTATGACATTACAACCAACCTGAATTCCATTACCGGGACGGATATTACCATTGGAGGCTTTGACCACATTTCCAATACAGGTACCAAGGTTGCCGTACAGGAACTCACCCGTCAGCGTGTGGCCGGATTCTATGGAAGTGCCATAGTGGATTACGCCTCGATGCTGTTCCTGACCGTTACGGGAAGAAACGACATCGTTTCCAACATGCCCTCAGACAACCGGTCCTATTTTTATCCATCAGTCTCCCTAGGATTCATTTTCACACAGCTTGGACCACTTCAGAACCAGGAGATCCTGCCCTATGGAAAAATCAGGGCATCCTATTCCCAGATGGGACAGGCAGGAGATCTTTATGCGACCAGGACCCTGTTTACCCCAATGGAGGATAATGAGGCCATAGGAGATGGTTTCCTGAATAATGAGTTTACATATCCCTATATGAACAATCCTGCCTTTACCCTTCAATCTGTTTTATTATCCAGTGATCTCAAACCGCAGAATGTGACCACTTATGAATTAGGAGGTGAATTACGGTTTTACCAGAACAGGTTAGGCATCGACTATTCCTATTACTTCATAAATGCCACGGACCAGATATTCAGCGTTCCCCTTGCGGCATCCACCGGATTCCGGTCAGAGTACCGCAATGCAGGGGTCCTGGAATCACGGGGGCATGAACTGATTCTCTCTTTAGTACCGGTCCGGAAGAGTGGATTTGAATGGGAGATCCTGACCAACTTTGCGAAAAACAAAAACATGGTTGTAGAGCTCGCTCCCGGGGTTGATCGCATTCAAACCGGCTGGCAGAACTTTTCAGAGGTAGGGGCTTATGCTTATGCAGGATATGAATATCCAGTCATCTTCGGCAGCGGTTACGTAAGGGATGATGAAGGCCGGATCGTAGTGGATTCAAGAGAAACGCTGGCAGGCGAACCGAACCCGTTCTACGGAATGCCATTGGCAGGGGATGAGAAAATCCTCGGGAAGGTCAATCCTGACTGGGATGCCAGTCTTATCAATTCCTTCAGATATAAGGGCCTTACTCTCCGGGCCCAGTTTTATTATTCTAAAGGAGGCTTTATCTCCAGCGGTCTGAACGGATTGCTCAGGAATTATGGTGCGGCAAAAGAAACGGAAGACCGCGATATACCTGTCGTGCTACCCAATACAGCCAAAGGGTATATAGATTCCAATACAGGAGAACTCGTTATCGAGGGTGATAATGATATTGAAATACTTAAAGGGGAAGATTACTGGAGTGTCGTACAGTGGAACATTTCTGAATCAATCATTTTCGATAAAACCATGCTCAGGCTCAAAGAGGTGGTCCTCAGTTACGATATGCCGAAAACGTGGTTTAAAAACAGTTTCATCAGTTCCCTTTCCCTCTTCCTGAATGGCCGAAACCTGGCTTTATGGACCGATTATCCAAATTTCGACCCGGAATCAAGCACAGCGGAAGGAAACGGGATCGGGGCCTTTGAATATGTATCACTGCCTAATACAAAGTCGTATGGGGGTGGAATAAAAATTACCTTCTAAACAATTTATTAAAATGAAAAAATTTATATCTAACATCAGTTTACTCCTGATATTGCTGACTGTTTTCTCATGCAGCGATGACATCATGGACGAAATCGATACCGATCCGAATAATCCCACCGATGTACCAATCCAGATGCTCATGCCAGGCGTGACAGTCGGCACGCCATACTGGGTAACGGGCACCACACTGGCATGGTTCAGCTCCGTCTTTGTCGAGCAAACTGCTGGAGCACACGGTCAGATGCGGGATGCCGATCGCAGAGCCAATATTAACTCTCAATTGAGCGAAAACAGCTGGGCGTTTTATATATATCCGAGTCTGCTTCCCGACCTGAAGATTATCATTGAAAAAGGATCTGAGGGGGGAACTGAAGAGGGCAAATGGGCCCACGTGGGGATTGCCAAGATATTAATGGCTTACACAATGCTTGTTTCAACGGACACCTGGGGCAGGATTCCCTATACCGAGGCGCTCCTGGGAAATGAGAACCGGAAACCGGCTTATGATACACAGGAATCCATTTACAATGCCATGTTCGACATGCTCGATGAAGCGATTGATGATCTGCAGAAGGAATCGTTTGCCTATCCGGGAACTGAAGACCTCATTTTTGAGGGTGATCTTGACAGATGGATAAAAACTGCCTATTCCCTGAAAGCCAGATACTGCAATCGTTTAAGCAAGCGGGATGCAACAGGAAGTGCCGCAGATGCACTAGCAGCAGCCGCAAACGGATTTGAATCCCTGGAAGACGATTTCTCATTTGTTAACTGGGCTGATGATCCGGGACATGAAAACACATGGTACCAGGAAGAGAACGAAAGAAAACATCATGCCATCAGTGCTACCTTCTATGATATTCTTGAAAGCATGAATGATCCCAGGATACCCCTGTTTTGCACAATGATAAATGACCAGTATGTCCCCGCTCCGAATGGAACGGCATTGCAGGACCAGGCAGGGCAGGTATATTCCAGAATCTCGAACCAGGTTATTTATGCAACCGCCCCACTGCCGATCATGACCTATGCTGAATTGAAATTTATTGAAGCGGAGTGTCATTTAAGAAAAGCATCGCCGGATCCGGATGCCGCACTGGCAGCCTATGAAGATGGATTAAATGCCGCACTGGAGCAAGCCGGGGTTTCTCAGGGTGATATAAATACCTTTAAAAACCAGGAACAGGTCCTGCCCCCGGATGCAGCAGATCTTACACTGGAAATGATTTATGCCCAGAAGTATATTGCACTCTGGCCCTATGGTTCTGTAGAGGCTTATGCTGAATGGAGAAGAACGGGCTATCCGGAAATGAACAATCCCTTTGAAACGCCACGCCGTTTTCCCTATCCTCAGAATGAGATCTCAGGAAACGGAGAGAATGTGCCTGATGTTACCCCCTACAACGGGGTATGGTGGGACGACGGAACCGAGGATTAAACTGACCGTCCGGTATATTTTTCCGAAACTAAACATCTTTAAAACAAAAATGGGAACAAAACGTTTGTTTTGTTCCCATTTTCACTTTCAGGTAACCGTAGATACCTGAGAGTGCCGAGCTACAGTTATTGGCCGGTCCAACCTGCAGAATCCCTGGGGAAACTGCTCATGAACCCTGGCTTCCAGGCCCTGCTTCGTGAAGCAATGCCTTTCCACCGTCCTTTCGCAATGCCCTGTGGACATCACTTCCGGGACCTGCTCCGAAAGACCCCTTCAACCTCCAGGTCTTACGATCTGAATGCTGACCGGGTGAAGAGCTTATTGGAACCTTCTCAGATTCGTTTCGGCTTTCTGCCTTTCGGATCAACTCTTCAAAGACCTGCCAAGCAGACTTTCTTTGCTGAATGGTTCCGGTAAACTTGGTCTGCCGGACCATGCACGGCTACAGTTGACTCTCCGTTCATTGGAATCCCTCTGCAACGGCCGGTTCGCTAACCGTCTCCCTTCTTTTCGCATGGCCGTAGCACATTTGAATTGATGTCGGGAACCGGATCTCTACACCGGGCGAGTCTTCAAGCGGCCTTTTATCTCTCACTTGGTATTATCAAAAATAAACGTTCGGAATTACATAAACAAGAAATCCGGGGTATTCTGTTTACACAAACATTACACAATGGTTTTAAACAAATTGTTAATATCCCCTTCCCCATAATTATTAACCTTTTCTGAGAATCAGGAGATGGATATTAACAGAAGCTGACCGGTTTCTACCCGGTTAAACCATCCGGATTCGTATTAATTAGCCCTATAATTGCATTTCGCACCTGAAAATATCCTTTTTACCCGAGCATTTGTTATAAAGAGCCGTAAACACATTCAATTAATTTTTTTTATATTTCAACCTTCAAATTCTTTACACATTCAGCATGAAACTTAAAAAAAGCATTGCGATCAGTGAATCGGGATTTGTCTTTGATCCGATGTCCGGAGAATCCTTCTCCGTTAATGAAATAGGGATGGAGATCCTGGAACTGATGAAACAGGATCAGCCGGTTGATGCCATTTCAGAATATTTTGTAAAAACCTATGATGTGGAAGCCTCCGATTTTGAGAAGTATTTTTATGACTTCATTGGCATGTTACGGCAATACCAACTGATTGAAGACAATGAACCCGCTTAAGCTTACCATAGCCGTTACCGGTCTGAATAATACGGATAATCCGGGTCCGGGAATACCGGTTATCCGCGGCATCAGGGATTCCGGAACCATTCAGCCTAGAATTATCGGCCTGGCATACGAAAATCTTGAACCGGGTATCTATATGCACGATATGGTCGATAAAACCTACACGGTCCCCTACCCCTCCAGCGGGACAGGCAACCTGATGGAGCGGATCCGGGAGATACATGAAAAGGAGCATATAGATGTGCTGATTCCCAACTTTGATGCCGAACTATTTACATTCATGAAGGGAATTGAAGAGCTGAACAGGCTCAATATTAAAACATTCATTCCCACCCTTCAGCAATATGAAGAACGGCACAAGGCAAATCTACCCGAGTATGGGAAAAAGTACGGTGTCAATGTCCCGGATAGCTTTACAGTTGCATCACCGGGTGATCTCAAAAAGATACGGGATCATTTTGACTTTCCGGTTGTGGTCAAGGGAAAATTTTACGACGCTTATATCGCACGTTCACAGGAGCAGGCCGAAATCTACTTTAAAAAAATAAGTGCCAAGTGGGGAGTTCCGATTATTATCCAGGAGTTTGTCCGCGGAACAGAAGTCAATGTGGTAGCCCTCGGGGACGGGAATGGAGGAACTGTTGCCGCGGTACCTATGAGAAAACTTTACATCACCGATGCGGGCAAAGCCTGGTCGGGTATTTCCCTGGATGACACCAGTATGCTTGACCTGACCTACCATATCATCCGCTCCACGAAATGGAAAGGGGGAATGGAACTGGAATTGATCAGAACATCGGATAATAAGTTATATGTCATTGAGATCAATCCGAGGATACCGGCATGGGTTTACCTGGCTGTTGGCGCAGGGCAAAACATTCCTGAAGCCCTCGTCAGACTGGCCATGGGGATTCCGGTTCAGCCAATGAAAACTTATAAAACCGGGATAATGTTCATTCGGTACTCCTACGATATGATAACAGAAGTTAAAGAATTTGAGAAACTAACCATTAACGGTGAATTATAGATCATGGAAAAAAAGATATTCGAACGCCCCTACATTAAAAAGATCAGGGCAGGCATGCCTTCAAAATTCGGCAAACCGGTAAAGATCGATCCCCTTCCCTTCATTGATGATCTCCCGGTTGAGGAGCTGATTAAACAATATGGGTCCCCCTTGTTTGTCATTTCCGAAAAAACCATCAGGGAGACCTTCAGGAAAGCCAAAATGGCTTTTGAAACCCGTTATCCGCGGGTCCAGTTTGCATGGTCCTACAAAACCAATTATCTCGATGCTGTTTGCCGGATCTTTCACCAGGAGGACGCATGGGCCGAGGTGGTCTCCGGCTTTGAATACGAGAAAGCCGAAAAGAACGGAGTGGCGGGAAACAAAATTATTTTCAACGGTCCCGATAAAAGCCTGTCAGACCTTAAAAAAGCGTCTGAAAATGATTCCCTGATCCATATCGACCATTTCGACGAACTATATGATCTGATTGAAGTGGCCAAAAAGATGGACCATAAGCCGAGGGTGGCCATCAGGGTGAACATGGATACCGGTGTCTATCCCATCTGGGATCGGTTCGGATTCAATTATGAAAACGGGGATGCATGGGATGCCATCAACCGTATTGTGCGGAGCGAAAAGCTGGAACTATCGGGTTTGCACTGCCATATCGGAACCTATATGTTATCCACAGAAGCATACAGACGGGCTGCCTCCAAGCTTGGGGAACTGGCTGTCAGAGCCTTTCACAGGCATAACACGCTGATTAAATACATTGATATCGGCGGGGGATTTGCCACCCAGAATACCCTTAAAGGAGCCTATTACCAGGGTTACGACACGGCGCCCTCCTTCGATGAATATGCCGAATCAATTACCTCTGCCCTGCTCGATGTCAATTTTCCGGATAACAAGCTGCCCCTGCTGATTCTGGAAACCGGCAGGGCCCTGATTGACGATGCCGGCTTCCTGCTTGGAACCGTTCTTGCCAACAAAAGACTTTCGGGCGGCAATCGCGCTACGATTCTGGATGTAGGCGTCAACAATCTCTTTACCTCCTTCTGGTACGACCACGAAGTCAACCCGGTAAAAGACACCTCCGACCATTTTGAGGAATCGACCTTCTTCGGACCGCTATGCATGAACATTGACGTTATCAGGGATGCCATCTCCTTCCCCCTTCTTAGAAAAGGGGACCAGTTTGTGATAAAACGGATCGGCGCATATAATATGACCCAGTGGATGCAATTCATAACCTACCGGCCCAATGTGGTTTTAATAGATATCAACGGCAGTACCCACGTCATCAGGAAAATGGAGGATCTTAATGCCGTTACTGCCGGAGAGTCAGTTCCGGACCATCTGCAAAAAATCTAAATGATGCGCCTGAATACGGTCAGTCCCGGCTCCATTATTAAAGGACTGCTGAACAGTTATGCGCAAATATTTTTTTCGGATCATATCCTGTTCGGAATGATCCTCCTGCTGATCACCTTCTTTGATCTCGTCGCCGGTTTTTCTGGATTGATTGCCGTGACAACTGCCCACCTCATATCTTACTTGATGGGATTTGACAAAAACAGGATCAGGAGGGGCGTTTACGGATTCAACTGTCTTCTGGTAGGTCTGGGAATCGGCATCCAGTTTGAGCCGGGATTTCTGCTTTTTTTTGTGGTGGTATTCGCTGCCGTCTTCACCATTTTTTTGACCATCGCAATGCAGGGTGTCATAGGCAAATATACCCTTCCTTACCTCAGCCTGCCGTTTCTGTTCTCATTCTGGCTGATGCTCATCGCCACCAATGAACTAACAGCGCTCGGAATCAGTGAACGCGCAATCTATACCTTCAACGACCTTTATACCCTCGGGGGACACCGCCTGGTCCATGTTTATGAATGGTGGCACTCCATGGCCATTCCCGAATCGCTCAGGGTTTATTTTCTCTCCCTGGGAGCCATATTTTTTCAATTTAATGTGCTTGCCGGATTGATTGTCGGAATCGGCCTCTTGATCGCATCCCGCATCTCCTTCACCCTCTCTCTCCTGGGATTCTATACGGCCTACCTTTTTTACCACTGGGTGGGAGCCGATATAACCGGTCTTACCTACAGCTATATAGGTTTCAATTACATACTGACCTCCATTGCCATCGGTGGTTTTTTCATTATTCCTTCCTGGAAATCCTATCTTTGGGTCGTTATCCTGATGCCCGTCGTGGCACTGGTAACCATAGCCTTTTCAAATATCTTCGCCGTTTTCAGTCTGCCGATCTATTCCCTCCCGTTCAATATTGTAGTTATCATCTTCCTTTATACACTGAAGCTCCGGATTGACCCTGATCCAGGCCTGGCGGAAGTTTATATCCAGGAAAACACACCCGAGAAAAACCTCTATTCATTCATAAACAGCCGTTCGCGTTTTGGACTTCTTTCCGGCAACAGCATTATATTGCCGTTTTTTGGAAAATGGAATGTATCACAGGGACATCGGGGCGAATACACCCATAAGGAGGCCTGGAAGGAGGCCTGGGATTTCATTATTACTGATGAAAAGGGGAGCCAGTTCAAAGACCGGGGTGACTACCCGGAGAATTATTACTGCTACGGCAAGTCGGTACTTGCACCCTCCGACGGATGGGTGGAATCCGTAACCGGGAACGTGCCGGACAATATCATCGGAGAGGTCAATGTCCATCAGAACTGGGGGAACAGTGTCGTCATCAAGCATACCGATTATCTCTATTCGGCAGTGAGCCATCTCCAGCCGGGGTCCATCACGGTAAAACCGGGGACGATGGTTAAAAAGGGCGATGTAATCGGCAAATGCGGCAATTCAGGAAGATCTCCCTATCCGCACCTGCATTTTCAGATCCAGCAATCACCGCTTGTCGGTGCTCCCACACTTAAATATCCCCTGAGCTACTACATTAAATACGGGAAGGATACCCTGAAGCTGTGTACCTTTGAGATCCCCGAAAAGGGTGACCTCTTATCAAACATCGAACAGAATGAGATCTTGAAAAACGGTCTGAATTTCCTGGCTTATAAAACCCTCAACTTTAAAGTCAATGATAAAAGGATAAAATGGGAAGTACAGATCGATCCGTTCAACAATACCTACCTCGAATGCCAGGAATCGGGGGCAAGAGCCTATTTCACCTTCGATGATTACATGCTTTATTTCAAATTCTTCAAAGGTTCGCGAGAAAGTCTGCTCTACTATTTCTTTCTGGCCTTTTACAAAATCCAGACCGGATTCTACCAGGGCATTGAAGTTAAGGATCTAATCACACCCAATTACATCTTCAGCAAATCCCGGTTGTTCCTTCAGGATATATTTGCCCCCTTTTTCCTTTTCCTGTCCGCTGAATACAGGATGCAATACATAAGCCGTGATAATGAACTGGACCCGTCAAAAATCACCCTGCAATCCGAAATTACCGTTAAATCCTTCGGCAGAAGTTTTTCTGGCCCGAAATTTGAAATTATCCTGAATACTGACGGCATTGAAGAATTTAAAATTATTGACAGGGACATCATTACCGAAGCCGTATGCATAAGAGAATCCACATCCTGATTGCGCTCCTGGCGTTGCTAGCTCTTCCGGACCTCCTGAATGGCCAGGAAAAGATCACCTTCCCGATGATTGACGCACTTACATACGGCCACTATTTGAAAGGGAACTGGGACAGTGTCGTTCATTACGGAAAACTGGCACAACAACACGGAATATCGTTTTATTACCTTGATGCCCGGATGGGTGTCGCCAGGTATAACAGGAAACAGTATTTACAGGCCTCCCGGCATTTCAGGGAGGCCCTTAAAAAGAATAGCGGGGATGATTTCTCAAAAGAGTACCTCTATTACTCCTATCTCTTTTCGGGACAGAATGCACGAGCCGATCTGGTATCCCGGGATTTCTCCCCTCTGCTTTCGGAAAGAATTCCCGCCTTCAAACCCCGTTTCATTTCCAGTCTGAATCCAGAGTTCGTAGGGACCTTCACAGATGCCGGGAAACTGGAAGATCAATTGGCGGGCGATTCTGCCGACGGCAGCAGAATCCTGAGCGACAGAATGGCCTTTTTCCAGCTTGCCGTATCTCATCAGCCTGCCGCCTGGCTCACCATTCACCAGGGCCTCTCCTTTCTGCAGAAAAAGAATATTACTTTTGTCCGTGCATCAGGAAACGCGGTGATACTGCCGGACCAGACATTCAAACAGATCGATTATTATCTTATCCCGCAATTCCATTCCGGAACCGGATTATCTGTCAGTCCTTCATTCCACTATACCGGAATGAAATATGAAGTCCTGGAGTCGATAAATTCAGCCGGCTACGGAAGGAATGCCTCCGTGACCCTGGGAACAGAAACTGACCGGTTTTTTCTCGGCGGAATGGAGTTGGTGCAGAGAGTCTGGCTGTTTTGTTTTTCCGCGGAGGGCTCTTACCTGTTAACAAATCTTCAATCAGACTACCAGCAAAAAGTTGGATTTGTCTTTTATCCACTCGGAAACCTGAATCTGTATACCGGACTCGATTATTATCTGACCGGTCTTTTTCAGGGGAATCCACTGTTCGAAAACAACATCTGGCATGGTGTGGCAGGATGGGGCATCAGGGATCGGGTATGGACAGAAATTCGTTATACCGAAGGGAACCTGAGCAATTTCAGGGAATTCAACAACCGGATTTTCTACAACAGCACTGACTTTATGAACCGCAAAGCCCAGATTCATCTTCTCATCCTGAGGAACAACAACAGGGGGCATTTTTATCTGGGCGCCAGATGGGCCCATCACATCGCTCCCTATTTCCTGAGTTACGAAGGAACTAACGACATGAATAATATTTTTGAGTTTAACAGTTACACAATATATGGAGGAATAACATGGAACATCTGAAAAAACATTTTATCGGCAGGGCATTGGCCCTTTTATTCCCTCTTATGCTGTCATATCATTTGTCAGGACAAACAGATGAAGCAATCAGGGAAGCTTTCAGGAATAGTTACCAATACGAAACGGCCGCAGAGTATGAGAAGAGTCTTGAAGAACTCAGAAAGGTATATCATGAAGATTCTTACGAAATCAATGTCAGGCTGGGATGGATTTCCTACCTGTCCGGTAATTTTAACGAGTCGATGGCTTATTATAACCGGGCGATAAAGATCATGCCGTACGCCATCGAACCCCGCTTTGGCATTGCTTTCCCTGCTTCGGCAATGGGCAACTGGGATTTTGTCCTGAACCAGTATGACAGGATTCTTGAAATCAATCCGAATAACAGCATTGCCATGTTCAGAACTGGAATGATCCATTACGGGAGGAAAGATTATCAAAAAGCCAAAGAGTATTTCCAAAAGGTTATCAATCTGTTCCCGTTCGATTATGACGGACTGAATATGATGGGATGGACCTATACCTTCCTGGGGAACAGGAATGAGGCGCGGATCATGTTCCAGAAAGCCCTGTATGCAAATCCCTCCGGTGCTTCGGCATTGGAAGGACTGAATAATCTTAAGTAATTCAAAACATGCCCTTTCCGATAATTGTTATATATTTATCCAAAATAATTTCTCCAATTATGAGAACAACTTTTTTCAGGTTGCTGTACCTCTCCCTGATTATTGCAGCCGTTACTGCTCCACTGAAGGCCCAGAAGTTTCTTCAGTTAAATTACCAGGGAATTCTTTCTGCCGGGGATGAACGGATCGCCCAAAATCCGTTCAATCTGAACGTAAAAGTCTTAAATCAATCCGGGGACCGAGTACTGTGGAAAGAAACCTTTTCCCTGACGACCGACAGCCAGGGATGGTTTGGATTTGAGATCAATGATTTTGACCGGTTCTTCAACCCAGAATCAAACGTTTCTTTATTGTCTGTCAAAATGGAATTGGCTCCCTCCGTTAGCAGCACCTGGAAAGAAGGTTTATCGGTGGCCTATTCCATAACCAGGTTATTCGAAAACGACAGCGTTTTCTTCAAGATCAGCAGGATGGATGAAAGTGAACTCACCTTCCTGGAATACCAGGATGCCTTGTTTTACCGTGACATGTACCCATTCATCTACCTTCAGGGGGGATTTATGTTATCCCTGGATGAGACCCCTGATCAACTCAATAGTTTACGAATGAGCATCGAAGGGGATTCTGCCGCCGCGGGTGAAAAGGTAAAATCCCGCGGATTGAAAGGAGGATTTGCCGTCGGTGGCTACCGGTAATTATTAGCGGGATCTATTTTCCCTTATCGTCCTTTATTTCCGAAGCCCCTTTGTCTTTTTTCTGGGTGCCTTTTGATATGGAATCACGCATACCGGTATCCGCTTCAATATTCTTGAGCCTGTAATAATCCATAATACCCAGGTTTCCGCTTCTGAAGGCTTCGGCCATGGCCAGGGGAATCTGAACCTCCGCCTCGATCACCTTGGCACGGGCTTCCTGGGCCTTCGCCTTCATCTCCTGCTCCAGTGCAACAGCCATGGCCCGGCGCTCTTCGGCTTTCGCCTGGGCGATATTCTTATCAGCATTGGCCTGGTCCATTTGAAGCTCGGCTCCTATATTCTTCCCGATATCAATATCAGCCACATCAATAGAAAGTATCTCGAAAGCCGTACCGGCATCCAGACCTTTTGCCAGGACAATCTTGGAGATGGAATCGGGATTCTCAAGAACTTCTTTATGTGATTCTGAAGAACCAATAGAAGATACGATCCCTTCTCCCACACGGGCGAGAACTGTTTCCTCTCCAGCCCCACCGACCAGCTGTTTAATGCTGGCACGGACGGTAACCCTGGCTTTCGCAATCAGCTGAATCCCGTCTTTTGCAACGGCAGTAACCGGTGGTGTATTGATCACCTTTGGGTTAACCGACATCTGGACTGCTTCGAGGACATCCCGTCCTGCCAGATCGATGGCTGTAGCCATTTTGAAGGAGAGATCAATATTTGCCTTATTCGCCGAAACGAGGGCGTGCACCACCTGTTCCACCCGTCCTCCGGCAAGATAATGTGCCTCCAGTTCATCCCGCATGATATAACCCAGGCCGGCCTTGTAGGCCTCAATCATGGAGCGGACAATGACTTTCGGCGGCACTTTTCTCCATCGCATCAGGATCATCTGAAGCAGTGAGATACGCACACCCGACAACAGAGCCGTGAACCACAGTCCGATCGGAACGAAATATCCAAGAATCCATATTCCAATAATGGATGCTACAACAATAATTAACCAGGAAAAATTAAAATCCATCTCTATTTATTTAAAGGTTTGACAATTAAACGGGTCCCCTCAACGGAAACCACCACAATTTCTGTATTCACATTTACATAGCCCTCCGTGGATTTTGCCTCCCGGACTATATTATTGACTTTTACCTTACCCATGGGGGCAAGCCTGGTAATGGCAATCCCTGTATCCCCGCGCTTGATCTCCTCTTCAGTGATACTGGTATCCACGGTACCATCTATGTTCGTCCGGAGCATAAGCCTGCTCCAGGTCCGTGCCCTGAGGGACATGGCGATTACGAATATGCTGAGTACCACGGTTCCTATGGTAACCCAGATACCCGTTGTGGTGCCAAAATCGTTGAACGCCTTAAAAATAGCCAGTACCGTCAGCACCAGTCCGCCGATTCCGGCAATGGTAATCCCGGGAACCAGCAAGAACTCAATGACGAACAGAAGGATCCCGAGAACAATCAATATGATGATACCTGCCATAGTTGCGGTTTTATTCCAGCATAGCCTTTAATCCCCTGGATAAAAGACGGTGCCTGAGTTCATTCATAATCTGCCGTTCTCCCGACCGGATGTCACAGCGGCCCTTGAAATGTGTGATCAGGGTGCACTGTTCAGCCTGAAGTTCTGAATGATCGCAAACTGCTACCAGCGAATCCATGACATAATCGAATGAATTAAAATCATCATTCAGGAGAACCAGTCGGGCCAGTCGCGTTTCAGCGGCTTCATCCGATACGATTTTACGGGGTTTACCGGTATAATTCCTTTCCATGATCAGCCAAAATATGCCAATCAAATATAAGAAAATTTGACGGGAACTACGATCGGCATGCCGTTTTAACCTGAAATTTACTATTCGAGTGCCTGCGCCCTGGTGGTGGAGGTTTTCTGTCCGTTGTAGTAAGCCACGATGAAAGCGTCGTAATAGCCGCTTACCCTTACCTGCTGAAGGGCGGATGAGGCATCGGCATAACGACTGAACCGGCCGACATAATATTTAAACAGTTCCCGCTCCTGGACATATTCGCCGTTTACCGGTGACAATCCTCCGAAAGCATCAGGGGCCACCTCGGTTCCAAAAGCACCGAGCTGGATCGTATAAAAGACACCGCCCGGAACAGGTACATTGAGCGGAATCGGAGTCGAAGCCGAGTAAGGCGAAACAGGAAGGATCTTAAAATCATCCCGGAGGTTGTCCGCTTCTTTGCCGCTCCTTTCCTGTTTTTGTTTTGTCCCGACCGTTTGCCGATCCTCCGAATCATTCCTTTCCGGGTTTATATAGGTAAAAACTGTTATATCGTTGATTACGGTGTCGACCCGGATGGTTTCAGGAACCTGCTGCGGGGTTACGGTCCCGGCAGGTGCCCGCAGCTTCCTGTACCATTCATCCGCCGCCTCCTGCTCATCCCTGGATTTCTTTTCCCAGACCATGATCTGTTTCTGCCATACCCACCGATCGTTGGGATCTTCCGATTCGCGAACTCTGATCCTGACATCTGTTGCCAGTCCGGAGAGAGAATCGGCAGCAGACTGATGACGCAGAGCCATAGAGAGGACGGACTGGTAACTATCTGGTTCCGGAGATTTCTGTCCGGTTATAGACGGCCTCTGCTGTCGTTCCGTAGGATCCTTTGCAGCAGGCCGCAGAGGCTCGCGGATAGATTCAATATCGGCCAGTGCCTCTTCAGCCGCTTCTCCAAAACTGGCAACCTGCTTCAATTTCCTGGTATCGGACGCAGAAAGGCGTTCCTTTGGATCCATGAAATGGGCCCTGTAAACGGTCACCATGGAATCTTTCGCCGCTCTGGCAGAGAAAACCAGGGCCATCCCCAGATCACTCCCCGGCAGAAACAGGTAATCGTCAACCGCCGAATTAATTGGAAATCCAAGATTCATAGGCTCCGACCACTCATCGCGCTCCAGATCATAATGGGACTTGTAAAGGTCAAAACCGCCGATGCCTTCACGACCATTCGATGCAAAGTAGAGGTCGTTCTCAATGGGATCAAAATAGGGCAGCAATTCATCCATTCCCGTATTCAGGGATTTCAGGGCCTCCGGAGCAGACCATGACCGGTTACCGGTCCTTCTGGACCTGTAAATCTCGCTGCCATCTTTCCTGTTCCTTTCATACGTGGCAAAATAAACATAATCCCCCTTATCCGGGCGTTCGGGCATAAACATCAGGCTGTTCAACTCTTCCCGGTTTTCAGATTCTCCATAAAACCGCTCCGGTTTCCGAACCAGTTTGCCGCCCCGCATACGCACCTGGCTGAACTGGGCCGAATCATAGAGGCTGATGAATGCCACGTTCAGTAGCTTGAACGGGTAGTAATAACCGGTTATCTCACCGGCACTGCGACTGGTATTGATCCAGTGCCTGATGTTCAGATCACGGGCCTGCTGTCGGGTCGATTCCCTCTCAAATCGCTTGAAATATTTATTTGCTTCACTAAAGTTATATTCCAGATGATAGGCCATCCCCAGGTAAAACCAGGCATCCTCGGGAACCCCTCTGGAGGATGCATAATACAGATGTTCAATGGCCTCATCGGTATCCCGGTTGAGTTTCACCATGCATACACCCCGGTAGTAGCGGTACATGGCATCATCGGGAGCCTTCTCCGACAGAACCGTGAATCCCCGGAGGGCTTTGTCATATTGCCCCTTCCTGTAAAAAGCCATTGTTTCATCTTTCAGATCCCCGATACGGACAGGAGCCTCCTGACCGGATAGGGATGGGAGGGTAAAGGGAAATATCATTAAGGATAGAAAAAAAATCGAGGTGGCTGGTCTTTTAAACATAATCTCCGCAAATCTGTTTATTGTCTGTTATCAGGGCAAAAATCGCCCGATCAAAAATAGCAATTAATATGAATTCCATCTGATGGAAATTGTTAATAAAGAGTACCTGAAAACTTACAGGCTATTTATACATTCTTTGTACTTTTATAAACTTAATAAACCATGAAAAAACTGAATGAAGGAGATCCTGCTCCGCCCATAAATGCACTGGATCAGGATGGTAACAGGTTTACCCTTGGTGATTTTAAAGGTAAAAAATTGGTTCTTTATTTCTACCCGAAGGACGATACACCGGGATGCACTGCTGAAGCTTGCAACCTGCGTGATCATTACGGGGAGTTCCTGGATCAGGGATTCGAAATAATCGGGGTAAGTGCCGACAGCGAGGGCTCGCACAAAAAATTCAAAAAGAAATACAACCTGCCTTTCAGGCTTATCTCTGATGTTGATAAAAAAATCCTGGAAGATTACGGGGCGTGGGGCGAGAAGAAGATGTACGGCAAAGTCTATGAAGGGATCCTGAGAAAGACTTACGTCATCGACGAGAACGGAATTATCATTAAAATCATTGATAAAGTCAAAACAAAAGAGCATAGCAGGCAGATTTTTCAGGAGTTATCACATTAATAAGTAAAAACGATCATGAGCAATCAAAAAGAGGACAACAACATCAATAAAGAGAAACTTAAGGCCCTGCAACTGACCCTTGACAAGATTGAAAAAGGGTATGGCAAGGGAACCATCATGAAGATGGGCGATACTGCCATTGTGGATGTTCCCGTTATCGGTTCCGGGTCTATAGGGCTGGATATCGCCTTGGGAGTGGGCGGATATCCCCGCGGAAGGGTGACCGAGATATACGGACCTGAATCCTCCGGAAAAACCACGCTGGCCATTCATGCCATTGCCGAAGCACAGAAGAATGGAGGGATTGCAGCTTTTATTGATGCTGAACATGCTTTTGACCGGTTCTACGCTCAAAAACTCGGGGTGGATATTGAGAATTTATACATCTCCCAACCCGACAATGGTGAGCAGGCACTGGAGATTACTGATCACCTGATCCGCTCCGGGGCCATTGATATTATCGTGATTGACTCCGTGGCGGCCCTGACCCCCAAATCGGAGATTGAGGGGGAGATGGGAGATTCGAAAATGGGCCTTCAGGCCCGTTTGATGTCCCAGGCCCTCCGAAAGCTTACTGCCAACATCTCCAAAACCAATACGACCTGTATTTTCATTAACCAACTGAGGGAAAAGATAGGGGTCATGTTTGGGAACCCGGAAACCACTACCGGAGGGAACGCCCTGAAGTTCTACGCCTCTGTGCGGCTTGATATCCGCCGGATAGGTCAGCTGAAGGAGGGTGAGGATATTCAGGGAAACCGGGCCCGTGTTAAGGTGGTCAAAAACAAACTGGCCCCTCCCTTCAAAAAAGCTGAGTTTGATATTATGTATGGTGAGGGGATCTCTAAAACCGGTGAGTTGGTCGACCTCGGCGTTGAACTGGACATATTGAAAAAGAGCGGTTCGTGGTTCAGTTACGGAGAAACCCGACTGGGACAGGGAAGGGATGCTGTCAGAAGCCTGCTTAAAGATAATCCAGAACTATCGGAGGAGCTTGAAGCGAAGATAAAGGAGCGGCTTTCTGCCAAATAACCGGGATAATCAGAAAATTTTTCTAACTTGCCTCTGAACCTGAACCGGAGGAAGGATTATGAATATATTGCTGCATTTCATATTCATAGCCGCATTTCTTTTTATCTATATTGTTGCAATCATTATTCTCAAGCCGTTCCGACTGCACCATAAACGGCCAGTATCCACCCTGTTCCTGAAGCTGAGTTATTTGGTGTACCTCGCATGCTTTCTGCTGTTCGCCTACCTGATTCTCTTTTTCCATGCCGGTTCAGAAATTTCTGAGGACCCTTCGGAGGAACAGGTGCTGAACCTCTTCACGCTGTTCAGCCTGATGGCTTTCTTCATCCCCAACATCGGGATTATGGTTCGCAGAAGTGTTCGTTCCTGGAGGATTACCTACAATTACCTCTTTTCGGTAGTCAACCTCATTATTGCGGCCGGGTTGATCTATTTCATCAGCGACATGCCCTGGACCTTCAAATAATACTGAACCATGAAACGATCCGGCTCACCTTCTCCTCCGGGGGAAGCGCTCCCCTGAGCCATCGTATCTCTATCCCCCTGCGCTCCATCCCCCGAAAATAGGTCATCTGACGTTTCGCAAACCGGTGAATGGCAGTGTTTAATCGTGCAACCATCTCTTCATAGTTCAATGCACCCTCCAGGTACATGGAAATATATTTGTACTCAAGCCCGTAATATCTGAGCTTATCGTGATCCACACCCGACTCCAGGAGGTGCCTGACCTCATCGATCATCCCTGCCTCCAACCGGGCAGTCAACCGTTCGGTGATCCGCCGTCTCCGGTTTTCCCTGTCGAAGGCAATACCCACGACTAGGGGTTTCAGGGAGAGGGTAGGACTGGATTCAAGCGGTTCTCGTGACTGGTATTCGGCAATCTCGATAGCCCGAATAAGCCGCTTCCGGCTGACGGTATCGGTGATGTTATGCAGGGGACCATACTGCTTCAGGATAAGCCCGAGCTGCTCATCTGTCTTACCCTCCAGCTCCGCCCGTAGAACCACATTTGGAGGGACCATCAACAGCCTGTAGTTTTTTATCACGGATTCGATATACAGACCCGATCCGCCGCACAGGACAGGCCGCCGGCTCGAACGCATGAGGGAGGTGCACACCTGGCTAAAATCCTGCTGGAACCGGAAAAGATTGTACTCCACCCCTGCATCGACAATATCAATCAGATGAACCGGAACCCGGCTGCCATCAACCATGTAATCATCGTAATCCTTTCCCGTACCGATGTCCATCCCCCGGTAAACCTGCCTGGAATCGGCGCTGATCACCTCCCCCCGCAACCGGTTAGCCACGCGGGCTGCCACCGCCGTTTTCCCCGCCGCTGTATGACCCAAGATCACAATCATATTATACGGACCGCTCATTTAAATGCCTTTAGAATACACACTTCCATTTCACCCCTAAATTATAAAATCCTCATGTTCAAAATTCAAACCCGCAAGAAATTAGTCCAGTTTTATAGGGGTTATACCAATACCGGATCACTTGGAATTTGTCATTTGGAATTTGTCATTTGATGCTTTTTAAATTATTACCTTTGACAGTAAGGAAATCATGGCAAATAAAATCAACATAAAGAACAAGAAGGCTTACCACGACTATGAGATGCTCGATAAATTCGTGGCCGGCATCCAGCTTTCCGGAACAGAGATCAAATCAATCCGTCTCGGCAAGGCAAGCCTGTCGGAGTCCTACTGTGTGTTTATCAATAATGAACTTTTCGTTAGGGGCATGCAAATCGCCGATTACGACAGGGGCAGTTATAACAGGCACCAGCCCGGAAGGGACCGCAGGCTTCTGATGAACCGGAATGAACTCCGGAAGCTTCAGCGAAAGGTCAAGGAGAGCGGTCTTACCATCACCACATTGAGATTGTTTATCGCAGAGAGCGGTTATGCCAAGCTTGAGATTGCCCTGGCAAAAGGGAAGAAGGAGTTCGATAAAAGGGAAACCATAAAGCGAAAAGACACCCAACGCCAGATGGAAAGACTCCATAAAATCAAGTAACTATTGCGAAAAGAAGAATTCATTCACTGCCCTCAGCTCTTCCAGCGTCAGATCCAGTTTGAAGTCAAAATATTCGTCGATGGCTTTCAATAGCTCGTCGAACGAAAGATACCCGTCCTGATCCGCATCAAGGGGTTTAAACCTGTCGGGAATTTCGCCGTAGGAAATAATCTCATACCTGCCTTCAATCAGCTCCAGATAGGCACCGACATCCGCTCTCTTCATGGCTGTTTCACGGTTCTGAATCGAGGCGTAGAATGCCTCTTCCGTCATGGTTATTCCCTTTTCGTTCACCCAGTTACCCTCTCCGGTATCCGGCTCCTCATCGATATAATCGGGAACGCCGTCGCGATCCGAATCCAGCGGACAACCCAGTGTATCCACGGCTACTCCGTAAGGAGTCCCCACACAACGGTCGGCCGGGTCCAGCACGAAATCCCCATCCTCATCACCATAGAAGAGGGGATCAAATGCCACATCCGCGTAAAGCAGTTCCACAGTGCGGGTGGACGGGTCGGAAAAGAGATCAAAATGAATCCCGAAATGAGAAAAGATAAAGCGGTCGTTACCGCGGTCGCCTACCATACTTGTCCCTTTAAAAGCAACGTTATCAAGGTAATCGGAGAACGTATGGTGAACTCCGACTCCCAGATTCAGGAAAACCCGTTCATGCACCTTGAAGTGTAGTCCCGCCTCAACGGGCAGGGAAAGGGACATCTGGTTATAATCACCGAGTCCGTATTCATCCTGCTCGTATTTCCTGAGATCTGTTTCATAGGAATAATCCCTGAACAGTAAACCGGCCTCTCCCGGCGCATCCTCGCCCCGGTCCCTTATTGAGCCATCGGTCCAGTAGTAATAGGTTCGTCCGGCGGCATCCATGAGATCCCCCTTGGCACTGTAATAGATATTCTCAATGCCGAGTGATACGTAGGGTCTCACCGGGAACTTGCTGCTCACCAGGTGTCCGAAGCGATATTCCAGGCTGACTCCAAACGAGAAAAGATCGGTTTGAAAGTTCAGATTCTTTTCCGGCATGCTGAAATCGTACTGGCTCCCGTTCAGGCGCCCCTTCAGAAAATTGAAGTTGACAGTAAAGAACTGCCGCCTGTCCGCAAATGTGGCAATGTTGACCCTGAAAGCCGGGGTGCCGATCACGGGACTCACGTATTGGTTCCGTACATCACCGCGGAAATTCAGGACCCCGTATGAAAGAGCCACCACCGGCTTATAGACGGGATTTTCAATCGTGTCGATACGGCGGAGCAAATCATCATAGGCTTCATCCTGGGCCCGAAGGTCAAGCAGAACCAGGACCAGGATTATAAGAAGAATCTGTTTGATCCAGAAGACACGCATATTTTTTCGGTGGATTAGTTGGAATCCGTAAAGGCTTCCTCTATACTGATCCGCAAACCGTTCCGGTAAGCCACTATAAAACAATCCTCCAGTCCCGGACGGTTTTCAATGGTTTTCTTGTACCGGCTCGCTGCCAGATAGTCGGAAAACGAACCGGCTGAATATTTATACAATCCTTCATGTTTCTCCACCCTGATATCCCCGTCGATTCCCAGCCGCGAAAAATGGAGGTTTCCGTTGAACGGCATCCTCAGGGCAATGAGCTGGATCCGGTAATATACACCTATCCCGGATTCAAGGACCCTGGTCCCCTGGATAAACCTGCTTTCACTCTCGGGAGCAGGGGATGAGACCGGCTCTGCCGGTTGAATGGCCGGTACCTGCGGCCCGGGTGTTCCGGATTCGCCCGGCAGGATCCCGGTCAGCAGCAGGTTATGCTTCTGTCCAGGAGTGAGATTCTCCAGATTGGTCTCCATCTCGATTACTGGATCCTCGTAATTTGAATTCCCGATGGTATAGCTGTAGACGCCGGTAATATTAACCGCTTCCTGCCGCTCCCCGGCTTTAGGAAGCAACCTGTAAGAGACCATGAATTCGGGATCGGCGGGTAATTTCATCCAGATATATTTCACCTGTGATGCACTGAAACTCACGATGCCCCCCGCCGTTTCGACCTCTTCGAACATGTATCCTTCCGGAATGGTCTCTTCAATCTTTGCATATTTACCTCCCTCGGGATTCCTCACCAGAAGCCGGATCAATACGGAACCATCGCCCAGTTGAACGGGCTTCTGCCGGATAACCATCGCAAAACCTTCCACCGTTTCCGGCTGGGTTATTCCTTTCACCACGTTTTCAAAATCCCTAATGTCCACAACCAGCGACTGATTGATTCTGGAATTCGGGATGATGGTGATGGGATCGGAAACCGGGATATCTGTATATTTACGCTCCTCATCAACCACATAGGCGAAGTTACCGTCGAGCGTAAAGGTCCCCTTCAACCGCTCATCAACCCTGATCCTGTAAATTACCTGAATCAAATTTTCCTCCGGGAGCTTCAGCCAGATAATCCGGATTCGCTGTTCTTCAAAGCTGAAATCGGCATTCGGGGAGCTCACATTCACCGCCGACAATCCGTATGGAAGTTCCTGGGAGTACCTGGAGTAATCCGTTAAATTCCCCTTTTCAATCGTGAGCCGGACCTCGAACTCAGAACCTGCATAAACCGTTTCAGGCAGGTCCATTGTAATCCGCAAATCCTGTCCGGTCAATACGGAAAACAGGCAGAGAAGGAGAAAACAATGAACTAATTTAACAGCCTTATTCATAATCATTAAGGTATTTCGAACACAAGGTACAAAATAATTCTCTCCATCAACCTCTATTTTACTAACAACCGGAACAAATCAGAAGTTGGGGCTGAGCAGGTACTTGTCATAAAATGAATCGATCACCTCCACCGCTTCATCAGCGGTATCCACAACCCTGAAAAGTTCGATATCTTCCGGACTGACATTGTGCTGTTCCTCGTGAACCACCTCCAGAATCCAATCCACCAGGCCTTTCCAGAAATTCTTTCCGACCAGCACGATCGGGAACTTCCCGATTTTCCCGGTCTGTATCAGGGTGATGGATTCAAAAAACTCGTCGAACGTCCCGAAGCCGCCCGGCAGAACGATAAATCCCTGCGCATACTTCTGGAACATCACCTTCCTCACAAAGAAATGCTTGAAGGTAATGAGCTTATCCTGGTCGATATAGGGATTAGCAAACTGCTCGAATGCCAGCTGGATATTAAGGCCGACACTCTTTCCGTTCCCTTTGGCAGCCCCTTTATTGGCCGCTTCCATAATGCCCGGTCCTCCTCCAGTGATTATCCCGTAACCCTGGAGGGTCAGCTTGTAGGCTATTTCCTCGGCCAGCTGATAATACTTGTTATCGGATTTGGTCCTGGCCGAGCCGAAAATGGAAACACAGGGACCTATGCTGGCCATCTTCTCAAATCCGTCAACAAACTCGGCCATGATTTTGAAGATCTGCCACGAATCGGAAGCTTTTATTTCGTTCCAGGTTTTTTCCTTAAATGCCCTGATTATTTTATCCTCACTTGATGTCATATACTTGAATTTAATGGTTACTAGGGATCCTTAATAGCCTTCTTTCCGGCCAAAGGATGAAAAACATCCGCTAATTTAATCATTTTTAGAAAGTCTCAACTGCTCCCTCAGAAACGCGCCCGTATAACTCCTCTCTGTTTCCGCAACCGCCTCCGGGGTGCCTGCTGCTATGATCTCCCCTCCGCTGTCGCCGCCCTCCCGGCCCATATCGATAATGTAATCAGCTGTTTTGATCACATCCATGTTGTGTTCAATCATGATCACGGTATTCCCTTTATCGACCAGTCGGTTGATTACCTCCAGGAGCACCCTCACATCCTCGAAATGAAGACCGGTTGTGGGTTCATCGAGAATATAAAGGGTTTTTCCGGTATCCTTCCTCGCTAGTTCGGCAGACAGCTTGACCCGCTGGGATTCTCCTCCCGAAAGGGTAGTGGAGGGCTGCCCGAGCCTCACGTAACCCAATCCCACATCCTGCATGGTCTTCAGTTTTCTGCGGATGGAAGGAATGTTGGAAAAGAACTCCACTGCCTGGTTGATAGTCATCTCCAGCACATCACTGATATTTTTATCCCGGTAGGTCACCTCCAGGGTTTCCCGGTTGTATCGTTTTCCGTTGCAGCTTTTACACTCCACATACACATCGGGCAGGAAATTCATCTCGATGGTGACGACGCCCGCCCCGCCACAGGTTTCACAACGGCCCCCCTTTACGTTAAAGGAGAACCGGCTTGCCTTGAATCCTCGTATCTTTGCATCGGTCGTTTCGGCAAACAATTTCCGGATATCCCCGAACACGCCCGTGTAAGTTACCGGGTTCGACCGGGGGGTCCTGCCGAGGGGCGACTGGTCCACCTCGATCACCTTATCGAGATGTTCCAGCCCTTCCAGCCTTGTGCAGGGCAGTGGTTCGCGCAGGGAGCGGTAAAGTTTCCTGCTGATCACCGGATGGAGTGTATCGTTGACCAGGGTCGATTTCCCGCTTCCACTGACTCCCGTGACACAAATAAAGCAACCCAGCGGAAAGGCGGCATCCACATGTTTCAGGTTGTTCCCCGATGCCCCCATGAGAATAAGCCAGAGGCCGTTACCCGGTCTTCTTCGTTCAGGCACTTTGATCTCCTTCACTGCATTGAGGTAACTGCCCGTTAGGGTCTGCTTTTTTATGAATTCTCCGGGCGGACCGGACGCGACTACCTCTCCCCCGCACCTTCCCGCTCCCGGTCCAAGGTCGATAATATGGTCGGCCGAAAGGATCATATCCTTATCATGCTCCACCACGATTACGGAGTTGCCCTGGTCCCTCAGCTCCTTCAATGAGGCGATCAGCCTCCTGTTGTCCCGCTGGTGCAATCCGATGCTGGGCTCATCCAGGATATAGAGCACATTGACCAGCCGGGATCCTATCTGCGTGGCCAGCCGGATACGCTGACTCTCCCCGCCCGACAGGCTCAGGGTGCTCCGATCCAGCGACAGGTAATAAAGTCCAACATCCAGCAGGAAACGAAGCCGCCCCCGGATCTCCTTGAGGATATCCCGTGAAATGATTTTTTGTTTCTCCGACAGTGCCTCTTCCAGATGTTCAAACCAGTCGCTGAGACCTGCCAGGTCCATCGCCGATAATTCAGCAATGTTCCTGCCATTGATCCGGAAATAGAGCGCCTCCTTTTTCAGACGGCTTCCATGACATTCCGGACAGGTTATCTTTTTCACGAACTGCCTGGCAATCCGCTGTTCCTGACGGGAACTCTCCCCGTTGGTCTGGTTTTGTACATAATTGATAATTCCCTCAAAACTCAGGAAATAATTGGAAGAAGCTCCCAGCGGTGTATTATGCAGCTTCAGGGGCTCGTCTGAACCATACAAAATGCAGTTCATCGCCTCCTCAGGGATCTTCCTCACCGGCGTGTCGAGTGTAAATCCGTACATTATTGCAATGGACTCAAGTTGCCAGAAAATAATTGAATTTCGGAAGGGTCCGAGCGGGATCAGTGCCCCGTCCCGAATGCTCTTATCCCGGTCGGGCATGATCTTTTTCAGATCCACATCGCTGATCATGCCCAGCCCGCTGCACTTCGGACAGGCCCCCTGCGGAGAGTTGAAGGAGAAACTGTGCGGTGCCGGCTCATTATAGGATATCCCCGATACCGGGCACATCAGCCCGCTGGAAAAATAGCGGAACTCCGACGAATCCTTTTGCAGGACCATAACCACGCCCTTCCCCCTGTTCATGGCCGTATCCAGCGATTTTCCCAGTCTTTTCCGGTCCTTTCCGTCCGCCACCAGCCGGTCTATAACAACTTCGATATCATGCACCCTGTAGCGGTCAATCCGCATGCCCGGAACAATCTCCCTCACCGTACCGTCCACGCGGACATAGAGATAGCCACTTCGGCTCAATTGCTCGAACAGCTCCCGGTAATGCCCCTTCCTGCCCTTGACAAGCGGGGCCAGCAGGAGGATCTTTTTTCCGTAAAACTCCCTGAGAATGATATCAAGAATCTGCTCACCCGTGTATTTAACCATCTTCTCACCGGTAACATAGGAATAAGCCTCGGAGGCACGTGCATATAGCAGTCTCAGAAAATCATAGATCTCGGTGACGGTGCCGACCGTCGAACGCGGGTTCCTGCTGGTTGTTTTCTGCTCAATGGAAATTACCGGGCTGAGCCCGGTGATCCGGTCCACATCGGGCCGTTCCATATTCCCCAGGAACTGCCGAACATAGGCGTTCATTGTTTCAATATAGCGCCTCTGCCCTTCGGCATAAAGGGTGTCGAATGCAAGGGAGGATTTTCCGCTTCCGCTTAAGCCGGTAATAACAGTTAATTTGTTCCGGGGAATGGTTACATCAATGTTTTTCAGATTATGAACCCTGGCACCCAGTACTTCTATCTCTTCTCTAGCCAAATTAAATGATCGGTTAATCGTTCTGAATCACTGTAAAGGTTCCCAGGCATGGATCCTCCGGAATCCCTTTTCCGGGATCTTGATCCGGTAGGTTTTCCCTGCCGCATTGGTCAGTTTCGTCTCCCTGAGCCATGGATTAAGCATTTTCAGTATTTTATAGTTCGTATGGTGCTCCCGGGCAAAATCCGCAAAATCCTCCACCGGGCCATTAATGGTCACCAGGGTGTGGGGAACAGGTTTGTAAATATCCTTCTCCGACAGTGTGATGCCGTATTGCTCCGGATTTTCGAAAATCAGTTTGAAGGATACCACCCTGAACAGGTATCGCTCCGTTTCCTCATTCAGCAGCAGGTCGTAATAATTTTCAATCTTCTGGCGTTCGATCTGCTTGTCGATGCCCCTGCGGCCCGCATTGTAGGAGGCTGCCGCCATGGTCCAGTTGCCGTATTTTTCAAACGACTCCAGGATATACCGGCAGGCGGCCCCGGTCGACTTCTCAATATGATAACGTTCGTCGACCTGGTCATTGACCTCGAGTCCGTACTCCTGAGCCGTTCCTTCGAGCAGCTGCCAGAAACCCACCGCCCGGTCGGGCGAAATCACCTGGTCCAGTCCGCTCTCGGCCACGGCCAGGTATTTAAAATCATCCGGAATTCCGTGTGCGGCCAGGATCGGCTCAATCAACGGAAAGAACCGGTGGGATAACTTGATCAGCCTTATGGTCTGGGAGTGAAAATAGGTATTCGAAAGAAGCTCCCGGTCAAGGGCCTCCCTGACATCAAACAGGTCAGTAGGCACCGGCTCCCCTGCAAAGGCAACCTTCTCGGGGATCTCCACCCCGTAGACGCTATACTGGTCCCAACCCTCCGGATGGATATCTGTCCTTGCCGGATCATCACTGCCTGCCATGACAATAAAGAGGCCGTAGAACATCATCACCACCAGAGAGAGAAAAAAGAAAAATCGAATGGGCCCACTACCCGCTTGCCATAATTTTTTCATCATCTTGAACACAATTTTACCGGGGACACACCTTTAAAAACATCAAAGATAGTCAAATGTTGCTTCAGAAACGAACATTTATCCCCGTGTAAATTCCGACGGAGTAGGGTTTGGTGTCGGGAAGGGTCTGATCGTTGACCGAGCCCAGGTAGTACCTCAGCCTGGGTTCAACGCTGATGCTGAATCGGGTATGAAAATTGTATATCATTCCGATCCCTGCATTGCCCGAATAGCTGACGGTTCTGAGGTTTGACAGGTAACCGATCTCCTCGATCCCGTTGGGAGTATGAACAGTGACAGAATTACCTACCAGGAAATTGGTGCTGACGCCCCCGATCAACTGAAGTTCAATGTCCCGGTCGATAACCGTATATCTCATGTGGAGTGGTACCTCCAGGTACTGCAGGTTTTGTTTCATGTCGTCGTAAAGAATCCGGGAATTGTATTCGGTAGGGGCATCAATGGCATTGAATCCGTAAAATTTACTTGATTTATAGTTGTTCAGAAAGATATCCCCGTCGTAGGTAACAATATTTCCGATTGAATTCGAAACGGTCACCACAGTGGCATCCACCTGGTCACCCCGTATGGGAGAGAAGTTCATCGCTTCGGGAAAGATGGAAGGGCCCGAGATCTCGCCGAACCGGATGCCCATCTTGTTATAGAGGATCCCCGACTCAATGGTGAACCGGGAGCCCGGTCTGAATCCCACGCGGATCCCCCCTGCATAGGCCATCATTGCAGACTCCACCCCTTCGGGAGAGGCTGAACCGTTCAGCTCTCCCTCGGTTACCCGGTAGCTGTAAAGTGGTGACAGGTCCCCGCTCACAATCCAGCGGGGATCCCGGGATCCCTTCTCCTGCTCCAGTGGTTCCGCCTCCGCGATGTGAACCGATTCCCCTCCCTCTTCAATGAACTGAAGAACCGTGTCGGTGGCCCGGGGTTCAGCAGTTATGACCGTTTCTGGCGTAAGCGCTTCAAGCCTGACGGTATCCTCCGGAATAGACCGGACGCCCTGCTCTTCACCGGCCACAACGGCCAGATGTTCCCTCTCGGGGTCCTGCTTCCTGACCACCTCCTCCAGCGCAGCTTCCACCTTCCGTTCGAACCTTCCTGAACAAACCGGCGCTTCCGCCGTGGGATCCTCTTTCTGCCTGAATGCCTGTTTTCCAGGTTCCCTCAGGGCGATATCCGGCACCACGAACTGTCCCGGCTCAACCGTTTCAGTCTTTTCGGTGGAAACGGGCTCCTCAGCCACCCCGGCTTCTTCGGTAATTTCAGCCGGATAATGGCCCCCCGGATCACGGAACATCAATCCGACCGAGACCAGCAGGGCTATTGATGCCGCAGAAGCCATCAGTATCATCAGCACACGCCGCTTTCCTTTCCTAGAAAGCGCCGAATCAATGGCATCCCATACCCCGTCGGGGGGATCAACCCGGTAACCGCCGAGCTTCTCCCTCAGATTGGTGAATTCGTTATGCTGTTTTTCGTTCATCGCACTATGGCTGATCCGTAAATTTTTTTCAGCCGTTGCTGAAGAATGACCCTGGCCCTCGAGAGGTTCGATTTGGAAGTCCCTTCCGAAATCCCCAGCATCTGGCTGATTTCCTTATGACTGTATCCCTCCACCGCATAGAGGTTGAAGACCATCCTGTATTGCGGGGTAAGGCTGGTGATGAGATGGATGATCTCTTCCGATGTCAGGTTCCCGAACGCACTGTTAGAAATTTCCTGCCCGGTCTCCGGACGGAGGTCGTCGATCCTTCTTAATACCGCCTCGCTTCTGTACTTCTCAAGCGCTGTATTGATCATCACCCGCCTAATCCATCCCGGCAAAGCCTCCGGATTCTGCAACTGTTCAATCTTGCTGAACACCTTAATGAACCCCTCCTGCAATATATCCCGGGCATCTTCCTCGCTGGATGCATACTGCAGGCACAATGCATACATGGCTGATGAGAACCGGTCATAGAGCGTTTTCTGGCTCTTCCGATCGTTCCTTTTACAGCCTTCTACCAGTATCTCCAGTGTTTCTGCCAATCCGGTTTCCTCCCAGGACAAAGTTATTCAAATTGGCAGGAAAAAACATCCATATTACTTTTGTATGAGGATGACAATTCCTGCCGGATGGTTGCGTTATAAAATTACGCAACCCATTTCACATGGCGAACGTCTTATTATAAACTTACCTTCTAATGAAAATGCCATGAAAAAATATTTTGTGCTGTTCCTTCCGGTCAGTTTGTTGTTTGTCTCTTTCAGCTGTGAAGAGGCCATCAACGACCCGGTATTTGATTACAACAAAAAATCTGCCACGGTCATCACAACCAACAACGATTTCGGGCTTGACCTCTTCAAAGAGATCATTAAGAATGAGGAGAGGCCCAACGTCATGATCTCACCGGCCTCGGTGAGCATCGCGCTGGGTATGGCCTATAACGGGGCGGAAACAACCACCAAAGAGGCTTTTGAGGCGGTTCTGAATTACGGGGATCTGACCCGCGAGGAGGTGAATGAGATTACCAGGGAGCTCATCAATGTACTGGTTACCAACTCGAAGGGTAACCTGCTCGAGATCGCCAATTCCGTATGGTACCGGGAAGGGTTCCCGGTGATTCAGAATTTTCTGGATCTGAACAGCACTTATTTCAACGCCGAAGTCAATGAACTCAATTTTGACGACGCCTCTGCGGTTCCCACTATCAATAACTGGGTCAGTGAAAAAACCCATGAAAAAATTGATAAGATCCTTGATTCAATTGACCCGGAAACGATGATGATCCTCATCAATGCCCTATATTTTAATTGTCTCTGGGAAACCGAATTCGATCCCGAAGATACCTATTCGGGGGACTTTCATAATGAAGACGGGAGCCTTTTCGGAAAGGTGGACATGATGACGGTCGAGAGCAAATTCAACTATGCGAACACAGCAGATTTCGATGCGGTTGAACTCCCCTACAAGAATAAGAAATTCAGCATGTATCTTTTCCTTCCCGCCGGGGAGTCGACGGTGGATGCTTTGATCGGCAAACTCGACGGGGATACCTGGAACAACTGGCTCGAATCGTTCGGTTCGGTAGAAGAACTGGTTGTGGACCTGCCTAAGTTTGAGTTCGATTACGACAAATCACTCAGTCAGCCTTTGAAAGATATGGGCCTGGAGATTGCTTTTACCGATGTAGCCGATTTCTCGGGAATCAGTGACGTCGATCTTCTGATCTCCGACGTTATCCACAAAACCTATATTAAGGTGAACGAGGAAGGTACAGAAGCAGCTGCAGTTACGGCAGTGGTGTTTGATGTGACCTCCATTGGGCCGATGATCCGGTTCGACCGTCCGTTTCTATTTGCCATCACCGAAAATTCCAGCCAATCGATCCTGTTCGTGGGCAAGGTAATGGAACCGGCGTAAATCGGGGTGGTACGTGTGAGGTGCCACGTCGGCGCAATTCATGAATTGCGCCTTCTATATATGTATCACCTCCCCGTATGCCGCGGCGGCCGCTTCCATGATTGCCTCCGACATGGTGGGGTGTGGGTGGACCGACTTAATCATCTCCTGGCCGGTGGTCTCCAGTTTCCGGGCCACAACCAGCTCCGCAATCATCTCGGTGACATTATCCCCTATCATATGGGCCCCGAGCAACTCACCGTACTTTGCGTCGAAGATGAGCTTAACGAATCCCTCCTTTGCCCCGGCAGCTGAAGCCTTTCCCGAAGCGGTGAAGGGAAATTTCCCGGTTTTGATTTCATAGCCGGCTTCCAGGGCAGCTTTCTCTGTCAACCCCACCGAAGCTACCTCGGGATTGGTATAGGTACAGGCAGGGATATTCCCGTAATCAACCGGCTGGGGATTGTGACCGGCTATTTTTTCAACGCAGGTAATCCCCTCTGCTGAAGCAGCATGGGCAAGGGCCGGTCCGCTTACAATATCCCCGATGGCATAGATGCCCCTTACACTTGTACGATAGTATGCATCGACCTTCACCTTCCCCTTTTCCGTTTCAATTTTCAGTTCTTCCAATCCGAGGTTCTCAAGATTCGGCATAATACCCACCGCCGACAGGACTATCTCCGCCTCAACCTCCTGCTCCCCTTTCGGCGTTTTTATTTTAACCCTGCACAGATCCCCTGATGCATCCACCGACTCCACAGAGGAACTGGTCATTACCTTCATACCCATTTTTTTGAAGGAGCGCTCCAGCTGTTTGGACACCTCCTCATCCTCCAGCGGCACCACATTAGGAAGAAATTCCACCAGCGTCACCTCTGTGCCCATGGACTGATAAAAATTGGCAAACTCACTTCCGATGGCGCCTGAACCGACCACCACCATTGATTTCGGCAGTTTTTTCAGGGTCATGGCTTCCCGGTATCCGATCACTTTTTTTCCGTCCTGTTTAAGGTTCGGTAACTCCCGCGAACGGGCACCCGTGGCCAGAATAATATGATCCGCCTCAACCTCTGAAGTTTTGCCTTCGGCATCGGTAACCGTCACCACACCTGCCGACTTCAGCTTACCCGTACCGTTAATGACCTCAATCTTATTCTTTTTGAACAGGAACTGAACCCCTTTGCTCATCCCCTCCGCCACATTCCGGCTTCGGGCCACCATTTTCCCAAGGTCGGGCTGCACCTCTCCCGATACAGCAATGCCATAATCTTCTGCATGTTTGAGATATTCGTAAACCTGGGCACTCTTCAACAGCGCCTTGGTGGGGATGCACCCCCAGTTCAGACAGATGCCGCCCAGCGATTCCCGCTCCACCACGGCTGTTTTTAAACCTAACTGGGATGCCCTGATGGCTGCCACGTACCCCCCGGGGCCGCTGCCGATAACTAACATATCGAATTTCATTGGAATGATGTTTGAGTTTGACATTAAAAGCAAATATATCTGATTATAACAACCTAAACCAATTTGGGTTTAAAAAACCGGGAGTGTCCAAAAAGTCAGGTTATCATTTTAATAACTTACAATGTGTAAGTTTAAATTAGAAATTCACCAATCCTGGAAATAAAAATACCCCCTCTCCAGTCTCCCCCTTGACAAGGGAGAGGTGTCTGAACAACCTTATAATCAGGAGTATTAAATACACAAAAAAAGGTTGCCCAGACAGAGGGGATATCATAATCCTGCAAAGAATGATTCACTTATAATAAATTGAAACCTGGCTTCTCCAAACCTTTTATTTTTTGGACACCCCCGGCAATCAGAGATTAAGTTTTTTAAGAAGAATTTTCCTATGTTCTAAAATATGCCGTTTTTGGGTAACAACTTAAAAAAAAATGACTCTAAACCATATAGAAATTTTTTGAGGAAAATCGAAAGATGGTTACCCGTTGTTTTTTTATTAAAAATCGCTGAAACCTTTGTCAGAACTGAACTACAGAAAATGAAGACGAAAATGACCGATTTTTGTCCGGACACCGTTTAGCCACAAATCTTATTTAGATTCGGTATAAATTTAATTTAAAAGAATGGGGGGATCGGCTGTTTTTTTAGAAGATCGGCCTGGAAAATGAGCTTCAGAACGTCAGATTTTTGTCGCCGGCCGAAAAAAGTTGGCAGAAAACCGGGGCCTGGACTATAAAAAAGAGTGCTAATCATTCCGGGAAATGGTGTCCGTGGAGGAGGATTCTTGCCGGATTTCGAAGAAGCGGTTGAGAAACTCTGGAACCACGGTTGAAGCCATCCCGTTGGGTGAATTCTGCAGGAAGGCGATGCCGACCTGTTCCTCCGGACAGAAGGCAATCTCCGCCCTGTAACCTCTCACGTAACCGCCATGATAAATGATCCGCCGCCCCCTGTAATCATAAATCCTCCACCCCAGGCTGTAGTAGCGTTCCCTGAAGGGATCCCAGTGTTTCGTATATTGCCATTTGAGCGGGGTATAAATAACCGGTGTTGAAATCTTTTCAAGAACCGCCCCGGAAATCACTCCGCTGGTACTCCCCAGGAGGGCTTTCAGCCAAATACCCAAATCGGAAATGCTCGCATTGACCCCGGCTGCGGGCAGTACGTTATAATAGCCCTCATGGAGTGATGCCTGGAAATATCCTTTTCTGTCCTTCAGATGGGGGTAAGCTATGTTCCTGTTTATTGCCGTATCGAGTTTCCCGACGGAAGCATCGCGCATTCCCAGGGGGAGGAAGATCTCCTGCTCCAGCAGGTCGGGATAGGCTTTGCCGGTCACCCGTTCGGAAATCAGATCGATGATGCTGAACAAAACATTCTGGTATCCGTAGTAGTATCCCGGGGGTCCGGATATCTCTACCTCAGGGAGCTGATCAATGATATCCTCCAGATCGATTCCCGCCTCCACCAGGTTATCAAAGGCATGGGGAACCAGGCCAGTGGTATGGCTCAGGATGTGGTTAATCGTCATTTCAGCAGTACTGACCGGGTCTTTCAGCCTGAATCCGGGATAATGCTCCGCCACCCTGTCGTCGAGCGAAAGGTATCCCTTCTCCTCCAGGATGGCTGCCAGGATGCCCGCAAATCCTTTCGAAACGGATGCGAGCCGGAAAACAGTATGTTCATCTACCGGCTCCTCGGAATCCAGGCTTCTGCAACCCATTGTCCGGGTCAATACGACTTTCCCTTTGTGCACAATCGTAAAGGCCGCCCCAACGGTTTTCAGGCTGTCGAAGGCGTGCTGTATGTGTTCGGCACAGGATTGAAAAAGGGTGTCCTCCCGAGTGAGCGGGATAGATGAAACGATTTCTTCAGCATGATTCTGAACGGGTTCATTTGCCCCTGAGTTCACAACCACCACCAGGATGGCCGAAACCATTATCCCCGTTGCGACTATTAATGCGTTCCATATTCTTCGCATAAGACGATTTTCTCCTGGTAAGGAAATACCTTATGCTGCAAAAATAAAATTAATAATGGCCGGTTTTGAAAGAAATTT
>JAFGWU010000042.1 GCA_016936975.1 Bacteroidales bacterium | reverse complement strand
CCCCCCGGTGAAGGATCGAAAATCGTATGCCATTCCCAGCTGATCCAGTGAAGAAGCAAAACCAGTATTGAATGGATATGTCAGCAGCTCATCCTGCAGGCCACAATCAAAATAGACAGACACACATGAAGATCGGTCCATCTCGGCTGCCAGGCTGACCGGATCGTGAAGCATCCATCGGCTGAATACAGAATCAATCAGGTTCCCCATGCTGTCCAATGGAAAATCCACCTGGTATGGCATATGATCCAGGTTGGGTGAGAAGGCTCCCGCCAGGGTATAAAACAAAAAAGTCCGAAGCCTGTCAGGACGCGGCAGGTATTCAGAAACCGGTGTTCCCCCATTCTCCGCAATTACGCCTGGTATCCGGTCGGGCCAATGGCTGAAATCAAGGGGAGCGCTGTGCGATGCCACAGCACAATATTTTTCGGGGTGTTTTAAAGCCAGCTTCATGGCACCATATCCTCCCATGGAGTGCCCCGTAATGGACCGCTTATCCCTTGATGTAATGGTTCTGTAGTGGGAATCAATAAATTCCGTCAGATCATTGACAATATAGTCCTCAAAATTCCCGTACAATTCGGAGTTTGTGTAGAAACTGCCACCCCATGGACCCACACTGCCGTCAGGTTTAACAACAATCACGGGTGAAATAAGGCCCCCACCAATCAATGTATTTAAAATACCGGATAGAAACTGATAATAAGTGTGATTCAGGGTAGCACCGTGCAAGAAATAGATGACCGGATACCGGACGGAATCCTGGTCATTATACCCTTCAGGCAGATAGATCTGGACATTGCGTTCCATTTCCAGCGAATTGCTGTAGAATTTGACATCAGTCACCACTCCCTGTCCGATTGTTCGGAGGGAAGCAAGGAAAATGGCAATCAGCGAAAAGGTAACAGGCGCGATAACATGGCCCAATTGGTGGTACTTGATTCCTGTGTGATTCATTTTTCGTTCCTTTTGTTGAGTTATTCATAAATGTACCCAATGGGCCTGAATGCCAGGAGTACCTGTGTTTCAAAAAAAAGGAAATCAATATTGAATCCGGGGACTAATGTTGCAGGCAGGAGTACTAATGTTTCACCAACTGTTTTTTTGTCCTGTAGCGGCTCGGGGTTAAACCGTATTGTCTGACAAAAGATTTACTGAAATAATTAGGATCTCTGAATCCTGCATTGTAAGCAACTTCAGCAATCGTGAGGTCGGAGTTTACAAGCAGCTCTTCTGCTTTTCTTATGCGGTAATTGCGCAACAGGTCAGAAGTTGATTTACCGGTGAGCACAATCAGTTTTCTGTGTAGCTGGGCACGGCTGATCCCCATATCGAGGCACAATCTAAAAACATTGTAATTTTCGTCGCGGTAATTCTTTTCGAGGGTAGCCGTTATTTTTTTTATGAAGATATCATTTAATCCCTCTGGCTTTTCCGGAATTGAGGAAGAGAAAATCATATCCCTGTACTTTTCTTTCAGCTTCTGACGGTTTTCGATCAGTTTTTCCATTCGAACCAGAAGTTCTTTCTTATTAAAGGGTTTAATGATATATGCATCAGCGCCACAATTCAATCCGTCAATTTTTGAATCCATATCCGCCTTCGCCGTGAGGATAACGACCGGAATATGATTGGTGCGAAAATCAGCCTTAAGCGTCCTGCAGACCTCAAAACCGTCTTTTTCGGGCATCATGATATCACATATAATGAGGTCGGGTACTGTTTCAAGGGCTTTGTAAATTCCCTCATTGCCATTGCCTGCAACCATACAATGATAAAAGCCATTCAGGGTTGATCTCAAATAATCCACCACATCCCTGTTATCCTCCACAATTAACACCGAGGGAAGACCTGCAGAGATTTTCTCATGAGGTCCTTCACCGGCATGCGCTTCATATTCGGTTTCATCGCTTTTCAATACAGCTCTCTCATGAATGTCTCCCGAAGGAACCTGTTGCAATGGTGCAATCTGTGTGACAGGCAGGCTTAATGTGAACGCTGTTCCCTGTCCAGGTTTGCTTTGAACCTGTATGGTCCCTCCGAGCAGATCCATATACTCTTTGACCAGCGCCAATCCGATCCCCGTGCCCTCCGAACGCCTGGTTGCGGCATCGTCAATCTGGTAAAATCGATCAAAAATAAAAGGCAGTTCAGCTTCAGCAATGCCCAGTCCACTATCCCTGATATAAATCAACAGATTTCCATGAGATTCTTTTTTAAGGGGAGATCTTTCTTCAACCTGGATATACACATCCCCTCCATGAGGTGTAAATTTTATTGCATTTGAAAGCAGATTGCACATGACTTCCTCAATAATGTCAGGATCATAATCCATGATTACTGAATTGTGATTGGATATAAAATGGAGCCTGATGTTCTTATCATGGGCCATACTGTGAAAAGATTCCATGATATATTTTAAATAGACCAGGATATCAGATTGCACCGGATGCACGGGCATGGCCCCGTCTTCCATTTTCGAGAGGTTAAGCAGTTGATTGACCAGCTGCAGAAGTTTATTGCCATTGTTCTTAATCATCTTCATTTCATGCGCCACGGCACCTTTTATTTTGTCACTGACCACATCAGCCATTCCCAGGATAATGGTTAAAGGGGTTCGAAATTCATGCGTGATATTGGTATAGAACCTGGACTTTGCCGTATGCAATTCTCTGAGCCGTTCTTCTTCTTTTCTTTTTAACCTGGCAATCTGTAAATTATAGATCAGTGCTATCAGGAATATCATACCTGTGGCAGACGCAAAACGAATCATTCCTAAATTGAAATTGCGTCCGGGAAATAGCCCGGACTGGGAATGCAGGTATTCATAGATAAAGGTCCCTCCAAGGATGAATACCAGGTATAAAATGAAAATGCCCACAGCCCTTCGGTAATTGGGAAATGTCAGGGCATAAACGGGCCCTATCAAACCTACAACTTCGACTCCCGCAGAGTGAAATATGCCACCATACATATAGGTCTTTATGGCTGGAAGCGTTACCAGCATCATTTGTAACAGAAGTCCATATGTCTCAATATTTTTCCTGTGAAAAAGAAATATTATCAAAAGCAAGCAGCTGGTCGAAAACAGGAGAATATCAACGATTACAATATTGTGAGCTTTTTCCATAAATCCGGAAATACAATCAGCCAGGGAAAAGAAGAGGAACAGTGCAATGATGAGAAGCCAGATCTTTTTTCTCAGGAGTATTTCTTTATCGTCTCCAGGATACATGACGATCCGTGTGGCCCAAATATTGATGTTCCTTAAGAATCTCATCTTCATCACGGGTTTACTGCCCTAATCAGATTAAATCTTATCGAACTGAATGAGACAAAAGTTAAGAAATTGATCGATATGAATTTGTATAAACCCGAAGGAAATATTCGGAAAAAATGCAGGCTCAATGTTTCTTGACAGGCTCAAATACCACGTAGTCCCAGAATAACATGCCATTGACGAT
>JAFGWU010000041.1 GCA_016936975.1 Bacteroidales bacterium | reverse complement strand
TCCCCGTTATAATAAACCGGATCCACAGCAACCGCTTCTAAATCACTGCCTCCGGCATTAAAGGTTCCAAAACTCTTACCGCCATCCTCTGTGTAAAGCACATAGCCGTCTTCCCCGACAAACCAGCCCTTCTGGCTGTTAATAAATGAAGAGCCACAGATATTAAAGGAAGTCATGTTTCCCATCTGTTGCCAGGAGCTTCCGCCATCGTGTGTCCTGATGATCAGTCCTGAGTTTCCTACGGCAATCCCATCCAGGTCATCAAACATATCTATTCCGGAAATATCGTAAACCTCATCATTCCTGTAGGAAGGGATCCAGTATTCACCGTAATCATCTGTTTTCATCAGCAAATTCCTGTTCCCGGTCATAAAATACCGGCCCTCATCTCCCAGGTACAATGCATTGGCGGCGGAATTGGGAAAATAATTCACATTCCTCAGGGATAGTTTTGCCGTATCGATGAACCAGCTGTTTCCCCCGTCTGTCGTCTTAAGCCAGTCATAGGACATCCATGCAATATATCCTGTTGTATCGTCAATAAATTTGATATCGCTTAAACGGGCAGAGGTTAAGCTGTCGATGCTGTAATCCACCCATGATTCCCCTCCGTTGGTGGTCCTGAGAATCGTCCCGCTGTCGCCCACGCACCATCCGTTCAATTCATCCAGGAGCGTCACGGCATTAAGATTCTTCCCGGTATGGGACACCTTAAGATCCCATGTATATCCTCCGGTGTTTTTATAGACAGTGCCGTGTTCTCCGACGCAGATTATAAGGTCTCCCGCAATATCGACATCGTTCAGGTCAAGCTCCCCCAGGTTCATGTCACTCCAAGATGAACCGCCATCCCGGGTCTGCCCCAGCATGCCCTGCATGCCTGCAATCACACCATGATCCCTGTCTGAAAAACATACACTCTTCCATGTCGGTGGTTCAAAAATGAAATCATCCGTTCGTAAGGAAATCCATGTCTCACCGCTGTCGGAAGATTTCAGGATCGTTCCGCCTGATCCGACGATATAAGCTGTTTGCCCGTCGGCAACCTCCACGGCATAAAAATCATGCATTCCGAGTCGGGGATTCAGCCATTCCCATCCTGGCTGGGAATAGGCAATATTTAAAACAGCAAACAGGAATATACAGGCATTCCAAAGGATTCTGAGTGGTTTCATGGCAGGGAGAGAAGATTGGTTGTCAGTATGAAGTATTAAATTTTCGCGGAAGAATTTAGGAATAACCAATATTTCTGCAAAATTCTTCCAGGTTTATTTGTTGAACGTACTGATTTCTTATTTAAGTTCAGACATGGTGAACGGGAACGGATCCCTTCCGGGTTCCCGGGAAATCAAAAATCTATTCCAGCCTCAGCTTTGAAACGCCGTTATAGGTGGCAATCCAGTAATTGCCCTCTGCATCTGCAGCAATATCCGACACAGATATTGAAGCCAGGCCGTTGTTCTGTGTATTATAATTGGTCCAGTTTTCCCCGTCGAATCTGCAGAGCCCGGTGCTGTACATGCCAAACCATTTGTTATCCTCCGCATCAATGAATACGGAATTCACATATTTGTGATTCATACCAAAATCGGGCGGTTCATAAACCGTCCATTTTGTGCCGTCGAATTTACAAACCCCTCCGTAAAGCGTGGTGATCCATTTGTTCCCTGATGAATCCACCGCGATATCCGTGACATAGTTGGAGGGCAATCCGCTGTTCGAGGTATTATAAGTGGTGATGACCGACCCGTTGTAATGCGAAACACCACCGTAATAGGTTCCTATCCAGACATCCCCATTCTCCTCAACCGTTATAGACATGATGGAATTGGATCCGAGACCGCTGTTGGATTCATCATAGGTTACCCAGTCTGTGCCATTAAATACAGAGATGCCCTTGCTGAATGTGCCGAACCATTTGTTCCCGTCCCGGTCAATGGCCATGGAGCGGACATCATTACTGGCCAATCCGCTGTTGGAGGTCACATAGGAGGTCCAGTTCTCGCCATCAAAAGAGGCCACCCCGCCCCAGCTGGCAATGGCGAACCACATGACCCCGTTATTCTCTTTATTAATGGCATAGACATTATTATAGATCAATCCGGATGTTTCCTTGTTGATAACGGTCCAGTCCACCCCATCAAATACTCCCACACCGCCCACGGTTCCGAACCAGACATCCTGCTCTTCATCGATATACACGGAATGTACCTCGTTATGCGGTAACTCATTCTGCATCTGAAAATTCGACCATGATATTCCGTCAAATGCGTCCACGCCTTTCCCACCAAACTGGTCACCTGTACCGAACCATGCTTTGCCTGAATTGTCAACGGCAATGGAATTAATGTTCCAGTGGGACAACCCGCTGTTTGCCGGTGAAAACGAGGTCCAGCTCTCCCCATTAAATAAAAAACTCCCACTGCTTGTCCCGACCCATAAGGAACTATCATTGACAAATTCCAGGCTTATGATGCGATTTGTTAAGAGGCCGCTGTTTGCAGTGGTGTAGTTTGTCCAGCTTCCTCCATCGAACAGGGAAAGGCCGCCGCTGTAAGTACCAATATACATTTTCCCCTGGTCCCCTGCCTCCAGTGCCCTGATCATATCGTTACCCAGTCCGCTGTTTGCTGTCGAATAGCTGGTCCAGTTTTCCCCGTCAAACACCGAGATGCCTTTATCATAGGTTCCGAACCAGACCTTTCCGCTCTGATCAACGCATATGGCGTACACAGAGGGATATACCAGTCCGCTGTTGAGATTGTCATAATGAATCCACGCGGATCCGTCATACCGGTATACACCTTTTCCATAGGTGCCGAACCATATATTGCCTGAAGGGTCCGCAGCCACCGACAATATGGTGATATCCTGATAATATCTGCTCCAATCGGAACCGTTAAACATGGAAATACCATAACCCGTTCCCATCCAGATGTTGCCGTGAATATCAATGTCAATGTCTTTAATATCATTGTCAGACAGGCCATCCAGGTTGTCGTAGGAATCAACTGTCTGACTGACCATATCATATTTTACCAGGCCTCCCGAGGTGCCGATCCATAAATAGTTATCCTGAACCGCGAGGGCGTTGACCTTATTCTTGTTCGTGTATGTCTCCCAGATTTCAACCTCCGGTTCCGTAACGGCTGTATCCTTCACACATCGCACCGAGTAGCCTTCAACCTTATTGTCGCTCCGATCCGTAGCATTGGCTCCATTGTATTGCAGTGTCAGGTTCCGTCCCAGGTTCGGGTCATATTCCGACTCGCTTGATGACCACCACCTGCCGTAACCACCAATAGAGCTGAAGGCCCCCGAGGCCCTGCGGAACCCTCCGGGCAGAGCCGTAAATTCCGCATCGTCGGTGGCTCCTGTATTAGGGCTGATCCAGTGTTCAGTTCCAGCCTCTTTCAAATACCCCCCGGCAACGTTTGCTCCCCCCAGGTGCATGATAAGGCTGTTCCAATCATCCTCTGAAGGCACACGCCAGCCGGACGGACAAAGGTTTCCGGTCCCAACCGTGTACCAGTTATAAAGAGCCCCGTAAGTCCCTGCATTTGCGGCAGAATCATTGTCGTACCAGCAGTAGCCCGGTGTGCTTAAATTGCTCCACGCAGTCTGATCCGCTTCAGGCGGGATCGGCAACCCGTCGGCGTAATGGGTGACTTTGAGGTTTTCAGCCATCCACCATTTATCCCAGAGTCTGACCGTGCGGTAGGAATTGCCATCGATGTCGGTCACCGAGGAAGTTTCCGTTATGATGTCCGTAATAAAGACCCTCTCATTGGCTATGGCCTCACCTGAACTGTTGACCGCATAGGCACGGTAATAATAGCAGGTGGAGTGGGGCAAACCGGACAGTGTGACTGAGTTTAAGCCCGACTGGTTCCCTGCGGCAACCTTACTGCCGGTGAGATGGGGATCGGGTTCGGTTCCAAAATATACTCCGGTCTCCGTAATAATTGCTCCCCCATCGTTGGTGATGTGCCAGTTCAGGACTACCGAGGTCTCGGTGATGTCCGACGCATCCAGGGTCAGCACCGACGGCAATGTTCCCGGAATGCCCGTATCCCTGATGCATCTCACGGAAATCCCATAGCGTTTATCCAGATGCGTTGCCATCAGACTGGAGGTGGAATAACCTGCATCTCGAATCCATGCCTCCTTCTCATCTGTATGGGTGGAGCTCCACCACAATCCATAGGTACTCAGGTTATCGAATCCGGCAAACGGACGCCGAAAACCGGAGGGTAAACCAGTGAATCCGCTTTCATTGGTGGCCCCTTCATTGGGACTCAGCCAGTGCTCCGTACCGGCTTCTTTCATTTTTCCGCCTGCCACTTCATCGCCCCCCAGATAGGCCGCCAGGGTATCCCAATCAGCATCGCCCGGAAGATACCAGCCCGCCGGACAGACATTCCGGGGATCGGATGCCGCATACCATGTATAGAGGCGTCCATAGGTTAGTACCTCCTCGGTGTTATCGTTATAGGCGAACCAGTAGGCCGGTTCGGTTTCACCGCTGTAATCCCCGATACCGGTTCCGTCGGGGATCGGATCGCCATTGGCATAATGGGTGGTCCGCAGGTCCTCGGCCATCCACCACTGGTTCCCGATTTGTACTATGTCATAGACGTTCCCGTCAACATCTTCAATCTTCATCGTATCCTCCGGCTCAGAAAAATCAAACAGATGCAGAGTCCCTTTATAAACCCCCTCTATCACATCGCCGTTTTCACCAACGCCGTCAAATTCGATGATGTAGATATCTCCTTCCTTTGCAATGGAGGCACTTCCCGATTCGAATAACCACCCGTCAAATTCATACAGATTGACGTTGCTGTCGTACCCGGAAAGCCTGGTTGAAATGTACTTTTCCCCATCCGGCAATTTATAGAAGCAATCATCTTCATTGATGACCCCGTCCCCATTATAGTCAATACCGCACTCCAGTTCGGTGTTCATGATTTCCGGCAGTGAGAAGGGATAGGTCCCGGGCATAACCTCGGGCCCGGTGTTAAATATCTCAAATTCAACTACGGCACCTGATCCGTCTGTTTCAAGCGTTTCCCAGTCCATGTTATGTCCCGGTGACAGCAGGATGAGGGTATGATTGTAGATTCCCTTTCCTTCAAAATTCCCGATGTTTGCCAGCAGTCCCTCCACAAGGTCACATTGGGTGTCGTTGATCCTGAGAAATGAGGCCTCCGTGGTATCGGCCGTGAATGTGAACTCAATCGTATTATTTTCGGCAACCACCAGCTCCACCGGGTCGGCTGTGAGCGTATCCTTATACGCAGTGACCAGCAGGCTGTCGCCCACCTCCACGGTGAAACCGTCCTCGTCCGGGATCAGTGCACCCTTAAGGTCCGCTCCGCCATAAGGTCCGCGGTCCTCGAATTGAATCTCAAGCCGGTTACCGGGGACGGAGCCAATGGCTTTAAAAACCCTGGTCTCAACGGGTGACCGGAACCTGACAAAACAGATGCCGGCAATGCCCTGGTCAACCCGGATGGACCCGTATCCTGACACACTCTTCAGATCAGAGGAGTGGATGATCCGGCCGTCCGCACTGATGATGTCCACCGCACTCTTCAGGGTCCGCTCCATATCGCAGGAAATGACCAGTTGTCCCGGGAGGCACCGCAGGACCCTGAAGGCACTCTCCTGTTTGAAGACAGTCATCCCGATGGGTTCAACGACCTCCTGGGTGGTGAGGTTGATGACATACTCCTCCATGACGGGCAGATCGGTGAAAGAGAGGCTGGTCTCCCTGCTCAGGTTCACAAATGAGAGGGAGTCAATGGAAACCTTTTCGTTGTTATACTCTGCAATGATTGAAAAGAGTATATCCTGTGCGGATACAAACATGCCGGCGGCTGACAAAACAGCGCAGGCAAACAATTTCCGGGGCAGTTTCATAGGGTTGGATTTAATGCTTGAAATGTAATGAATCGCTTCTAAAAGAATATAATACGGTATCTTTTATTTTGTGAAGTCACGGAATTATTATATGAACAGGGCTGGGACAGGGATAAAACAGGTCATAGCCGGCAGCTGGCAGCTCACAGCACCCCCATGGTTCGTTTTTCAAAACGAAGAAATTCCCCGGGGGTTACGCACCCCCGGACCCCTGCGTCTACTTTTTCTGCTTGATCAGAAATTATTGTACTTCTTTTGCTGGCCCAAAAGGTTCTCCGGGGGGGTACCCCCGGACCCCCCTATTCGTCCTTCTTTTGCACGTA
>JAFGWU010000040.1 GCA_016936975.1 Bacteroidales bacterium | reverse complement strand
TCGCTCCTGCCCGATTACAGGGGTGCCGCACGGATCACCCGGGTCCTCATCAACGGTGAAACAGAGACCGGGGTGACCACGTTCTTTATCGATCACGATATCGATACCGGCAGGATCCTGCTCCGGAAAAAGGTTCTGATCGGTGAAAAGGAAAACGCGGGCATGCTGCACGACCGGCTGATGGCGGAAGGCGCCGGGCTGGTGGTGGAAACGATCAGGGGGATCGCCTCCGGGACGATCGAACCGGTCCCGCAGGATGCGCTTCTGAAAAACGGGGGGACCCTCCGCACCGCCCCCAAAATCTCGAGGGAGGATTGTCACATCGACTGGAGCAGGAGCGGGAAAGAGGTATTCAATTTGGTCAGGGGCCTGTCCCCATACCCGGGATCCTTTGCTTACCTGGAGGGCGAAAGCGGGGAAAACCTGCTTTTCAAATTCCATGAAACCGAATTCCTGCCCGGAGGCCCCGGGGCAGAGCCGGGAACCATCTCCACCGACGACCGGACGTTCCTTCGCGTGGCGGTGGAAGACGGATGGATGGGAATTCTTGAACTCCAGCAGGAGGGAAAGCGGGTCATGCCTGTCGGACAGTTCCTGCGGGGCTTTTCGTTCAGCTCCTTCTACCCTCGCTTTTCCTGAGATTTTTCAGGTTCAGCTCCTTATTGAATGTGAATTGGTAGAAGAGCTTCAGGGCATTGATGAACTGGAGCTGGTAGGAGCGTGAATAGCGCCCCGAGACAAAAAACTCGAAATTGTAATCCTCGATATCCCCCATGGTCAGCGCGGAGGGGTCGCGCCCCTCGAAGAAACCGAAGAACTTCCGGAGCATGAAGAGGTAGCTCTGACGGGTTTTTTTGCTGTACCCTTTCTCCGACAGCATCTCCCCGAACGATTGCAGGAGCTCCTTCTGTGAGGCCCCCTGGTGGGTGAACCATGAGGCAACCGCACGCCACCACTCCGCGGGCCCGGTCCGGGCAAAGGTGATGTGTTTCTTTGAACCGGGTTTTTGCCTGGAGTGAAAGAAATCGATCCGGGTCTGCCTTCCGTCAGGGGGAAGGATCAGTCTTGTTTCAGAGGGGTCCGGTGACGGCATGAAAGCTGATTTTACACAAATTTAGATGATTGTGTCAATATTGTAAAGTTTTGAGATTCAAAAAGATTAACAACTTTTAAACAAATTGGATATTGAAGGGAAAGCCCCTATCTTTGTAAAACACCGGTAAACACTACAGAACCATGAAAGCCGCTATATTCATTTCAGCATCGCTGATCCTTCTTGCATCTTCCTGCGCCGGACCCGACTCCATCTCAAGGGCCGCAAAAAAAGAGCTGAAAGCAGAGCAAATGAAGCAGGGAATGGCCGACGTGAAGAATTTGATTGAATCGGGAAACTACATCTTTTCCGCCCAGAGTGTCCAGCCGATCGGGGGACAGGCGATCAAGTTAAGCGCTTCCAGCTATGTGCTCGACTCGAAAAACCATGTGGTGCGGGCCGACCTGCCCTATTTCGGGGAAGGGTACGCATCCCATTACTCCAATAATTCGGATGTACGGTTCAGGGGCGATCCCGTTGATTTCAGGATCACAGAATATGAGAAACGGGGCAACGTCTCCGTACACTATACCATCAGCGGGGAGCAGGAGCGTTTCGATGTCACCATGACCATCGCTTCAACGGGATTCGGCACCGTGACGATCATCAGCCAGAGCAGGCAGACCATCTCTTATTACGGATACCTGAGGGAGATGCCGGAGGATTATAAATTCTAAGGAATTCACTTTTCAAACTGAAACCGTAACGCCTCTGCCGGCGGCTCCTCCTCCACGGGTTCAATCTTAAGCAACGGCTCGAGCCTGCTCCTGCGGAGGTATAATTCCGTGCCTTCGGTGAGGAAATCGCCCTCCGTCAGTCCATTCTTTTTGCAGAGATGCTTTATCTTCACCCCGTACATCTGGGAGATATCCTGCATCGTCTCTCCCTCCTGCACAATGTGGATTTCAGACCCGCGTGCCGCCCTGCGGCGCTTGGGCTGAAGGTAAAGCAATTGTCCCGGCTCAAGCTCCGCCCCCTCATCCAGGTTGTTGTACCTGTAAAGCTCGTTCCTGTAAAGGTCGAGCTCCCGGCGCAGGGATTCGGGGGTGTCCCCCTCCTGCACGATGATGTATTCGATATTGTTTTTCGTATAGATCTGCCGGGAGGATGCCTCGGCATAGTACACATCTTCCCCTTCGGTTCTGATTCCCTCGCCCGCCAGAACCATCCGGTCATACCGGTAGAGCTCATACTCCTCGATGATATCTATCAGGTGATCGTCGTACCGGGGGTTGGTCGCATAGCCGGCCTTCTTCAATCCCCTGGCCCACTTTTTATAGTCGTCGGGACTGTAATCAAACAGAAATCCGTAGCGCGACCGTGTGGCCAGGAACGCGGAGTGGTCGGCGTAGGATTCGTCCGGGGATTTATACCTGCGGAAGCATTCATTTCTCTGATCATCATCCTGGTGGACCCTTCTCCCGGTCCAGTCGTGGCACTTGATCCCGAAATGGTTGTTTGCCTTCACGGCCAGCCGGCTGTTGCCGTTATCCGACTCCAGGCAGGCCTGGGCCAGGGTGATACTGGCCGGGATGCCGGTACGGACCATCTCCTTCATGGCGATATATGCGAAGGTCTCAATATACTCCTCACGGCTGACGGGACCACCCTCCTGTGCCTTCACCGGAAACATCATAAGAACCATCCACAGTGCAGGAAATATGCGTTGCCTCATACCACTACCTTTATTTTCCGTAAAAATAATCATAGGAACGACCGGAATCTCAGCAAGTTTTTAACATTCGCGCCAACGCCCGGGTTAAAAACGGTTTTATGGGGCGGGGAATTATCCGAACTCGGAATAATTAAGTATTTTTATCCGACAGGATGGCGGCCGGGGCCCCCTGAAAGGGCAGAATAAATAATAAAATATACACGGACCATGAACAGGATCACATTAAAAACGGTTTACAGGGAATATGACAGCCCCGGGGAGCTCTCCTCCCGTCAGCAGGTGCTGATAATGAAAGCCATTGAAGCGGCGGGGAGGGCCTATGCCCCCTATTCGGGTTTCAGGGTGGGAGCCGCCGTCCAGCTGGCCAACGGGGAGATCATCACCGGCAACAACCAGGAAAACGCCGCCTACCCGAGCGGATTGTGTGCCGAGAGGGTGGCCCTGTTCTATGCCGGGGCAAACTATCCCGGCGAAAAAATCATCGCCATTGCCATCACCGCCACCGAACACGGGAAGCCCCTTGAGATGCCTGTGAGTCCCTGCGGCGGCTGCCGGCAGGTAATGCTGGAGACCGAACTGAGGCACAACCACCCGGTGGAAGTCATTCTGCACGGCGCAAAAAAAACCAGGGTCCTCAAAAGTGCCGCTGATCTTTTGCCCCTTCCCTTTACCCTGAGTCCCGATTCTAAGGGACCTTAAAGACCTGGAATATATCCATATCCGGAAACGGGGCCACCACCTCGATCTGCTCCTTCCTTACGGGATGGATGAAGGAGACCCGCCGGGCATGCAGGCTGATGCCGCCATTCCGGTTGGCCCTCCCGGAACCGTATTTCCTGTCGCCCTTGATGGGCGATCCGATGGCCGCCAGCTGTGCCCTGATCTGGTGGTGCCGGCCTGTTTCAAGAATGATCTCCAGCAGGTGATAGCGGTCTGAGGATCCCAGCTTCCGGTAATGCAGGCGGGCAAATTTGGAGCCGGGGACCTCCTCTTCAGTCACATAGCTCTTATTCTGTTTCGTATTTCTCGTGAGATAATGCTCCAGGGTCCCTTCATTGGGCACGGGACACTGTTGTACAATGGCATAGTATATCTTCTGCACCGCCTTCTCCTTGAACAGCCGGGCCATGCGGCTGAGGGCCTTGCCGGTCTTGGCATAGATCACGGCACCGCTTACGGGCCGGTCGATCCGGTGGGGGATGCCCAGGAAAACATCGCCGGGCTTATGGTCACGCTCTTTAATGAAATCCCTGATCACGTCGTCCAGGGATTTATCCCCCGTCCGGTCGCCCTGGACAATGTCGGATACCCTTTTATTCACAATGATCAGGTGGTTATCTTCGTACAGGATCTCCGGGGGAAGGGACATGTCAAAAATCTGAAATCAATGGATCGTTACTACTGCAGGGATATCGCGGTTCAATACTGTTCTTTCTCATTCGGGAAATTCCGTGACCTGACATCCTCTATATAATTCTGGACCGCTCCTTTTATCTCCATCTGGAGGTTATGGTACCTTCTCAGAAACCTGGGGGAGAACTCCTGGGTGATGCCCAGCATATCGTGCAGAACCAGTACCTGTCCGTCGACCTCACCGCCTGCGCCGATACCGATGACCGGGATTTTGACGGAGCGGGTCACCTCGCCGGCCAGGCTGGCCGGGATCTTTTCGAGAACGATGCCGAAGCATCCGGCTTCAGCCAGTATCAGGGCGTCATTTTTCAGCTTGTCGGCCTCTTCCTTATCCCGTGCCCGCACCACGTAGGTACCGAATTTATGGATGGCCTGCGGGGTAAGGCCCAGGTGACCCATCACCGGGATCCCGGCGGAAAGGATCCGTTTCACGGATTCGACGATCTCCTCCCCTCCCTCGAGCTTTACCGCCGATGCATTGGTCTCCTTCATGATGCGGATGGCCGACATCAGGGCCTCTTTCGAATCCCCCTGGTAGGTCCCGAAAGGGAGGTCCACAACCACCAGGGACCGCTTCACGCCACGCATCACCGATGCGGCATGATAGATCATGTTATCGAGCGTGATCGGCAGGGTGGTTTCAAAACCGGCCATGACATTGGAGGCCGAATCGCCCACAAGAATGACATCGATCCCCGCCTGGTCCAGCAACCGCGCCATGGAAAAATCGTAAGCGGTAAGCATGGTTATCTTCTCCCCCTTTAACTTCATTTCATTCAGCACATGGGTGGTGATGCGCCTGACTGTACTGTGCAGAGCCATGATCAATACGTTTAAGACAAATGCAAAGTTTAAAATAAATTCCCATATTAGCGGCCGATTCGCCGAAAATCTCCCATCCGCTCCGATTTGGCCCCTGACGCTGGTTCCGGATACCGTCAAAATGACAGACAATTTGTCAGGTTATCAGATCAATTGCATGCCGGATCTGTTTGATAAGGTGTCATTATTTCATTGAACCCGGGAAAAAAAACAATGGCACAATCATTGTCATTTTGCAAACCACATTATTGAATATTAAATAATAAACTATACATCATGAGTAAAATAATTGGAATTGATTTAGGAACTACAAACTCGTGTGTTGCAGTGATGGAAGGGAACGAGCCCGTTGTCATCCCGAACAGCGAAGGGAAAAGGACGACTCCGTCGGTTGTTGCGTTTGTTGAGAACGGGGAACGGAAGGTGGGGGATCCGGCAAAACGGCAGGCCATTACCAACGCGGAAAAAACCGTATTCTCCATCAAGAGGTTTATGGGAGAAACGTTCGACAGGGTCACCAAGGAGGTGAACAGGATTCCCTTCAAAGTGGTGAAAGGTGAAAACAACACGCCCCGTGTGCAGATTGACGACCGCAAATACTCCCCGCAGGAGATCTCGGCCATGATCCTGCAGAAGATGAAGAAAACGGCCGAGGATTACCTGGGCATGGAGGTGAAGGAGGCCGTGATAACCGTTCCGGCCTATTTCAGCGATTCCCAGCGGCAGGCCACCAAGGAGGCGGGAGAGATTGCCGGGCTGAAGGTGAAAAGGATTATCAACGAGCCGACGGCCGCATCCCTTGCCTACGGTCTTGACAAAAAGGCATCCGACCTGAAGATCGCGGTGTTCGACCTGGGCGGCGGTACGTTTGATATCTCCATCCTGGAGCTGGGTGACGGCGTGTTTGAGGTCAAATCGACCAACGGGGATACGCACCTGGGAGGAGACGATTTCGACCAGGTGATCATTGACTGGCTCGCAGAGGAGTTCAAGAAGGATGAGGGGATCGACCTGAGGAAGGACCCCATGGCCCTTCAGCGTCTGAAAGAAGCCGCCGAGAAGGCCAAGATCGAGCTGTCGAGCTCCACACAGACCGAAATCAACCTGCCCTATATCATGCCGGTGGACGGTATCCCGAAACACCTGGTCAAGTCTCTGACCAGGGCCAAATTTGAAAGCCTTGCCGATTCGCTGATCCAGTCCACCATTGAACCGTGCAAAAAAGCACTGAAAGATGCCGGAATGAAGACCTCCGATATCAACGAGGTGATCCTGGTGGGCGGATCCACCCGTATCCCGGCCATCCAGAAGATCGTTGAGGATTTCTTCGGGAAAACGCCTTCCAAAGGGGTCAATCCCGATGAAGTTGTGGCAGTGGGCGCCGCCATCCAGGGCGGTGTGCTGACCGGCGAGGTGAAAGATGTGCTCCTCCTGGATATCACCCCCCTTTCTCTCGGTATTGAAACCATGGGCGGGGTGTTCACCAAACTGATTGAATCCAATACGACCATCCCGACCAAAAAGGCGCAAACCTTTACGACGGCCGCCGATAACCAGCCAACGGTTGAAATCCATGTGCTCCAGGGAGAACGCTCCATGGCCAGGGACAATAAAACCATCGGGCGCTTCCATCTCGACGGCATTCCGCCGGCCCCGCGGGGTATCCCGCAGATCGAGGTAACCTTCGATATCGACGCCAACGGCATTTTGAATGTCCACGCCCGCGACAAGGGAACCGGCAAGGAGCAGAGCATCCGTATCGAGGCATCCTCGGGACTGACCGACCAGGAGATTAAACGGATGAAAGAGGAGGCGAAAGCCAATGAAGAGACCGACAAAAAGGCCCGGGAGCGGATTGATAAACTGAACAGCGCCGACAGCCTGATCTTCCAGTCGGAAAAACAGCTGAAGGAGTTCGGGGATAAGATCCCGTCGGATAAGAAGTCGGCCATCGAATCGGCCCTGGGGAAACTGAAGGAGGCGCATAAAGCTGAAGATTTGTCAGCTATCGATTCCGCCACCAACGAGCTGAACAGTGCCTGGCAGTCTGCATCCCAGGATATGTACCAGGCCGGCCAGCAGGCTGAAGGAGCTACCGCAGACGGACAGGCTTCGGGGGAACCGTCGGGTTCCAAACCGGGCGATGACAACGACGCGGAAGTGACGGATGTCGATTTCGAAGAGGTGAAATAAACCGGAAT
>JAFGWU010000039.1 GCA_016936975.1 Bacteroidales bacterium | reverse complement strand
TTTAAAATTTTCACTGTAACTTTTTTGTACTCTGTCGTCTTTTAACATGTCTACGTAAATTGTGTAGACATTTTTCAGGACGGGACAACTCTTACTGGTTACTGCTTACTGGTTACTGCTTACTGGTTCAGGGTTCGCTGTATAATAAAGTTGTAACTTCCGGAGCCTGTGATTATTTTTATTTTCCCGTTTTTGGTTCCCGCAATGATCATACCCTCATGTTCCTTCAGTGGGACTGAACCTTCCGTAACCATCCCGGGGTCTTCAGCCGGGAGAAAAATGGTTGCCGTGGAATTAAACGGAATCTCCACCCGGACAAGATATTCATTTTCCAGCACCTCCACTGAGGATTGAATCATTCCGTAAGGGGAGTTGAAATGGCCTTCCACCCGGTCGATCTGTTCGAGGTATGCCGGATTGATTACGATTTCCTTATAAGCTACTGAATGCTCTTCCTGCCCGATGCCTGCCAGCCCTTCATAAAACCATTGCATAATATGACCCAGCATCAGGTGATTGTTTGAATTCTGCCGTGTAGCCTGCCACGACTCGGTAAGGGCTGTCGCTCCCCTGGACAGCTGGTATCCGTATCCTGGCACGTCGGTCCGGGCATTCATTTCGAAAAGCAGGTCTGAGGCTCCCTTTTCCTGAAGCAGGCTGATCAGGAATGGAAAACCGACCTCACCGGTGGTCTGGGCCCTGTTATTTGACAGGATTGAATCGACCAGGTTGCTGAATACGGCATCTATAAAAGGTTCCTCCACCATATTAAGGGCCAGTGGCATCGCCATGGAAGTCTGACTGCCCGAAGCATAAACCTTTGCATCCGGGTCAAAGAATTTGTCGTTAAAGGCGTCCTTTGTAGTCAGGGCCCGTTTAATGTAGTTCTTGCTTTCGTCGGGCTTCCCGAGTAATTCAGCCATCTTCGCCATCAAAACCAGGTCGTAATAATAAATGGCCGTAGCCGTAACGCCTGCAGGAGTGAGCTGTGACAGCCCCGGAGGCTTCGGACCGACATCATACCAGTCTCCCAGTCCGTAGTAAATGATGTGCTCCTCCGACCTGCTCTCCAGGTAATCGACATAGCGGGTCATCATATCCCATGATTCTTCCATCGGAGACTTATCTCCATACCAGCGGTAAATTAACCAGGGCAGGAAAACCGAAGCGCTTCCCCACTCGGGGGTGTCCCTGAACATCTCCCAAAATTCCACATACTCCGGTGTGATGGTCGGGACCATTCCGTTCTCCGTCTGGGCATAACGCATCCCTTCAATCAGTTTAAGATAAAGTTGGTATATATCATAATTGAAATGGATCCCCTCACCCATCAGATAGGTTTGTTCGAGCCAACCGAGCTTCTCGCGGTGCGGACAATCGGTGACCACGCTCTGGAGATTGCTCCTGATACCCCAGAGAATTAATTCATTAATCCGGTTAAAGAGATCGGATGAAGTATTGAAATATCCTATGTCCGGCGATGCGTTCCTGTTGTGCAGCAGCTTCATGTCGAGAATCTCAGGCAGGTCTTCCCCCTCTGCAGCCGTGTCGGGAACGGCCCCTTCCACCTCAACATACCGGAATCCGTAATAGGTAAACCGCGGAGACCAGGTTTCCACTCCATCCCCTTTCAACACATACAGCCAGTAATAAGGCCGCCCCGAACTTCTCTGGGTCACCGATCCATTCCGGTTGATTAATTCACCCGGCACCAGCCTGACGGTATCTCCCCTGCTGCCTTTCACGGTGATCTCCGCAATTCCCGAAGCATTCTGACCAAAGTCATAGACGAAGGATCGGTTATCTTCAATTTCAGAAATGGTTTTTACACCGATACGTTCCATGATCCGGACCGGGTAATCCTGTTCAGCAACCAGTTTTGTATTTCCAGAGGAGACTTCCCTGGCATTTTCCCATCCTGTATCATCAAAGCCAGGCATATCCCAGCCCTCCTGTTCAAGGATGGCATTATAATCCTCTCCGCCGAAAATACTGGAAAAGGTGATCGGTGAAGGGCTCCATTTCCAGCTATCATCACTGATTACAGTCTCGGCGCTTCCGTCAGTGAAGGTTATCTTCATTTTCATGATGGCTTGAGGAAACCCGTATGCCACAATCAGCTTTCTGTAACGGCTGGTCGGGACATTGTAAAAACCGTTTCCCAACATGATCCCGATGGCGTTGCTTCCTTTTTTAATATAACCGGTAACATCAAAGCTGTTATAAAAAGCAACCTCATCATATTCGGTCCAGCCCGGCGCCAGGAACCGGTCTCCCACCTTATTGCCATTGATATTCAGTTCATAATGTCCAAGGCCTGAAACAAATACAATGGCCTGTCTTACTCTTTTATTCAGGTAGAACTCTTTCCTGATCAGGAGAAGCGGATGATCCCCGCTGACCACATCCCTGTAACCTTCCATGGATGGCGGATAGGGTGGCCAGTGAACGCCCGGCACAATACGTTTTGCCGAATCCATCTGAGCAAAGGAGATCCACCTTGCTCCTTCCCAGTCTGAATCCGGAAACAATCCTGTAATAAAAGATCCTTCAGGGCTCCAATCCGACTCATGTCCATGGTTGTCCCAGATCTTCACCTTCCAGTGGTACTGTACGCCCGAAAGAAGAGCGGGACCGGCGTAGTCCACCAGAATACTCCGATCGCTTTGAATCCTGTCGGAGTCCCACACAGGGCGCTCAAAATTCCGGTCATCAGTGGTACTGAGGATGATCCGGTAAGCAACCTGACCCGCATTTCTTTCGGATGCCGTTACCTTCCATGAGAAATGAAATCCGGCAGTATCGATTCCATCAGGATGCTCCACATAATTGATAAGCACCTCATTAATTTGCAGTTCAGAATGTGAACATCCCATAAGCAGCCCAAGGCTCAGAAGCAGACTGAATACGCCGGAGCATTTGAAAAAAGTTTTCATAACCATTATGGATTGGTCTATTTCATCATATTAATAATGTCTTTCTTCCTTGAAGCCGGTTCAACCTTCAGCTTCTCAAGTTTTCCGTTCCTCATTTCAGCTTCGACAATGGTGTTCCCGGGCGCATAAAGTCTGAAACGGACATCCCATTCTTCCGGCCAGGCCGGGAACAGCATGATGGTATCCTCATGGGTCTGCAACAGCATTTCCTGGAACCCGATCATTCCCGAACCGCCCCAGTTGTGATCCGGCACCCAATCCATCCCCGGACCCCAGAAAGCGGGGAACCTTCGTCCGGAGTCCCCCAGCTTTTTTATGGTTAACGTTTTTGCCTCTCCGGTCAGTCCCAGGCATGCTGCAAATATGTTATCCTGTTTCCAGCTCATATACCCACGGAATTTCAATACATCGGGATCATATTTAAACGTATTCACGGCTGTGTCCAATCCGGGCCTGCCCAATCCGAAAATCCTCCAGGGAAAAACAGGATACAACTGGGGCGCTTCGGTATTATTGATCCGCTCCCAGGTTTTTGCGGGGGAAATGGTTGTTTTTTCTTCAAATGAACGATAATTGATCGGGGGAATTCTGTCCATCATCCCCGTAAAGAAGTCATAATCCTCTTTGCTCAAAAAGGATTCAGGAAGATCCATGAGCCCGTTCAGCACTGTTTGAAGGGCCGCTATGGTTGGGGTGGAATTATTTGTCAACTTATAGGTTTCACAGGCGGAACCCGGATAAAGGATCAGGTCTCCGTTTGCATCCAACTCCCGGCCGGTAGTAATCAAAGCCCGTTGCCTGTAATAGTTGTCAAAAAAGATCAGACAGCTTTTAATCAGGGGCAGGGCCTCCGAAATATTCCTTCCTGTATAGGCATTCTGCAGCAATGCCATCCAGCAGATCTCCAGTGACGTATCCCACTGGTATTCCAGCCATTTATTGTGCTGTATGCCCCTATCCAGATCCTCCGGCCTGTTCCATCCATATTCACTGCAATTGGGGAGTCCGAAATTTTCGATCTGCTCGGTGAAGCAGGCCCCTTCAATATCCCAGTACACCCTGCTTCTGAGTTCCGCATTATTCAGCATCCTCCTGTAAAACTCAATCTGCGGTTTCATCATATCCACATCCCCGCTTTTCAGCATCGGGAAATAAACCAGGCGCTGGTTCTGGGCCGTAAAGGTCCCTCCTCCCCAGTTTCTGAAGTCGGGAGTATAGGGCCGGCCGGGATCCGTAAATACCGGGTCAAAGGTAAACAGGCCCCCGTTGAATTTTGTCGGGTAACTGCCATATGCATTGCAACCCAACATGTACCTGAAGAGCTGGTAATTCCTTCCGACCTGCCAGGCTTCATCGGAGGGATCAGGTTGGTCTTCATTAATGATAATAAAACTGCGTTCCCAGAATTGATTCCACCATCTTCGGGTTGCACGAAACTGTTTTGCACTGTTCCCTGTATTTGCATCGACCACCTGCTTCAGTTCCTTTTGCCAGGTTTCCACGGAGCCGGATTGATCTGTATGCAGTGCCACCCGGAATTCATGCCTGGAGGAAGCGTCTGTGCCTTTTAATTTCCAGCCGGTGAAATCGGTATTGATATAGGTCCCGCCAACAGTGCCTGAAGGGGATAAACCGGAACCGTACAGAAAGCCCCCGTACGTTAGGTTCTTAAGTGGATTGAACATCTGTTCCTTCACCTGGTCCATGCCCTGTTGACGGACCGTTACGTCAAAAACGGTGCTGTCGCTGTTATGGTGGACAAAGAGGACGCCTTCATCCACGAACGAGATTTCATCCTTTCGGGTCACCAGGCTGTCAATGGGAGCCCATTTATAGGAACTCTGGAATGGTTCCGACCCCCGCATGAACCGGTCCCTATGCCGCCAGCTTTCATAGACAACCTCCATTTCCACCTCCGGTTTCGTTTCGAGTTCAAAATGGATCACCGGCTCTGAAACATCCACCCAGATGACAGCCATTCCCGATACCGGTCCATTCTTCCCGCTGATCTTCACATAACCCTCTTTCAGGACCAGTTCCTGCCGGAATGTATCTCCGTTGAAGGGATTGGGGTCCAGTGACACCCGTATTCTGCCAAGCTTCGGGAAGGTATTGTTCTCATCAAACACACCGCTTCTTGAAACATAAAAGAGAACATCTCCGTCTTCAACCCAGATATTCAGTCCGATATCTCCCCCTCCGCATGGCATCGATTCGGAAGCATTGGTACTCAATGTATCCCAGGCTATATTATAGGATTCAGGGATCCTTTCAGGACGAAGATTACAGGCTACCATTAATGAAAGAAGAACAAACGGAAGGGGAATGATTGCTTTCATTTACTTTATGATTCGCTCTTATTTCTTCTATAATTGTTTCAACAGAATTACCGGTCCGGCAAGCCCGGATTTCAGCAGGGGTTGATTCCTCAGCCTGTAAGGGGCGGTGGTCCAGGTTAATCTTTCCGCTTCAGGCTTCAGATGGTCCCCAATAATACGGTTCGCCCAGGTATTGCTGACATGTATTTCCAGGGTGTTCTCCCCGGGCTTTATCCTGTCTGATATTTCGAGCCTGAAGGGTTCCGTCCAAGCTATTCCGCAATCTTTTCCGTTAAGGTTCAAAGATGCAATATTCGACACCTCTCCCAGGTCGATCCAGTACCGTGAAGAATCGTGAACGGGGGTATCAACTCTGAAGGTTTTTCTGTAAACCGCTGTCCCGGAATAAAATCTAACAGAATCCGATTCCATTTCCGTCCAATCTGTCAGGGAATCCATGAAAAATGCTTGTCCAGGTCCCCCGTATTCCTTATCAAAAACTATCTCCCACCGGCCTTCGATCTCCATGACCTCTTCAAACACGGGATGGTTTTCTCCCCTGTTTATGCTGGTTTCTTCTGTTTCTTCTGAAAAAATAACGAACAGGGAGCCATCCGGAGGCATCTTCAGTGGCAGGATAGTCCTCCCTTCAGAGCTTCTCCAAGCGGAAGCCTTAAAGATCTCTCCATTGACCGGATCAAATATTTCAGGCCACCTTCCGGAAGTCCTGAACGAAACTGTTAATTCACGTTCCTCATTCACCTGGTTTGAAAGAAAATAGATATCCGTGTTACCGTCGATCCGGTGTGTCCAGGCAACATTTCCCTGAAGGATCCCGGTTCCGTCGGTCACGAAAAGATCCCGCTCAATTCCCAGGGGATTGAAGGAGGAAGCCTGATAGGGGCCCGGAATAATCCTTCCTTTTCCAATGTTACGGACCTCCACAACTCTTTCTCCTCCTGTCTGAATAAAATGTTTTTCACTGCCGAAAAGTTCTTCCGTTAGTGCTCCCAGCCTTTTTTCATTCTCTGCATAATAGGATAATCCGGGTGTGTGTTCCGGCTTTTCGGTGAACACAACGGTGGCTCCGTCCTTTACAAGTTTCAGGATCCGTTCGGCAACCTCCGCCGACATTATTCCGGCATTGGGTGAAAGCGGGCGGGAACCGGGAATAATCAGCAGTGAATAGGCCAATCCTCCCGGCAGGGTGATCTTTCCGTTATCCACCTTCGACAGTCTGAGCAATGCATCTTTATTAAATGAATCATAGGCATATCCTCTCAAGGGATCAATCCACTCTTCAGGATCAGCCATATTGTCGGTCGTTCTCACCCCGCGGGGCAGTTCCCTCATGGGACTTCCCCTGTTCTCCAGCCTTTCCTGCTCTGATCTGATCAGATCGTCACCGAAAATTCCCGGTAAGGAAGAGACCAGCCGCTCGGGGGTTATGGCCCTTCGTGGAATTTCTTCTCCCGTGAATACTGCCACATCAACAACCGGAGCTCCCATCTGCAGAAGGGCCTGACATCTTTGAAGATAACCGGTCCACCCGTTGACCTGGTCCCACCAGGTCTGGTCCCTTTGAAAATAAAGTCCGACTCTATCCAGTGTCATTCCGGGTTTGCGATCCAGCCATGGATTATGGGTAAAAACATGATGCACCATCCGGTTTGCTCCAAGAGCCAGATTTCTGTCCCCAAGTGATTTTATCATACCGGGATGTTCATCCCAGTCAATCCTGATCTCGGTAAATGCTTCTGCCTGGATAATATTCTTTCCGTAAACATGGGCTCCTGAGATGGCATCCAGCATATCGTTCAACTTATCGTGTGACGGACTTCTTAACCAGAACTCTCCCATAGGGATATCCATCCTGCCGAAGAGTTCCATCCCATCCGAAACAAATACCGGGGCAATGCACTCCCCGCTGAACAGGCAGTTCCTTGAGTGCGCCAGTTCGTTAAGGGTGTTGTAGAAGACATCCATAACAAGCTCAGAGATGGTCATTCTGACGTCATACAGAAAGCGTTCCGATACATCCGCCGACACCATGGGTATTCCTGCCATGACGGGCAGGTAATCCAGTGGGTCATATCCTCTGCGGTTTATAAACTCCTCACGAAAGATGGGCGACCAGTTCTGGCTGCCGCACTCCCAGCTATCCACATGCAGTATTTTCAGGACCTCGGGGACCAGCTCCTCTCCTGCCACCTTTACCGATTCATCGAACCACTTCTTAAATTGCAGTTTGACAGCCTCAGGATTAAACTTGTCACATTCCAGACCTTTCCCGGCACCTCCCGTTTCATTCATCTGTCCTGTTGATGTATATCCCATCCGGATAATGGTCCAGTTTCCTTCCGGAGGATTCCAGTCAATGCGGTTATTATTCATCAGCCGATCGGTCAGATTGACGATCTCTTCCGGTTTCACGCAAAGAGCATCGGGTATGGCGGATACATCCGTCCGGGGAGCTACCCGCCAGGACGAGCCGTTTTTTCCTTCAAAATGACCGAGGCGCGGGAATCCGGAAATGTTAATTGCCCTGAGGCTCAATGCATGGTTCCATTTGGCTGCATCAAGATCTTCAGCGCCCGGCTCAACCCCTTCCGGATCAAAGATGAACCTGAAATACCGGGCTGAAACCGGTTTGACAGAACAGGTCACATCCTCTGTCCAATCCAGCCATCCTGCCCTGGGAGGCTCTAACCGGAGGATCTCCCTGAAAAGGACCCCGTCATCACTGACTTCAATCATCGGCCTGAGGGAGGGAAAGTTTGTACCATCCCTGAAAATGGTTACTGAACGACAGGTAACCGGTTCACTGTATTCAAACATGATCCAGCTTTTCTCCCGGCTCCTGAATCTGTTCCTGTTACCTTTATCCAGGAGCGACCGGCCATCAAATCCGGGATCGCTGGTTGTGACTAACGGAATAAAGTCCTCCGGAATATTTCCCTGTCCGGGCGTGGGAAAAGCATATACAGCCAGGTCACGGTAATACCCTTCATAATCTTCAGGCTGCACCACAGTGCCATTAAAATTTTCACCGTTCTTAATCCTTTTCTCCGTCCATACAACCTTCTGCATGGAAAGTTCTGGAGTAATCCACGGACCGCCTGCTGTGGCAAAACCATCGCTTGCATGCATTGTAATGATAATGCCGCACCTTCTGGCCTCATCAAGGGTATATTTAAGAATATCCCACCATTCCGGGCTCAGCTGATTGATGGAGGGCTCATAAAGAGGCGGGTCGGTAATCCCTTTTATCGGGACGAGGAATGCGCCTCCTATACCGGCTTTCTTCATCGCTTCCAGATCGGCCGTAATCCCGTCCTTAGAATAGGCTCCATGCATCCAGTACCAGAACACCCATGGTCTGGCTGATTCAGGAGGATTCATAAAATGTTCTCTTGCCTGATTATCCGGCTCCTGATAATGGCAGGAACAGAAAATAGTTACCAGGAACAGCCAGATCAGAATTTTGAAAAATATGAATTGTCTGAATCGCTTCATTGAATTGTTCTTGTTTATTTTTATCGAATTGCACTCAATACTATCATTCCGGTTTAAACCTGAAATAGAGGGTCCCATTTCTGATACCCTCCACAAATCTTACCCTTGAGGAAGGACCAATCAGATCGGTCGCATTCACTTTATTCCTGACAGGCGGTATGACATCCAGCACAGAAATTCCGGCTTCAGGAAATGTATAAAGCAAGGAGTCCCTTCCATCACGGGGGGTATAGATCCCAAGGTAATTATTGAACTGTTCGCCGGAGATGAAAACAGAGCCCTCTTCAGTGTACAGTTCAGCCCATTTCCATTTTCCGAAAAATCCCTTGAACTCAGGATATTCAAATGATTCTCCCGGAACAGGATCATTATATTGGTTTTCCCAGACATTCATGATTGTGCCATGCAAACGGTTGGCCCATACCCTGTAAGGTCCTTCTCCCAACCATCGTAACGACTGCACCTTCTCTTCCGGGGTGTCAAAGGTTATTCCCATAAGATCAACAGCCCCGTCGTACCGGTAGGTATAGTCCAATCTCACGAGACCGTTGGATCCAATGGTCCAGACTGCCTTTGTTAAAGGACCGGAATAGTCTGCTTTAACAACTATGGTATTGCCATTATTCTTTGCCTCCAGGCCGGTTAAGTTGCTCGCCCCTGCAACATCATAATAAATCCTGTCGACGCCTTTGGGAACATTTGCCTTAATGGTTCCATCAAGCGTCCTGTCGCCCCTTCTGAAAGCAATGAAACGCGGACCATTTCCAAATGACATCCGGTTTGGTCCCTGTTGTGCTTCCTCCAGGAATCCGTCAGAAAGATTAAAGATCAGCTTCAGACTGTCGGCAGCAACGATCAACCTGCCATTGTCTTTATAAAAGTTCATTCCATCGTAATCACCATCATTCAATATTTGGCCGGGATCCGGATCCCCGGTAAGCCATGACCAGGTCCACAGTTCCTGTCCCCCGGGATCATAAGCAGTAAGATACAGTACGTCGGCATCCTGCCAGTTTAATGGAAGGTTAAGAACCAGTTCCCCTGACAGATGAGGCGGAAGTTCCGGTGACAGGGCTGTTCCGGAATCCAGCACAGAATAGCCATTCTTCTCTTCCGACGGCCCATAAAATTTTCCTAGAGTCCATTTAAATGTGCAGCGGTTCAGGTTGATGAAATCATAACGGTTTTCCACCGGAATGATCCCGTTAAATTCTTCAGGTAGTTCCTCCATTAATACCTGCACCGGGGACCAGACTTCTTTTATGGTATAAAAGCTCCCTTCCCTTTCATGGTGGGGTCCGACGATTCCATCCGCCCCATGATTGCCATCGCAATCAATCTTTCCATCCAGGTCCGTACGGATTATTCCTTCATCGGCAAATACCCAGAGAAGTCCTCCCGCACAACGGGGATGGTTTCTCATGAACTCCCAGTAATCATATAAACCGGCACCCAATCCGCCGTCATACAATCCATGCAGGATCTCGGTCGGAAAAAAGATCTCTTTTCCCCTTAAATACTCCTGGGTTTCCCCGTATGAACGGTAATGCATGGTTTCCACGCCATTCAGTTCCTGCTGGGGATGAAGCACCGGCCGGTTCTGGGGATCCCATTTCGAAAATTCACTGTCGAGTTCCGTGTTCCAACCTCCTTCATTTCCATTATCCCAGAAAATCACGCTCGGATGGTTCACATCGCGGGTTACCAGTTCCTTAACAAGCTTTTTACCGATTTCCGTATTATATTTTCCATGCCATCCTCCCAGTTCATTCAGCACATACAGTCCCAGTTCATCACAGGCATCCAAAAATTCCGGATCAGGAGGATAATGCGACATTCTGACAGTATTCATGTTCATCTCCTTTATGAGCAAAACATCCTCCCTGTTCTGGGCGGGACTTAATGTTCTTCCGCTTTCAGGCCTGAAGCTGTGCCGGTTCACTCCCTTAAGGAGAATCCTCTGTCCATTAAGGTAGATTCCATCGCCCTCCCTGATCTCCATCGTCCGAAACCCAAAACGGGTTGTAACCCGGTGAAGCACTGTTTCCCCCCTGGATAATTTGAATGAAGCTGTATAGAGAAAAGGTGTTTCGGCTGTCCAATGATTAATGCCCCTGCAACTATTTGAAAGGGTAATTATTTCTTCCCCTGCTTTAATTTTTTTTAATACGATATCTCCGACCCTTTTTCCTTCATGGTCAGTAATCAGCAGTTCCAGGTTCATTCGCTTCCCGGCCGGGCGCCCCAGAAAAACATCAGCGGAAAACGTGCCGTCTGCCTTTCCATCCACAGCTACCCGCAGGATATTGACCTCAGGTCTTGATTCGATAAACACCGGCCTGAAGATCCCCCCGAAATTCCAGTAATCCGCCCTCCGTTCAGCCAGGTTTACGCTGGCATTCTCCGATTCTTTCCTGACCGTAACCTCAAGGAGGTTGGACCCGGAATATTCCAGGAGGTCCGTTATGTCGTATGAAAACCTGTAAAAGCCACCCTGGTGGACCGGTCCTGCGGATTTTCCGTTTATTCTTACTTCGGTGTCGGTCATCGATCCTTCGAATACTATACGGTTGTTCCTGTTTTTCCAGTCAGCAGGAACTTCAAACTCATACCTGTACAATCCGTATTCGTCGGGGATGGCCGGATCGGTCGCTTTCCCGTAAAAATAGACACCGTAGTTATAGGTGCCGAAACCCTGTTGTTCCCAGCATGAGGGCACATTTATTTTCGTCCAGGAACCGCTTTTCATCCCGGAAGAGCAATAGAAATTCCATTCCACGGGGTTATCCGATCCCGTTCCAGACAGGTAAATTATATCGGTTTCCGGTTCAATGAATGAAGTTTGGGCGACAGCGGGGATTTCCAGGATTGCTGTTATGAAAAGATAAGTCAGGATTGTCCTGAACATTGTAACTTCAACTTTGCTTTTCATCATTTTTCCTTTTATTTATGGTTTAAATCTGATAGAACAGGGAAATCCCGGCAATTTATTTTCCTTGATCTTTGCCGGGATCATGAAGAATGCATACCGGTATGATTTTGCCGGGATCATATAGATATCCAGCGGTTGTGCGACATCCGACCAGGAATCATTGCCACCCACTCCCATCTGAGCCAGATCAATATTCAGTGTCAGGTACCCGGGATTTTTCAGATCATTTGTATGCTTCGCCTTTTCAAGGTTATCCTGGGTATAGGGCCAAACGTTCATGCAGAGAAGACTGTCGGCTACAACCAGCACTCCCTGATTTTCATCATCACACAAAAACATCCATCTCACATCGGTTCTGTAGCCATTTTCCTGAGGCATGACATAAGGTTCAATAAAATCTTCAACCGGCAATGAATATATCCCGGCATCTGCGCCATATCTTCTGTCCATATAATTTTCCTGCGGCCCGCGTCCATACCAGCGGATCTGCTCATATTGCCCGGGAATGCCACACGTCAACCCTACCCTGGGGATATCGGGAAGAGAATCAAAGACATTCAGCACATAATCGATCCGGAGAACACCATTGCGGTTTATCGTGTATTCAATCAACAGCTCAGCCTTCCTGTTTATTAAATCATATTGCGTCTGCACCAGGGCTGTCCGGTCCTCTTTCACTGAGGCGGCCAGATCACGTAGAACCGGTTCCGCTTCATACCACTCTTTCAGCTTAATGACCGGTTTCCATCCCCTGCGATCGTTATCGGTTTGAGCACGGGTGAAATTGGGCTCCAGTGGACTTAAAAGGATCTCCCGGTTGTCGTATACACCGGAACAGAGGAATCCGCTCTTCGTATCGAACACGAGTTGAAATTTGTTCCCTGTAACGACTATATTTGAAAGGCTTTTCTTTATGGTCAGATCCTTTCCGCGCGATACAGGATTTTTATAGTGTGTGATCACCGGGGTAAGTGAAAACTGGTTTGAGGCTGCCACATATCCCGGGTCCGCCCATGGTGTTGCCTTTTTCAGGGCAAAAGAAATATTGAGCAAATATTCATGCCCATCTCTGAAACCGGGATAGCTGTCATGTATATTTATTATGGTGTCCATTCCTGCTGCCAGGTGAGGAGCCGCCATTTCTCTCCTTGATATTAAACACCCATTTTCCAGAATCTCAATCATAAGATTGTAATCCTTCAAGGATTTGACTGCATGGCGGTTTTCCACCTTAAGCAAACCGGCATCCACGTCCATCAGGCTGCATTCCACCGGTTGAAACACTCTTTTGCATTCAAAAATTGCAGCCTTGGGTCTGTTATCCGAAGCCACGATACCATTGATACAAAAGTTGCCGTCGTGCAGTGTTTCCCCGAAGTCTCCTCCGTAGGCATAATAATCATTTCCCGCTGCATCGGTTTTCAACAGTCCCTGGTCTTTGTAATCCCAGATACATCCCCCGATAATCCTGGGCAGCGATCGGAATTTGTCCCATAATTCCTTCATATTGCCCGTTGAGTTGCCCATTGAATGCGCATACTCCACAAAAAGGATCGGCCGGTTGTCGCCGGGCTGATTAACCAGAAGGTCAGGCGTAAATATTCCTGGGTAGAATCTGCTTACAATATCTACATAATACTGGTCCACCGGCACCTGGATGCGATGAGAATGATCTTTCGGATAATCGGGATGGCCTGGCGGAATATAACCCTCCACACGATGATTTCCCTGGGCAGGTTCATACTGTACCGGGCGCGTAATGTCGAAGTCATGTATCCATTCTGCCATGGCGGCATGGTTGGGCCCCCGGCCAGCCTCATTGCCTAGGCTCCAGATAATCACGCAGGGATGGTTCTTATCCCGCTCCACCATCCTGGTAACCCGCTCCATATGGGCATGGGTCCATAACGGATCGTTGCTCAGCTTGCCGCCCAGTCCGTGTGATTCCAGGTTTGCCTCATCAATCACCAGTATCCCATATTGATCACACAGGTCATAGAAATAGGGATCATTGGGATAATGGCTGGTGCGTATACAGTTAAAATTAAATCTTTTAATCTGCAGCACATCCGCCTTTATATCCTCCCGCGACAGGGCTTTCCCTTTAACGGGATGATGGTCATGGCGGTTTACCCCGTACAGGTAAGTCTCCCTCCCGTTGATCAGTAGTTTTCCTGTATCCTCCGAAAATCCAACGCTTCTGAATCCGACCCGGCAGCTTTTTGCCTCAAGCAAATGTCCACCGCTGTCGGTTAGTGATAGAACCAACGTATAGAGGTAAGGCTCTTCATCACTCCACTTTTCAGGATTCTTTATTTCTGTCTCAAGCAGTCCGAATTTGACATTATCGAGCCTGGGATAACTCTCATTAATGATCTGTTCTGCATCAATTTCCAGAGGTTTTTCCAGAACTGACTTTCCCTCGCGGTCATACAGGTCAGCCGAAACTTTATATCCCCGAACTGCAACCCCGGTAAGATTTTCCAACCGGGGACGGAGGCTGAATAGAGCATCCCGGTAATGATCATCCAGTTTTACCTGGTAGTGAAAATCAGCAATCTTCAGTTTTGGCTCTGCAAGCAAAAGGACCTCCCTCTGTATCCCGCTCAATCTCCAGTGATCCTGATCCTCAAGGTAGACGCCATCACTCCATCTGTAAACCTGAACGGATAGTATATTTTCTCCTTTCGTGAGGTAAGGTGTAATATTGAACTCTGATGGAAGAAAACTGTCCTCTCCATAACCCAGAAAATGTCCATTTACCCAAACCTTAAAAGCTGAACTGACGCCTCCGAAATGAAGGGTAACATTCAGATCATGCCAGCCGTCAGGGATGCTGAAAGAGGTCTGGTATGAACCGATGCTGTTGTCTTTTACGGGAACAAAAGGCGGATTAACCGGTCTGAACGGATAGACCGCGCTTTTATAAACCGGATTTCCATAGCCTTTCAATTCCCAATTGGACGGAACCTCAATGCTATCCCAGTTCTCCACCCGGGAGGCAAAAAAATTCTCCGGCGCCAAATCGGCGTCCGGAACATATTTAAAATTCCAGGTCCCATTCAGAATCATTACCCTTTCTGATTTCTCCCGGTTACAGGTTAATGCATCCTCCACACTGCTGAAAGAATAAGCGGTTGTTCTTGAACGCTCCCTGTTCAGGCTGGTTATTTGAGGATCCTGCAGAGGATCGATTTTATAAATGGTTGGAATTTCAGGAATACCTGCCGGTTCTCCGGTAACAGTCTGTCCGAAAATAAGGGCTGACAGGTTTATCAGGATAACCGGAAAAAGAAAGCCGGAATACCTGATACTCGCCGTTTTCAAAAGACCTTTTGATTTCATATTGCAGAATTTAATGCCCTTTCACCAATTACGCTCCCATAGGTCATGATAATAAATGAGAGTACAAGCGTCAGCAGAGCAACTATCAGAATAATGTAAGTGGGTTTTGATACCTTTTTCCACTCTTTTACGATCACGCCCACAATATAGCTGAAGAATATCAGCATGGACATATGCAACACCCAGCTGATAAACTGGAAGTTCCCCATTTGAACATGACCCAGACCATAAAAAAGGAATTGCATGAACCAGAGGGTCCCCGCAAGAGCCGATAACAGAAAGTTCATCACATATCTTTTGGTTCCAACAGTTCTGCCGGGAATAAATTCCTTCATTGTTTTTGTCCTGAATCCCAGAATAAGAAACCACACCAGGTTTACTGTCAGGCATCCTGCGGTAGATACGATGGTTTTGGCATTTCCCTGGAAATTACCCGCACCTCTCTGTGCGGCGAGATCGGCAATAGGCTGCCCATATTCAAGGGAAATATTGAATACGGCTGAAAGAAGACCCCCGATGACGGCAAGGATCAGTCCCTTCTTCATGTTGAAGTTCAGAGCCGATCCATTCAGGCTCACAAGGTCCTTTTCCTTTCGAAATCCTGCCCATCCGGTCAAACCAACACCGATAATGGAAAGGACCATCCCGAGAATCACGATATTGCTTCCCGGCCGTGAAAAATATTCCACCATTGTTCCGTTGATTATCACCGGCACCAGCGTTCCAATGACGGCCGACAGTCCGATTGAAATGGTATACGTCAAGGAATATCCTATATGCCGGATAGAAAATCCGAATGACATCCCTCCGAATCCATATATCCCACCGAGAATAAAAGCCCCCCAGAGGATGTGAGAAGGGGAATCCCTTAAAACGCCAAAAAAATCCGGAACTGTAATCATTCCGATGACCAGCGGAACGAGAAACCATGCAAACAATGCCTGCACTATCCAGAAGGATGTCCAGGACCAGGATTTGACTTTTTGAAAAGGGGTGTAACAGGAAGCCGCCGACATTCCTCCAATCGCATGAAGGCCGGTTCCAATGACGGGATTTGTAGGTACCATGTATGATAAGTTTTAATCAATATGAAATATTTCCTGCATGTCCGCCCAGAATTCTCCCTCCTTCCGATCTTCGAGGGGTTCCATCAGCGGTTTGACTACATCCCACCATCTCTGTGTCTCTTCATCAGCTGCCATGGTCCTCATATCCCCTTCAAAATTATCACCGGTGTATTCAAAATATGAAAAGAGTGTGTTTCCCTTCACATAAATGGAATAATTAGAAATATTACACTCCTTAATCTTTGTCAGAACACCGGGCCATACATCCGCATGATATTTGATATAATCCTGCTCACAGCCGGGTTTCAATCTGATCATCTGTCCGAATCGTCTCATCTTAAGTCTTTATGGAATTAAACATTGCTTCTATATTCTCCGGAGGTATATCCGGCAGGACCGCCTCGTGGCTTGGAGAAATAACCAAACCTGTCGGGAATAATCCTTTCACCTCCTGAACCCTTTTGAACACCTCCCCGGGGGTTCCCTCCACCAGAAGATACTGCGCATCAATTCCTCCGCAGAAAGCCGTTTTCCCAGCAAAATTATCGTGCATATGTTCAACCGACATATCGGTCGCCAGTGCCTGGATGGGATGAATTACATCGACCCCCAGATTGATAAAATCTGGAATTAAGGGAAAGATGGATCCGCAGGAATGGTACATAACCTTCAGCCCGTAACTTTTTGCCTGGTCGATGAGCAGTTTTATGCCGGGAAAAACAAATTCCCTGATAGATTGGGGATCAACCAAAAGTCCTTTCTGTCCTCCAAAGTCATTCCCTATAAGGACCGCATCGAGGTATCCCTTTGTGGCATCATAAAACAGTTCATTGGCTCTGAGGTAGAACTGTGTTATCCTGTCAATAACCGCCCTGAATATATCCGGATTGATCATCATATTCATCAGGGCCAGTTCCATTCCGAATGCCGAGCAGGCATCCTGAAAATGGGCACTCCACAGTATTCCCATCCGGCAGTAGCTGTCATCAATGGAACGTGCCAGCCTGGCGGATTCTTTCCTGTCAAGGTATCGTTCGGGATCCGGCCAGTCGAACTTATCCACATCGGAAGGATCATTGTAGTCTTCAAAAAAGCCAGGGGTTGTCAGGGTTCTCTCATCGGGCCTGCCTCTGTGCTCCTCTTTGGCAAAATTGAAGGCACATGCGATATGATTAGCCGGAGGAAAATCATACGGTACTTCAATCGGGTAAATATCATCATCGAGCCTCAATTTCAATTCATGCATCGATTGCACATTAAAATGGCTCATAAGTGCAGGCTCAGCGGACGGAACAGGGAGTCCCAGCCATGATGCAGGTCTGTCAACAACCTCATTCTGAATGGTTGCAAGGAATCTGTCTTTGTGTGTCATTCCGGTTTTCATTTCACATTTCGTCAATGGGTAATCAATGTCCATTAAATAAAATATACAACATAACCATCACAATGATTAAGGCAGACCAGAAAATCCAAACTTTCCGGGGTGGTTTGGATAACCTGCCAAAATCGAGCTGGTTCTGATCCTTCTCTCCTGCCCTTTTGTCAGCCAGGACTATAATGATCGAAACCACCATCAGAAATATAAAGATAAAGAAGGATAGCAAAAGGAAATGGGGCCAGAAATCATATTTATCAGACGGGAATACCCACAGATATAAGATACCGGTTCCAATACTGAAGATGGTTCCGAATGAAAGGACAAAATTGGCAGCTCTTGCAGTTGCCTTTTTCCAGAAAACCCCCAGCAAAAACACCACTGACATTGGCGGGGCAAGAAAACTGAGTACGGCCTGAAAAACATCGAACAGGTTAAGCCCCTGAATATTATTAATGGCCAATGTGATAAGAATAGCCAGAGCAGCTCCGACCAGGGTAACAATCCTTCCTATTTTTATGATCTGCTTCTGGTCTGCTCCGGGCCTGAATCTTTCAATAAAGATATCCACTGTAAATACTGTGCTGAGGGAGTTTAATGCCGAATCGATGGTGCTAACAAGTGCGGCAATCAGCACGGCCATTACAAGACCGGTCATGCCTGCCGGAAAAAGGCGGGTTACCATGGTCATGTAAGCCTCATCGGGGTCCTTCAGGTCAGGAAAAAGGATAAAGCAGATGATACCCGGAATAATGAAGAGGGCGACATCCAGAATCTTGAGCCATCCCGTAAAATTTGCCCCCAGCTGGCCCTGCGTAAGATTTTTTGCTCCCAGAACCGACTGGACCATGGACTGGTCGGTGCACCAGAACCAGATACCCATGACCGGATAACCAAGCAGAATGGCGAGCCACGGATAGTTTGGATCATCCATCGGTAAAAAAAGGTTCCAGTAATTTGGAGGGGTATTTTCATAGATAGCCATAATTCCGCCAGCTTTGGAAACACCCACCACCGTAAGCGCAAAAGACACGCCTATCAGGAGCAGCATTTGAAATACATTGGTATATGCAATGGCTTTCAATCCCCCGGCGATGGTAAAAAAAGCGGAAACCAGCACCAGTATCATAACGGAAAGCCAGATCGGAACATTGAGAATCTGGCTGACAAGAATTCCCCCTGCAAAAAGAGTCAGTGAGAGCCAGGAGATCAGGATGGTTGCGAGGCTGTACCAGGCGAGTATGTTCCGGGAGGATTTTCCGAACCGTTTCCCCATGAATTCAGGTAATGTCTGCACTTTGGCGCCCAGGTAACGGGGTGCAAAAACCACGGCCAGCAGGAGAATGAAGGGAAAAGCATACCAGCCGAAATTTCCGGCGACGACCCCGGTCGTGTACCCGATACTGGCGGAAGCGATCAGCATGGATGGTCCTACATTGGTCCCCCACATCGTCAGCCCGATGCTGTGCCACTTCAGGGAATGGCCTGCAAGAAACAGGTTCTCATTCTCTTCTCTTTTCTGAATAAAACTAACCCAGTACCCGATAAAAATGATGGTAACAAAATAAATACCTACAACTATGAAATCAACTGGTCTCAATAATTCGTGAATGTCAATCATTTTAGGAATTATATTATAAACATCACCGATAACGTTCCCTTATTTCCAGTGCCCTGTCAACATCCTTTTCCGACCTGAAATCCATCAGGATATTCATTCCCTCCGGGCCGACATAATCCAGCAAGGGTTCCATCTCCTCCACAGTCACCCAGCAGGGCATTACTGACTTGCCGGCGGATTTTATTCTTTTATAAAGGTTGTACCATCCTGAGTCACCGCCCTGCGGCTGGCCGTAGCCTGGTGTCCACTGGACTGCCTTAAGCTCCTCAATCTCCAGGATGGCATCCAGGTGCCGGATGGCATCCACACCATCAAGATGATAAAGCGTATATTCTATGTTCCGGCACTGTTCACGGAAATAGGGTTGGGCAAACTTCCGGAAATCCTCCTCAGAGATCATCACGGAAATGTCGGACTGAATTTTTGTAGTTTTTCCGGGTGCCCATAATGAAAAATAGCAGAATGCCATTTCATCACCAACCCTTATAATGTCATACAAACGGTTGAATACCTCTAAATAGATATCATTTATTTTCTGCAACTGTTCAGCGGTCTTTTCAGGATACAGGATCATATCCATAAGGGTCTCATCAGTCCCCTTCAGGCTTGCCAAAACATCAAGGCCTTCTACAAGGTCAGGCATGCCCACATAATATTTATCTTCTGCGTATTTGCGGCAGGATTTTAGAAGCTCCTGGTGCAGTAACCAGTAGCTGTTGTTTTCATTCAGTTTTATTTCCGGATCAAAGTTTCCGGGTTTCCTGATCCAGATCGTATCTTCCCCTCCTTCCAGTTCAGCTCCCAGTATAGCTGCAAGAGAACCCGGTCCGAGATGCGTATTTGCCACGGGGGGGATATCCGCTTTTAAAACACTTTTTGACAGGCTGTAATGAATATTTTTTGCCCTCCAACCGGGATTAAACCAGTAGTGCTCAATGTTTGTCGGTGGTTCCGGCGGGAGGACATTTTCAACCGGTTCACCCTCTTTTTCCATGTGTTCCCACATACTGATGACCAGCCCGGTACCATTCCACCAATCGATATAGTTCTTCCTGGATTCCTCCCAGTTTTCCTTCCATTTTCCGCTCATCTTTTATCTACATATTAAATAAATGACCTGTTTCAGAGTCCCATATTCCTTTAAACTCCCTGTTTACTTTGATCGATATGACCTTATCCGGATTGTAATCATCTGTACATTCCATTTTTTCAGGATATATCGGAATATTCGCATTCATACGGACCCATACAGGCATTTCGTCCAGTGGAGCTTCGAAGTTTTTCAACCACAATGGTCCTTTGTTGTATGTGCCATTGAAAAGATTGATCCATTCGCCTTCGGGAAGATAGATATCCCGATGATTCAGACTGTTCATCACCGGGGCAACCAGGAAATCATCCCCGAAATAATACTGATCATCAATGTGCCAGCAGATCCTGTCATCCGGATGGTGGAAGATCAATGCCCTCAGCATGGGATAACCTGATCGGACAGTTTTCTCAGCCTGTTCAAGGATATAGGGTAACAGTGCGTATCTGAGCCTCCACCATTTTCTTACAATGCCGGCCACATTCGGATGGTGATAGGGTTCTCTTCCGGAGGTTCCATGATACCTCAGGTGCGATGTAAACACGCCAAATTGTGTCCACCGTACATAAAGGTCCTCAGGTATCACTGCATTCATGAAGTCAGGAAGTCCGTGAAAACCGGGCACATCATGGCTCCAGAATCCAAAACCTGAGAGCCCGAGGTGCAAACCTCCCTTAAGCGTTCCCGCCATACCGTCCCATGAACAGGCAGCATCGCCTCCCCAGTGCACCGGGTACCTCTGGCATCCGGCCCATCCTGCCCGGGCCCAGATAATGCCATCCCCGGTTATCTCCCTGGTGACCTCGAAAGCCGCTTTCTGGTAAAGGAGGGCGTAAAGATTACTGAGCTGACCGGGATCTTTCCCGTAATATTCCGCATCCATGTGTATCTCCTCTCCAAAATCGGTCTTAATGCAGGCAGCACCCATTTTCAGTAAATTGCCAATAAGGTTTTTATACCACTCCACAGCTTTCGGGCAGGTAAAATCGATGGTGCCCGCATAATCGTGCAGGCTGAAATTTGAATCCTGTCTGTTAGAAGCGTCCTCAGTCTTTCCGATATATTTATTTTTTATGGCTTCATCATGCTGTTCAGCTTCCCTGGCAATATATGGCATCTGCCAGAGGCTGATTCTAAATCCCCTGTTTCTCAGGTCAGACATGAATTTTTCCGGATCAGGGAACCGTTCTTCATTGAATTTCCATTCACACAGCCAGTCCTTTCGGAACCAACCGGTATCCAGGTGGATGACATCGCAGGGAAAACCTTCCTGTCTCAGCCTGTTGCAGACTTCGTTTACCTCATCGGCAGAGAAATAGGACATTTTGCTCATCCATGTTCCGAAACTCCAGACCGGCGGCATAGCCGGGAACCCTGTCAATTTCCTGTACCGGTAAATGATTTCCTCAGGGGAGTTTCCACCGATAAGGAAAACATCTATATAAGGTTCTTCGCAAAGCAACTGAACCGACCTGGTTGAATGATCAGCAAAAGAGATTTTACTGTCTGAAGAGGTATGGAGAAATGCTCCGTACATGTCGCTAGAAAGATAGAACGGGATGTTTTTATAAGTTCTCCTGCTGTTCACACCCTGGCCATCCTGGTTTTTTAACCGGACAGTCATCCCGGAAAGATCCATTTTTGCAAAGCGTTCTCCCGTACCCGTGAAAACCTCATCCGGATTACAGTGAAAAGAGAGTGTTGTCCGGTGAGGTCTCCCGTTCCGTTCCACAAAGGCCAGCGGAAAGGCATCCTGCCTTGCCGGGAAGAAGTGATCGTATGCATTAAGTCTGATTTCTCCGGAAGAGCCTGGATAGAGCACGAGTTCGAAGGTTTCTTCGGGTCCGGGGACCAGGTCGCTCCAATGCTTAATGTCCGGTTCGCTCAGATTGATAGATGCCAGCAACCTGCCGTCAATGTCTTTAATCGTCCACCCGGAACCGGAGTTCCCGACACTCAGATCGCCCGTTTTCAAACCGCTGTCGATTTCAAGTATTTCAGAGTCCCTGAAAGGCTCAGTGCCAAAACCGGCTCCAAAACGGATTATACCCTCTCCATAACTTCTCAACTTAAAAACAAAATTTTTCCGGGGAACGTTTCTGTCAGGATTTATATCCACCGACCTGATCTGTCTTTGAAAAGGTATCTCAATCTCAATATCCCCGTTTCTTTCTTCTACACTAACCGGCCTGCAGGCTTTCCACAGAAATTCATTTTCGCTCAGAGCGGGATCAAAATCAAGAAAATCAAACAATTGAAAATTTGTTCTTTTCATCTTTTTCAGATCTAATTCCGGGTTCTTATGACGGTTTCCTCAGATAACAAACCTTCCGATTCCGCAGTGACCTTAATCTCACCGGCTGCTTTCCCCGGCCGGATAATAACGAGGCATAATCCGTTGAAGGCTTTCCTGTAATCGGCCTTAAATGGTTCAAGGCTGGCCTGATAACCGTTGTCAACCCCGGCAATCGATCCATCTCCCTGAATATTGAACCGGACAAGGTTATTTGCATAGGGGACCAGATTTCCATACTCATCCATTATCCTGACAGTTAAAAAAGAGAGGTCCAGACCATCAGCAGAGATTATATCCCTGTCGGGGATTATTTCAAGCTGATATGGACTTCCTGCAGTAGAAATCACTTTTTCCAGTACCGTTTGTCCGTCTTTTCTGCTTACAGCTTTAATCTTCCCGGGTGCAAAATTAACCCTCCACATCACATGAAAGTCTGAATCGCCCTTCCTCCTGATTCCCTGGGATACATCATTCAGAAACAATTCAACTTCATCCGCATTGTTATAAAATGCCCAGACATCGACTTCCTGCCCCTCTTTCCAGTTCCAGTGGGGAAAGATGTGCAGTACAGGTTCGTCGGTCCATTCACTTTTATACAGATAATACAAATCCTTGGGGAAACCGGCCAGGTCAATAACCCCGAAATAAGAACTTCTTGATGGCCAGTCATAAGGAGTTGGCTCGCCCAGGTAATCAAATCCCGACCACAGAAACATGCCTGCAATATGCGGGTACTGTTTAATGACACGATAGTTCTTTTCATGGGTTGTTCCCCAGTAGGCATGAACGTTATCGTAGGAAGACGCTGTGTGTTCCGGATTAGCACCGATAAGGGGTGCCCGATACTTGACCGGCCATATGCGGATGCTGTCTGACGGCATATCATAATATCCCCGTGTGGCAAACCCTGATACGCTTTCTGAAGCAATGAGCATTTCTCCCGGATAGATTACCGGAAAATCGGGATACCCCTCATGTTTGTAATTAAATCCTATGATATCAAGAGCTCCTGACTGGTAGATAAAATTTTTGGAAGGATCCTGCTCTGTCAGGGCACAGGTAACCGGTCGCGTGTCATCCACTGATTTTACAATCCGGACAAGCTCCCAGGTTATTTCAATTCCGGTTGAATCAAACTGTTCCCGAATTTCATTACCAATGCTCCAGGCAATAACCGAAGGGTGGTTTCTGTCCCTCAGAATCATATCCCGAAGGTCTTTTGCATGCCAATCTTCCCAGAAAATATGGTAATCATAACGGTTTTTTCTTTTTGCCCACATATCGAACGATTCGTCAATCACAAGGAACCCCATTTCATCGCAAAGATCCAGTAGTTCGGGGGCCGGAGGATTATGGGCTGTCCGGATGGCATTGCACCCCATCTCCTTTAAAAGTTCCAACTGCCTTTCGATGGCTCTTTTATTGACCGCAGTGCCCAGGGCCCCCAGATCGTGATGCATGTTGACTCCATTAATTTTTATATGCCGACCGTTCAGGGAAAAGCCACTATCAGCCTCAAATCTGAATTCCCTGATGCCGAAGAGTGTTTCATACCGGTCCAGTTCAGTACCCTTACAGGAAATGGATGTTAGGGCACTATAGAGATGTGGATTTTCAACAGACCAGAGATCAGGATTATCAATTAAAAATGATTGGGTCAAAGACAAAACAGAATCTGATAGATTAATAGAATTTCTTAAAGATTTTACCTTTCTACCATCATGGTCAAGAATGGTTGTCCTGACAGAGGCGCGGTTATATTTTTCAGTCCGGTTCCTTATGTTAATATCCAGGTCAACAGAACATCCGGCATTGTCATCCATCCGGGTTCTTACAAAGGTGCCCCAATGATCAACGTGTACCTCGCCGGTCTTCACAATCCATACATTCCTGTATATTCCCGACCCGGTATACCATCGTGAGCAAGGCTGCAATAAATTGTCAGCTTTAACGGCAATCATATTTTCTTCTTTTCCATAGTTCAGATAGGGTGTCAGATCATACCGGAAAGAAATATAGCCCGAGGGTCTTTCTCCAAGCAGATGACCGTTGATCCATACCTGGCTGTTACGGTAAATCCCGTCAAAACCGATGTAAAAAAACCTGTTCCTATCGGATTCCGGAAGCCGGAATGTTTTTCTGTACCAGCCAATACCTGCCGGAAGTGCACCCTGGTTAATGGTCGTATTATGCTCTTCGCTGAAAGGTCCCTCAATACTCCAGTCATGAGGCAGATCCAGTTCCCTCCATCCGGAGTCATCCAGTTCCGGAACCTGTCCGTCAGCAATATCTCCCAGGTGAAATTTCCAGTCTTCGTTAAATGAAATTCTTTGTCCCGGCAAATGAGAATCAGAATTACATCCTGTAAAAAAAATAATAAATATGGCCATCAGCAGGCCGTAATGCCTTGTTCTCATAGTTAATCATTATTTTCAGTGACAAGAAATTTCAGGTCACTCTTTCCCAAATCCACAGAAGTGGCCAGGGCAATTCCCCTGTCATCATTTGCATTAACCGCACAATAGAAATGGTAGACCACCCCATCATATTTCAAAACACACGATTTATGAGCGAACCTGGATTCATAATCTTCAGTCGGAGCAATCAGATCGGGCCCGGTCCAATCCGTCCAGTTGACCAGATCATACGAACAGGCAAACCGGTTGAACGCATTAGGCCGTCCTTCCCAGAATGCCCCGAAATAAAACATGACCCAGACATCATCAATGCGTTGAAGATAGGCATCTCCCGTAATCCCCCTGTGATGGTTCAGAACCGGGTCTTTCAGGAAACGTTCCCAGTTTACCATATCCCTTGAAACGGCCATTCCAATCCGTTCAGCGCCCCTGTGGGGCCGGATACTGTCTCCCCTGGCATTGAAATACATTACAAACGGGTAACCGGTTATCTCCTGTTTGTCCCGGATCACCGTGCTTTTGTACATGGTACTGTTTTCCCACCAGCGAACATCCTCGTCCATCGGTCTCAGCACAGGTTCATCAAGCCGCTGCCATTCATGAACCATTGCGGGATCCCTGTCGGTATATGCGATCCCGATTGACAATATTCCTGCTTCATATCCTGTTTTGTTTCCGCCGAAATACGACATCCAGTATTTGCCATCAAAGGTTTGCAGGGCGTAACTCCCTCCCCATTCATAATCCTGCAGGGCGATGTAACCTGCCTTTTGATCGTCATCCCAGTGGGTGCTGTCGGAAAAAGAGAGAATCCGTCCCATCTGGTCCCAGTGCATCAAATCGTCACTGCCGGCCAGCCAGGTCTCGTATCCGCGGCCATCATAAACCAGGTAGCTCATGTACCACCTGCCATTCCTGCGGAAGATAGTCGGGCAATCCACTTTTTTGGATGGTTCCGGAGCAGTCAGAACCAATCCATATTTAAAGGGAGTTTTTATCTCATTGTAAATTTTCTCCATTTCTTCAGGAGCTACCGTCTCGGGCAATCCTGAAACATCCTGTTTTTTTATAATGCACCCGGATAGCAGTCCCGCTAATACAGTCAGAAAAAGTAACTTCTTCATGGTTCCTATTTTATTGAACTTTCAGCCAGTCAAACAGTAATTCGTCGCTCCCCCCGGCATTCAGTATAATTCTGAAATCACCAGCATTAATGGAGGAATGAGTATCGGTCCTTATGCTTTTCCACCGGTCACCCGAAGGTAAAAATTCTATTACTCCCTGATATACCGGAATATCATTATCGGTAGTAATATCAACCGTAGCGAAAACAGAATGATTCTGGGGATTCATATACCTGAATTCCAGTCCATATTTTGCAGCAATACCCACAGTAATCTTCCAGTTAATATATCCTTCCTTCCCCCTGATCCAGACCGATGGTTTGCCGGCCTTTATCAAAACCTTTGAAGAGTTGCTGTAACGGGCATCCTCGGCCTGGTATGTCACAGACTCGCGCAAATCAATCGGAGCATCCAGATTGGTTGCCGGCTGGAAAGCAATTACCGGCATCCGATCGTCCTTTCTATCAGGAACAGTAAAAGGGCCCAGTTCTATTGTATCGGACCCCGGACATCTTTTTCTGAAAATCGTGTAAAAACACTTCCCGTCAAGAGTGGTTCCAAGTACTTCACCAGTTCTAATGAAGCCATCCATCCAGCTGTAAGGCCCAGGATGATTTCCGGGTATACCGATAAAAAGATCAACATCCTCATCCGGAACAATTGCGACTGAAGTGCCGAAAAGCAGATTAGCTTTGCTGCAAGGGGTCCTGATCCACTCCGCTCCGTGAAGTTCCGGAGGCAGGTGGAAAAACGCGGATCTTTCGTCAGAATAATTTCTTATTCCGGTTGATAACCAGTATTGAATTGTCCACTGCCCTTTTATTTCACCATTTTTACTGAGTAACTCTTTAATCAATCCAGTGGATCGCGGCACCGGAAGGATCTTTTTATCCTTCGTAGAAATGGCTATTGCTGAAATTACGGCCTGTCCGGATAACACTTCCGGAAATGAAATCTCGAGATAACCACTGTCGATGGTGGTCCGGATGGTTTTTTTCAGAACGTGATCATGACCTGTTTCTCTCCATATATCAAGATCATTAATCACGTTTTTCCCGTTGAATGCCACATTAAAAACGCGCCATCCTTCACAATCTATTCCTCCCCCCGTTCCATACCAGGGTTCAATAAAAAAGAGCTCCACCAGGTAGTCTCCATCCGGGAGGGGAAAATGATATTTTAACCGGTGCCGGCCGTATCTGAATGTCTGAAAAAGGGGCCAGTCAAGCGTTCCTTTTATGGGATCACGGGTGTATCTCTGGCTTCCGTAATTTGAAGGAAGGTCCCTGAAATCACCGGTCCATGAAACCGATCCCCAGGATTTTGTTCCATCGTACGGCAGATCGGCCATCCACTTATGTCCGTAACGATCTGTGTAATCCGGCCCTCCGCAGTTGACACGATAGAGATAATGATGCCCTTTTATTTCCTTCGGAACGGATATATCATTTCCGGCAAAATCCGCAATATTTATAGCTGTATCCTGATGATTCAATACGATACAATCTTCAGCGGCCTTCCTTTTATTTACATATCCCACCGCATGAAGGATATTATTGTTGATCTCCACACTGTCCCAGGTATAGTGAGACCCTCTGCCGGGATTATTCTTTTTTCCGAGGGAGGCAGACCCATTAAATAATTCGACTTCATCGCAATTTGAGAACACCCTTATCCCATTTTTTATCCCGCTGTTTATCCACCGATCCTCCCAGGTATGTGAAACGATATAAACCATCGGATCATGCTCCTTCGGTGCATAATTCGACCTGTACAAATAATATCCGTCGGTCGGTTCCCCCCATATCGTGAACAGTCCCTTGTAATTTACCGGTCCCAAACGGTCTATATCCCTGATTCCCTCTCCCCCCTGAATCCTGCCAGGATTTTCATGGGAGGCAAACAGCCAGTGAAAATGCCCGCAACACTGACTGCTTACCGAATCGGACAAACGGATTTTTGATTCCATGAGCAGGCAGAACCGCTCTTCGCTCAGGGGCCCGTCCTGCACAAATTCTCCTTCTGTATGCAATCCAATACTGCGCCATGCTCCATATTCCCCGTTCAACGCATGTTTTATCAGTTCATCACCATATAAAGCGGGATCACCACCATAAGTCCCGGACCAATTCTGTATAACATTCCAATCGGTCCCGGTTCCCCCGTTACAGGTTGTTATTTTTCGCTGAATCGAGGCTGTCGGATCCAATTGCCTGATCAGATCTGCACATTCCCTGGCAAAATCCTCCGGAAGGGTGCTTTCGTTTTCCAGTCCCCAGAGAATAATTGAAGGACTGTTTCTTCGTTCAATAATCCAATCCGATAGCAGTTTTTTGAAGTTTTCCCTGAAAGCGGGATTATCGAACCATATGTGTGCCGCCATCTGTGGCCACCATAAGATGCCAAGACTGTCCCAGAAGTGCTGGTATCTTAAATTATGAGGCTGATGCGCGTCCCTGAACGCATTAAAACCTGCAGATTTGATTTGCTCCACTCTCGCTTCGACCTGCTTTTCCGAGAAAGCATGACTTTGCCCCAGGAGATGCTCATATTCGGCTGTCCCATTAATAAAATAGGGCTTCCCGTTTAAATAAAAGCGGTTTGTTGCACTATCCCCATCTATATCCCAATGAATCCAACGGATTCCAAATTGAGTAACAGTCCTGTCAACATTAACTTTATTCTGATGAATCTGCGACACCAGTTTATAAAGGTAAGGATCCTCAGGGGACCAGAGATGGGGCTGCCGGATATCAGTGAAATGCTGCTGAATGGTTATGGTTTCTCCGGGACGAATTTCAGTTTTTGTTTCTTTCCTGCTGACAATCTTACCCTGCTTGTCTTCAATCCGGCTAACCAGACAGACAGTTTCATGAACCTGGCTGTAATTTCTGATATGTGTGTTCACAGATACCTTTCCGGCTCCAACATCATTCCAGACATGAACGCCAAACGGTTCAATCCTTATTGGAGCAGTGACCACAAGATGAACGGGCCTGAATATTCCAAACGGCTGACTGCCCTCAGAAAAGCCCCATTCAGGACTGCATCCTCCGCAAACCCATGGAAGATCCCTGATATTTGGGGGATGATCGGCACGAACGAGAAGTACGTTCTCCCCGTTAAAGGAAATTGCATCAGTAATATCCACTGTGAAGGAGGTTCTTCCTCCTGCATGATAACCGACCTTCATTCCGTTCATCCAGACTGTGGCATAGGACCCGACGCCCTCAAACCATAAAAAATAGCGGCTGTTTTCCGACTCCTTATTTATTGTTAATTCTCTCCTGTACCATGCAACCCCATGTAAATTTCCATGACGTAACCGGCGATATCCGTAATAGTCATCCCAGTTGTGGGGTATATCAACGGATTTCCATTCCGAATCGTCAAAGTCAGAAATGGAATAGATACCGTCAGACTCAGACAGAGAGTCCATTGCGATACTTTTCCACCCGGTATTCAGGGATATTATTTTCCGGACCTCTTTATTGTTTGTACAGGCAGATAGGAGAATCAAGGCAAACAGAATTGCCACAGGTTTCAATGGAAAAACAGAACGATTTTTTTTTATAGGGCAACAGTAATATCTCTTTGGAAAATCCACCAGGATATGTGTTAATTATTCATTTAATGAATATTCTCGCAGACTGGCAAGACATTAGCAAATATAATCGTCTCATTCAATTTAAGCACTGCTTTACCACTAATAGAATAACCAATCGATGGGCAATTCCTCCTCTTCACTTCCAATTCCAGCATCACGAACCCTGATCTGTTGGTTTCCATCCATAAAACCCAGTACCATCACCCTGCCGGCACCCAGCTCCAGGATATTCTCCCCCGGTTCAAACAGATACGTGTAAATGTTTACAGGATAAAGCCCGGGAATATGCAATCCATTCGCTATTTTTATATCCGCCTGTCCGCGATCATTCGCATTAGCATTGGTTTCAAGTGTTGGGGGTGACAGGATGGAGTAGCTGTGCCCGTTAAAATAACCGACCAGCACCTTCACCGGTTCTTCATTTCTGAACCTTATCCTGGTGCCCTCTTTCACCTGCCTCTCCATTGAAAGTTTCAGACCCTCCAGATTCAACAACTCAGGAGCAAACGCTTCTATCCTGAAATTCCGGTCGGAATATACCTGTTGTCCCATTTCATATTTGAACCATTCCGGTTCAGGCTCCAAAACTTTTATCCGCGCAGGAATAAGGGTTTCATAATTCCGGGTTGCTTGAGAATCCGGTTCACCGGATAACATCTGAACATTCCTGTTAAATATTTCCATCTCCTCTTCATAATGAACCAGCAACTCGCTCCATGTCTTATTTTTCCCATCTCTTCCGGAAATGGGGATCCTTCTCTGGGCAGTCTGCATGCTGTTCGCGTACAAATAAGTGCCTTCGGTTCTATCTGAAAGGTCTTTGAATGTCTGCAAACTTGCCTCTATAAACGGCAAAGCGGATTTGAGATCCTCCGGATCCCTGGAGTACCTGTATCTCAAAATCAACATGGCTGCTTTAACCCTGTCCGCGTAAAAACCGGCTATATCCCTGTAGCAGAATATATCATTCCTGAGCCTTTCGAACTCTTCGATATTGTTGGTAACATGAGGAGCTGCTTTTTCAATGGCTTCAATGGCAGAAGCGGCATGATCCATTACCTCTTGTATTATCTGTGGCGGCGTTTCACCGTTATGCGGTTCGTTATGAAACTCCTTCCTGGCATAATCAATAAGAATCTCACCCTCTGGTCCGTTTGAATTCAGGAAACTTTCATAAACTGTGTACTTATAAGGATTAACGAGCTGACTCATAAACATCCCCAGCATCAGAGTCTGCCTGTTCCCATCGGAAATACCAAATCTTCTTAAAAGCTTCGGCGCAATTTCACCAGTTTCCTCATAGGCTTTGAGAATCTCCCTGCCATATCCCCTGCATCCATAATAACTTTCAAACTGCTTGCTCCAGTAATCTGCTTCCTTCTCCCGCTCGAGGTAACTGTTCCATGCATATCTGCCCCACGCTTTGTACCATACCCAGTCCCGCTCAATCTGAAGCAAACGCCCGTCCACTTTATCTGCAGAATAGGGCCAGTCCCAGTATGAGGTCTGAGGATAGAGATGCAATCCGTTTGCTCCCTGTATTTCATGCATTGCAATGGTACTTTTCTGGATAAAATCCGGAGATCCATACCGGAACGGTTCAAGGTTGGCCAGAATATGAACGTTTGAAATATGAACGGAACCGAGTTCACTGAGCGCCATAGGAATATCGGCCCACGAATTCCTTGGAGTGTAGGTTGTCAGGGACTCTCCGTTGTATTTGTAGACGGTATAAAGATTATGATAGAGGGGCAAAGCAGCTTCCATAACCATTTTTGCATCGGTATCATGGCCTCTCAGGATCAGAGGGGGTTCAACATCACTGCCGATTGATTCCAATCCGTCCCTGATCCCCGGAATAATGGTTCCGGTAAACCACTCAACATCGTCCTCATAAGTATTCATTGCCTCCCCAAGGCAAACCATTAAACCAACGTTCGGATAATTTTCAATGAATGACGCAACAGATTTTCGGGTATAATCGGATATCAAGGGCGTAATTGGACGGGATCGATCCTGGGTTCTAATCTGGTGTTTCTCAGCAAAGGGTTTTGATACAATTATATTATAGAACATCTGTATAACCCAGATACCACGTTTTTCGGCCTCAAGAGTCAGAAACCTGAAGATTTCCTGATTCTTTCTGAAAGAGACGCTGTCCACTTCAACAGCATAAGGATAATCTTCCAGACGCACCAATGATGCGAACGGATGACCGTTCCAGAGGAACAATGCATTGAACCTGTTCTCCACAAGCATGTCCAGGTAGCGTATCCATAATTCCTGATCATAGAACCATGGGAAGTTCTCAGGCGTATAAGGATATTCATAAACACCCCTGCCCGGAAGGTATTCTGTTTTTTGCAGACCGACACACGCACCACGTAAAACCATTCCGGGATAATCCGAAAATGTTATCTCAGGAATTATTCCGTTTTCCTTTATTCTGTTTGCAAGCTCGATGCATCCATAGAGTGTTCCTGAAGGATCATTCCCCGCTATTATGGTCCGGGACCTTCCCGAAATCAGCGTATATCCCTCCTGATTATCGCATAGCAGAACCGAATCGAGGGTTTCTGTCCTGAGAAATTCGTCTACCAGAGCATCTTTTTTCAATCCGATAATGATTGAATGATGAACAGTGTCGGCCGGGGTATTACGAACCTCTACCGAGAAGCCTGCTTCAGCTAACCTGGCGGAAAGCCATTCCACTCCAAAGCGGGTTTTCGGATCATCATTACCTGATATGATAATGACATTTTTTGGTTTGCCGCAACCTGCCAGCAGAATAATCAAAAGCAGAAAAAAAGAAATGATTCCGGTTTTTTTCATAACTGAAAAGTCTTTTACTTGGGAAGTGATAAAAGTGCATTATTTGTTGTTAACGTTTACATTTAATTATAATCTCATTTCCAATATCTTAAAATTGCATCTTCGTGCAATAAATGCAAACGTTTTATTGCAAAAATAATTTTAAACCAATAGATTTGCAAATTAATATGATGCCAATCTTTTTCACATTTCATCATTATTTCTATGAATAAAAAAGTACTGATCACTGTGGCTCCGGTAAGCCATTTCGGGAAACCGGTACCGAATCGCTGTAATAACCCCCTGAAACCTGAAGAAATAGCTGAGGAGGTCATCGCCTGCGCAGAAAAAGGAGCCGGCATGGTCCATCTTCATGTAAGGGATGAAAAGGGCCGCCAAACTTCCGAAATGAAGGAATTCAGCCGGACACTCGATCTGATCACTGCCGGTTCCGATATCGTCATCCAGGGATCCACAGGAGGGCTGGCGGAACTCTCTCTTGAAGAACGTTCTGTTTGTCTGACCGATCCCCGGGTTGAAGTAGCATCATTGAATATGGGGTCCATTAACTTCGGAGAGGAGGTATATATCAATACCCTTCCGGATATACGTTACTGGGCAAAAAGAATGAAGGAAACCTTAGTAGTGCCTGAACTGGAGTGTTTTGATGTGAGCATGGTGGAAACCAGCATTCAACTCGCAAACGAAGGGGTTCTGGAGCGCCCGCTCCATTTTAACTTCTGCTTTGGAATCAAAGGAGCATTGAAGGCAGATATGAGAAACCTTACTTTTATTTCTTCACTTGTTGAGACTGGAGCACACTGGGGATTAACCCATGACGGAATGGTGGATTTCTCATTTCTGGCCGGAGCCATTGCCATGGGAACAACCGTTTTGAGAGTGGGCTTTGAAGATTCATTTTATTACAGACAGGGAAAAATCGCCGAACACAATTCCATCCTGGTTGAAGAGATCGCCAACCTGGTAATTTCAATGGGAGGTGATATCATGACCCCTTCAGAATACAGGGAATTGCTGGGAAGTTGAATTCATTTCTTTTCTATTTATTATTTGGCATGTTTAAGAAAACTAAAAGAAATTACCTGGGAATATTAACAATAATAACAGGAGTGACAATTTCAAACCTCCTCTATGCTGCGGACACTCATAAATTACTTATCAGTGAGTTCATGGCCATAAACGGTTCCACACTCCAGGATGAGGACGGAGATTACCCGGATTGGCTTGAAATCCATAATCCCGGATCATCCGATATTAATTTAACGGGGTGGTATCTGACCGATAATGCCGGTAATCTGAATAAATGGACCTTTCCGGATATTACCATTGTTGCAGGGGAATACCTTGTAATTTATGCCTCGGGTAAAAACAGGATCAATCCGTCAAATAACCTGCACACCAGCTTTAAACTATCCGGTTCGGGAGAATACCTGGCTTTAACAGAGCCTGACGGCAGGACAATCTCATACTCCTACGGGCCAACCTTTCCGGTCCAGAGACAGGATGTTTCTTACGGAATAATATCCTCCCAGCACACTTTTATGGAGACACCAACACCCGGAAGTGAAAACACCCTCGGGAACCAGGTATTTACTCCTGTTTTCAGCAAAGGCAGGGGATTTTATGAAGGGCCTTTTGAAGTTCAGCTTTCAGTGGCAGATGCAAATCTGGCTATCTATTATACGACTGACGGCAGCCGCCCCAACAGTTTGAACGGTACTTTATACAGCACTCCCATCCAGATCGGAACCACAACTCCCTTAAGTGCAGTTGCGGTAACTAACAGCGGCCAGTACAGCGATGTAATTACCCATACCTATCTGTTTATAGAAGATATTCTTCAACAACCCGATGATCCGGAAGGATACCCGCAGGAATGGAGCCCCTTAAAATTTTCAGATGGCAATGCACCCTCCGACTACGAAATGGACCCGGAGGTTTGTAATGACCCTGGTTATGCTCTCCTGATGGAAACAGCCCTTACATCGATACCAACATTATCCGTCGTAACCGATCCGGGGAATATTTTCTCACACAGTGATGACCCCGAAAGCGGCGGGATTTATATCTATACCGGAAGTTCAGGGGCCGGTGCCCTGGGGATTGACTGGGAACGACAAATATCCCTGGAATATCTTGATCCGGAAAACCATTCGGATTTTCAAATAAACTGCGGGATCAAACTCCACGGTGGAAACAGCAGAGTGCCTGAAAACAGCCAGAAACACTCCTTCAGGCTAGTCTTCAGAAGCGAATTCGGGCCAACCAGGCTGAACTATAATTTTTTTACAGACGATCGTGATGCAACCAATGACTTTAACACGTTAATCCTGAGGTCAGGATATAATTATTCGTGGATGCATAACAATGTCAGTCAGCGCATCAATACTACATTTCTCCAGGATCCATTCGCCAAAAACAGTCAGCTTGATATGGGAGATCTCTCTCCTCATAACAAATTTGTGCATCTGTATCTGAATAGCCTTTACTGGGGCGTATATTGCGTAACGGAAAAAGTGAATAACGATTTTACTGAATCTTATTGGGGCGGAAAGGAAGAGGATTATGATATGGTGAAGGACCATAATGATGTGGTGGACGGAAACCAGATAGCCTGGAATCAATTAATGGCACAGGTGGGTGGCGGCCTGTCCGACAATACTGCATATTTCAGGATCCAGGGAAGAAATGCCGATGGAACCCTGAATGCAGGGTATTCAAACCTGCTGGACGTGGATAACCTGATAAATTACATCATTTTAAATGTTTATATAGGTAACAACGACTGGGATCACAATAATTGGCTGGCAGCCAGAAACAGGGTCAGGAACGATGCTGGTTTCAGATTTTTCAGCTGGGATGCGGAAAATTCCCTGACGGATAAAAGTGTAAACATGGTTGATGACATACAGGGTGAACCCACAACCATATATAAAGAACTGAAACAAAATGAGGAGTTCAGGCTGCGCTTTGCCGATCACCTCAGGGCTCATTTCTTCGATGGAGGCGCAATGACTGCCACAGTCACGGCTGATCGTTTCAATGAACTGGCAAATGAACTGGACATGGCTGTTATTACGGAAAGTGCAAGGTGGGGGGATTATCGGAGGGATGTGCAACCGCGGGATGAGGTGGCAGAACTTTATACCAGAAACGACCACTGGCTGGTAGCAAAAAATGCCCTTTTATCGGATTATTTTCCCGACCGTTCGGATATCGTTTTTCAGCAGTTCAGGAATGAAGGACTCTACCCCGATATCGATGCACCAACCTTCAGTCATTATGGCGGGGAGATATCAGAACCGTTAAATCTGGAAATATTTGCAGAAACAGGAGATATTTACTATGCTGCCGATGACAACGACCCTAGACAAATCGGTGGAGGAACCTCTGAATTTGCCACGCTCTATTCCAATCCTGTCTATATTGATAAAAATACAGTGATTAAAGCCAGGGCATTCAGTAACAATACCTGGTCTGCTCTTACCATGGCTGAATTCGATATGGATTTCGCAACAACAGAAAGACCGGGATCAGCAACCAGCGGCCAGTTCAGTGTAAACGTCTATCCAAATCCGTTCAGGGATCATATGAGACTACAGGTTGATCTTCCTCAAAACGGAAATCTGGATATTCAGGTCTTCAATGTCGACGGTCGTTTGGTCGAAAATCTTTACAGCGGACAGATGCCGGCAGGCAGTCACACCATGCCCTGGGTTCCCGAATCGCTTGATCCGGGCATTTATTTCTACCGGGTATTATTTAATTATTCAACGGTTACAGGCAAGATCATCAAAACAGATTGAATATTATTTAATTAACTGATTGTGATTTATCAATATCTTTCCGATATCATCAAAAAGGTTCCCTCCGTTCAGACGGGCAATATCAGGTATCGTATTTCGGAAAACCTTGAAAAGAAAAGAGCAAAAATTTTCGTCATTGACGATGATCCGACGGGTATCCAGACCGTCCATGGATGCACGCTGCTGACAAAATGGAGTGTCACCCTTGTTAAGAAAGCCCTGCAGGGCAATTCCCACCTTCTGTACATACTCTCAAACTCAAGATCCCGGAGTCCCGAGATTGCCCGGAAACTTAACCTCGAGATTGTTGAATCGCTCATTCGGGCTAATGAGTCCTGCCATTATAAACTTATCATAATCAGCAGGAGCGATTCCACTCTCAGGGGACACTTTCCCCTTGAAACAGACGCCATCCTGGAAAAACTTCACGAGCATAATATTGAGGTTGAACTTCCGGTTTTCTTTGTACCTGCCCTTCTTGAGGCGGGAAGAATCACTGCAGGGAATATTCAATACATGGTCGAGGGAGACAATCTCCTTCCGGTCGCCCGGAGTGAATTTGCACGCGACACGCTTTTTGGTTACAAAAACTCCAACCTGACAGATTATATAATAGAAAAATCGGCCGGGACATTGAGCAGAAAAAAGATTGGATCTATTTCCCTGGAAGAGTTGAGGAAACTTGAATCCCCGGAACTACAAGAAAAAATTACATCCCTTTCCGGCCGCAGGTTCCTTATTATTAATGCAGTTGAATACCCTGATCTCCACAGGTTCAGTTTTGCATTAACCGAAATGATGGGCCCGGCCGACCGGGCAATCATTATGAGAACTTCCTCCTCCCTGCCAAAAGCGCTGAGCGGTATCCCCGACAAAGATTTGCTTACCGGACAGGAACTCGGGACAGGCGGTTCAAAAGGGATTTTTGTGATCGGCTCGCATGTTCCCAGGACCACCCGTCAATTGAATGAATTGCTTGAAAACTCGGAGGTTGAAGGAATTGAAATCGATGTGATGCAAATATTGCAGGATGAGGAAACCTGTTTCAAACAAACCATGAATGCCCTGGTACATGCGTTCAACAGGGACAAAACACCTGCCCTTTACACTACCAGGAAAGAACTCCGGTCAGAAAACATGGATGCGGCCGTTCATAGCGGACGGAAAATATCCGGTTTCCTTGCATCCGTCATAAAACAGCTCCCGATCTCTCCTTCCTATATTGTATCGAAAGGAGGAATCACTTCACACGATATTCTTGTGGACGGACTGAATGTAACTTCTTCGACCGTTTCAGGGCAGATCCTGCCCGGCGTTCCGGTATTAAAAATAAGATATGAAGAAAAAGGCCGCAAAATACCCTTTATCATATTTCCCGGCAATGTGGGAGGGACCGGTTCTCTCTCAGAATTGTTTAAAAAGCTTGTTTAGATAATTCCGAAAATCAATCTTCCACCAGTTTCCGTGTCGGATCGATAAACGAGAACAGGATGGCACTTATTAAGAGCATAAAGGCAATCACATAGAGCGGAAAATTATAATTTCCCGTTAGATCAACCAGGTACCCGAACATTAACGCGCACAGGAATCCCCCGATATTTCCTGCCGTATTCATGGCACCCGATACAGCGCCTCCGAATTTCTTTCCGATATCCAGGCAGATGGCCCATGCCGCCGGAAGCATCAGGTCAAAGATTCCGAAACAGAGGGAAAGAAAGATAAATACCTGTATCTTCCCGGGGATGAATCCCGCAAGAAACATCAATATGGAAGAAATTATCAGGGCCGACACTCCAACTGCCTTCCTGCCGATTCTTACTCCGTATTTCAGGGAAAGCCTGTCGCTTATATATCCCCCTGAGATGTTACCGATCACACTGAACAGAAAAGGAACGGCCACGGCATAGGTGAGCTCACTTTTGGCAAATCCCCTGCCCTCTTCCATAAATACAGGGAACCATGAAAAGAAAAACCAGCTCCCCCATGCATAGAAAAAATACATCCCCAGCAAAATCCAGAACTGGTTCTTTCGTAAAATGGATTTCCAGGGAATCTTTATTTTTTCTGCTCTAACCTCACTATTCCCTATCTCGTCAAGTTCTTGCCGGGAGATACCCTTTTTCTGTGCAGGAAAATCCCTGAACCACGCGAACCAGACAATAACCCAGATAAATCCCAATGCCCCGAGAATATAGAATGCCATCCGCCACCCCAGGTTTATAATGACAGGGATCACAATCAACGGGGTCAGTGCACCACCGATTCGGCTGGCCGCCCAGAGAAAGCCCTGTGCTTTGGCAGTCTCTTTCCCGGGAAACCACCTGCCTACCGTACCGGTCATGTTCGGGTAGGCCCCGGCTTCACCGATTCCAAATAAAAACCGGACAATAATCAGCATGATGAATCCATTGGCAAATCCTGTAAGGATGGTAAAGAGGGACCACCAGAGTACTATGAACGAAAGTACCTTGCGCTGTCCGGCCCGATCTCCCCAGGCACCGAGTGGGACCTGCAGTAAACCGTAAGACAGGATAAATGCACTCAGAATCCATCCCCATTGCTTGCCCGACAAACCAAGATCCTCCATGATACTGGCACCGGCAACACTGATGTTAATCCTGTCGAGAAAGGTGATGACTCCTACAATCATCAACAGGATCAGAACAATATTTCTCTTTTTCAAAACAGATTAATTTAATTGCTCAAGTGTGGATTTCACCTCCAGAACACCCAGTAAAGGACTTGTAAGGACCGGCTTACCGGTCCTGGCAATGATGGTATTCTCCACCCTGGCCATGGAACCCTGGGCAAGCAAAATCACATCCACCTGCGAAGATATTTCCTGAGCTTTGTTAAGGACCTTCTGATCGTGATCATCCAGGTTCCCATCCATCAATGACTGAAAAGCGCCATCAACAAGTCCTTCTGTAACGGTAACATCAGCAGACATCTCCCTGGCGAAACGAGAGATCAGCTTGATGGTGGGATTCAGCGTTGTGGAAAGGGTAGCCATTACACCGATCTTTTTATACTCCTTAACAGCTTTGCGGGCCATTGCATCATCAATTTTAACCAGGGGAACCGGGAGGGTTTTTCTCGCAGCGATAGCCACCTCTCCAACCGAGGAACAGGTATTGAATATCACATCAGCACCCGCATCCACAGCAGCCCGGTAATAAAGCCGGATCCTGCTCTCAACCGATGCCTTTACTTCCCCATCCCTGATCACATCCTGTATCAGACTGTCATCCACAATATTTATCAGCCTTACACCGGGCAGATGCTTTTGAAATAATTCTTTTGTCGGCTCAACCATCGCCATGGCAGTATGAATCGCAACAACAGTTTTCATGATATTGAATATTATAATTTAGTGTTAACGTTTACAGTCTATAAAATACTTAAATAGTGTATCTTAGAATAATAGCAAAATCTCCTGTATGCAAACGTTTTATTGCAAAAATAAATTTAATGGGCTAGATTTGCAAATGAACCGTTCAATCGTTATAATCGTTGAAAAACAAACCAATGAAAAATCAACAGCTCATCCATTGCATCGCACTCCTTACCATTGCTGTTTCATTAATGATTTCTGTTCAGGCCCAGTCCGGAAGTATCGGACCGGCTGTGCATAACCTGACCTGTGAATACAGGATCAATCCTGTCGGAATTGAAAATATAAGACCTGCCCTGAGCTGGCAGATTGTCTCCTCAGAACGCAGTGTAATTCAGAAAGCGTATGAAATAAAAGCGGCACTGACGGAGGAAGCCCTCAAAGATGGCCCTCATACCTGGAAATCAGGAATTGTAATGTCCGGACAATCCATTAACATTCCTTATGATGGGATACCGTTGAAAAGCGGCCAGCGTATATACTGGCAGGTGAGAATTGAGGACAACAGGGGGAACCGGTCTGAATGGAGCCAACCGGCATTCTGGGAGATGGGACTTCTGAATGATGAAGATTGGATAGCTGAATGGATTGAACCGGGGGTTGAGGAAGCGGAAAACAAACCCAATAAAGCCGCATACCTGAGGAAAGAATTTCATGCAGGGAAGAAAATCCGGAATGCGCAATTATATGTGACGGCTCATGGACTTTACCATGTCCACCTTAATGGAAAAAAAGTCAGTGACCAGCTCTTTACCCCCGGCTGGACAAGTTATCATAAAAGACTGCAATACCAGGTGTACAATGTCACTAAACTCGTCAATAAAGGCGATAATGCCATTGGTGCCATACTGGGTGACGGCTGGTTCAGGGGACCATTCGCCTGGACAATGGAGAAAGAACACTATGGTAAAAAAACTGCATTGCTCCTGCAACTGGTAATCACCTTCCAGGATGGATCACATGAGGTTATTTGCTCGGATAAATCCTGGCGATCCGCTTCCGGACCCATATTGAAATCTGAAATATATGACGGAGAGGTATATGATGCCAGGCTTGAATTGACCGGCTGGGATCAACCGGGATACAGGGATCTTAAATGGTTTGACTGCATTGAAAAAGACCACGGTTTCTCTAATCTCGTCCCCTCCGTCAGTGTCCCCGTCCGGGCCACAGATACCATCAAGCCGGTGAAACAGATAATCACCCCCTCAGGGGAGCTGGTATTTGATATGGGACAGAATATGGTCGGATGGATAAAATTCGCTTTGAAGGGAGAGGCCGGAACGGAGATCGTGCTCCATCATGCAGAAGTTCTTGATAAGGAGGGAAATTTTTACTTGGAGAATCTCCGTGAGGCAGACCAGGAGGTACGCTATATCTTCAAAGGCGAAGGCGTGGAACATTTTGAACCGCATTTTACCTTCCAGGGGTTCAGGTATGTAAGGATCTCAGGTTATCCGGGTCGGGTTTCGTGCGATGACCTGCAGGGGATTGTAATACATTCCGATATGGAGCCGGTTGGAACATTCGAATGCTCTGATTCACTTATCAATCAATTGCAGGAAAACATTGTATGGGGACTGAGAGGTAATTTCCTGGATATTCCCACCGACTGCCCACAGCGTGATGAGCGTATGGGATGGACAGGCGATGCGCAGGTATTTACACCTACAGCTTCCTTCAACATGAATACAGTTCCGTTTTTCAGGAAATGGTTGAAGGATCTTGAGGCAGATCAAAAAGAGGATGGTTCAGTTCCATGGGTGGTCCCGATGATTGTTGATGGCGGAGGCGGAACAGGCTGGTCCGACGGTTACGGAGCCACCGGATGGTCCGATGCGGCCATTCTTATCCCATGGAACATGTATCTCATATACGGCGATGAAAATATCCTCAGGGATCAATACCATTCCATGAAAGCCTGGGTTGATTATATGGTCGGGCATGCAGGCGAGCGGTATATCTTCGACTATGGATTTCACTTCGGCGACTGGCTGGCATTTGCAGAATATATGAGTTACCATTACAATGCACCGGATTACGGCTATGCCGGTGCCAATACAGATAAAGATCTGATCGCAACAGCCTATTTTTACCACTCAACGGGGATCCTGCAAAAAATAGCTGAAATCCTTGGACACAATGAGGATGCTGAACATTATAAAGCTATTCTTCCAAAAATCAAATCTGCCTTTGCCCGGGAATTTTTTACCGAAACAGGAAGGCTGGTATCCGGTACACAGGCCGCCTACTCCCTGGCACTTGGTTTTGACCTGGTTCCGGAGGAGTTCAAAACCATTGCAGCAGAAAGGCTCGCGGCAGATGTTGAACACTTCGGACATATCACCACCGGATTCCTGGGAACCCCGTTAATCTGTCATGTGCTTTCGAATACGGGTTATCAGGATCTGGCTTACAATTTACTTTTCAATAAAAGGTACCCCTCCTGGCTCTACCCTGTTACCATGGGGGCAACCACAATATGGGAGCGGTGGGATGGAATTAAACCGGACAGCACGTTCCAGGATGCCGGGATGAATTCCTTTAACCATTATGCCTACGGGGCCATTGGACAGTGGATGTATGAAAATATTGCAGGAATTCAGAGAGAAAAAGAGGTCCCCGGTTATAAAAAGTCTGTGATCAAACCCGTTTTAACCGAACGGCTCTCCTATGCATCCGGGAGCCATCAAACACCTTACGGAACCCTCTCCTCGAAATGGGAGGTCAAAGGAACCACGCTTCATCTTAACGTCTCTGTGCCTGTAAATACCACAGCAACAATTTTTATTCCGGCCGCTGAACCCGGCAGTGTCAGGGAATCGGACGCTGAACTCAGGAATTCAGAAAATATAACCGTGCTTGAATACACCGGAGAATATTTAAAAGTAATTGCGGGTTCGGGCCATTACCGGTTCAACAGCAGTATTGATATTAATTAACAACCATCGTAAATATGGATCCAAAGAACAGGGAATCAGTAACCATTGCAAATCCCGCCTTCGTAATCATTTTATTGGTCTTTCCGTTGTTATTGAATGGACAGGACAAAGCACCAGCAGATAACTCCCGGAGTCCATTTGCCCTGATGATGGGGGTAAACGGGAATGATGTTGCCCTGACATCAGGATTCTGGGCTGAACGTTTTATCGTCTGCAGGGATACCATGGTACCCTTCATGTGGAGCATCCTGAATGATGCGGATGTCAGCCATGCATTCAGAAACTTTGAGATTGCGGCGGGACATGCAGAGGGAAATCACTCCGGACCTCCTTTTCACGATGGTGACTTTTACAAATGGTTCGAATCCCTGGTTTCAGTTTACATGCAAACCCGAAAGCCGGAACTGGATGAACAGATGGATGACATTATCAGGATCATCGCCGGATCACAAAGAGAAGATGGTTATATCCATACACCTGTCATCATCGAACAGAGAAAAAGATCTGGCAATGACCTGAAAGCCGAGTTCAGGGAGCGTCTCGATTTTGAGACTTATAATATGGGACATTTAATGACGGCAGCCTGTTTGCATTACCGGGCTACGGGTAAGGAAACCCTGTTAAACGTGGCTGTGAAAGCAGCAGATTTTCTGATTGATTTTTACAACCGTGATCCGGAGGAACTCGCCCAGAATGCCATCTGTCCTTCCCACTATATGGGGATAATTGAATTGTACCGGGTTACCGGGGAGAAAAAGTATCTCGACCTGGGGCGAAACCTGATAGATATCAGACGTATGGTCAGAAACGGAACCGATCACAATCAGGACCGGATTCCGTTCAGGGAACAGACAGAGGCCATTGGCCATGCAGTCAGGGCAAATTATTTGTATGCCGGTGTGGCCGACCTGGTGGCTGAGACAGGTGACACAACGCTTCTGCGGCCCCTTGAAATGATATGGAACGACCTCGTCAAACACAAGCTATACATTACCGGCGGATGCGGGGCATTATACGATGGGGTATCCCCCGACGGCACAACCTATAATCAGCCTTACATCCAGCAGGTGCACCAGGCCTATGGACGGCCATACCAGTTACCAAACATCACGGCGCATAATGAATCCTGTGCCAACATTGGCAGCGTACTGTGGAACTGGAGAATGCTGATGATTTCAGGAGAAGCCAAATATGCCGAGATGGTCGAACAGACACTTTATAACAGCGTCCTGTCAGCAGTCAGCCTGGATGGAAAAAGATACTTTTATACGAATCCCCTGAGGGTGGATTTTGATCTTCCTTATACCCTCAGGTGGTCCAAGGAAAGGGAGGAATATATTTCACTGTGCAATTGCTGCCCGCCCAATGTTGTAAGAACGGTCTCCGAAATACATAATTATCTTTATTCACTGTCTGAGGGAACTGTATGGTTCCACCTGTACGGATCCAGCCATCTCGATACACACCTGCCTGACGGTTCGAAGGTCATACTGCACCAGGAAACCGATTATCCCTGGGAAGGCACTGTTATGTTAACGCTCGAGGAGGTCCCGCGCAACAATCTCATCCTGAAATTGCGCATACCCTCCTGGGCAGACGGAAGCAAGGTTTATGTCAATGAACAGTTATGCCAGACACCAGTCGTTCCCGGAACTTACCTGACGATCGAAAAGAATTGGAGAAAAGGAGATAAAATCAGGCTCGAACTCCCTGTAAAGACAAAACTGATTGAATCCAACCCGCTTGTTGAAGAAACACGGAACGAACTTGCTGTCCGGCGCGGCCCGATAGTTTATTGCCTTGAATCCCCTGATTTACCGCAAAATGTCAGGGTATCAGATATCGGAATCCCTGCAGATATTCACCTTTCGCCTGAAAAGATTGAAATAGATGGTTCTCAATTAATCAGCCTTAAAGGTGAGGCCTTAATCATAAATCAGGACGATTGGGATGATGAACTCTACCGGGAAATATCCGACCGACAACCCGTTCCGTTAATCATCCGGCTCATCCCCTATTTTGCATGGGGAAACAGGGGAAAGTCTGAAATGACGGTCTGGATTCCTGCCTGCAGATAGGAATCAGAAGTCCTGGTTATTTCACGCCCCCCGCCTGCCATGTCTGTTTAAAATAAGCGTAAAGAGGAATCCCACGAGGAATATGACAGTCGTTCCAATGACGATGGTCAGGTTTGCATGAAAAGGACTGCGAAATTTCAGAAGGGCCCCTTCCGTGAAATAAATTGGGGAAAGGCTCAGCCAGAATATGACCAGAATCCCCGCCACCACACCTATAACTGCACCGGCCCTCTGTGCCCGCCGGGAAATCAGTGCCAACAGGAACAGACCAAGCATCCCCCCGCTGAATATGGAAGCGAGCATCCACCAAACATCAAGGGCACTTTTAACCTTGATCATCGCCAGGGCAATAATGATTCCAAAAAATCCAAAAATCAGCGATGCAAGATAGAGTACCCTCATCCCTTTTCCATCCGCCTGGCCCTTATTGAAAAATCTTAAAAAATAATCCGTATGAATAATGGTTGCTGTCCCGTTTATACTGGTGGATACGGTACTCATTCCCGCAGCAAACACCGAAGCGATCAACACCCCTGTTAAACCGGGGGGCAACTCCCTGACGATGAAGTACGGAAATATCTTATCGCCCTGCGAGATATCCCTGAGTTCAGCGGGCAATAAATCCGGACTGGCTGTATAGTAGGAGAACAGGGCGGTACCGATGAAGAAAAAAACCAGGGAAACCGGTACATAGAGAAGAGCCCCGAAAAGCGCCGATCTTTTGGCCCCCCGCTCTGTCTCGGTCAGCATGTACCGCTGAATGTAATTCTGATCTATCCCGTAGTTCTGAAGGTTGATGAACAGTCCGTACAGCAGCATGACCCAGAAGGTGGATTGGGATATACCGGGTCCGAAATCTCCCAGGCTGAATTTATGATGTTCCATGGCTATTCTGAACAGCTGCCCCGGATCTTCCGGCATTGAGAAAAGCAGCAGAAAGGCACAGGTCAGTGCTCCTCCTATGAGAATGAGCCCCTGGATGGCATCGGTCCAGACTACTGCTTTGATTCCCCCCAGCATGGAGTAAAGAATAACACTCAGGCCCGTTAACACGATGATTATGCTGATGTTCCAGTTGAACATGGCATTAAGCGGGAGGGCCATCAGGTACAGGATGGATCCCACCCTCATGAGCTGGGTAAGAATATAACAGAGCGAAGCATATGTTCTGGCCCACAGCCCAAACCGTTTTTCGAGAAAGGTATAGGCGCTGATGCTGTTGACACTGCGGTACAGCGGGATGAAGAATTTGACTGCCAGAATAGCGGCCACCGGTATGGATAAACTGAAAACAAAAGCGTTCCAGTCACTCTGGTAAGCCTTCCCCGGAATCGCCAGGAAGCTGATACTGCTTACAAACGTGGCGAAGATCGACATGCCGACAATAAAAGAGGGCAGTTTGCCTCCTCCTGTAGTATATTGACTGGCATCCCTGTTCTTCACAAAGAATGTACTGCCAAAAATGACGATTCCGGCCATATAGACCAGGAATACCACAAGATCAATTACAGGTACTTCCAAACAGTATGTTTTTTACCGGAACTGGCGATGGTTTACCGTGCCAGCCCTTCATTTATTGTTTTCAATGCTTCTGATATTTTCTCCCGCTCTTCCTTTTTAAACCTGTGAAAAGGCTCGGTCATGTAATCATCACAGATACCCATCAACGACAGGGCACATTTAAGGCCTTTCAGATAGCTTGAGCCGTACCTTCCAACGGAATAAATCATTGCGCTTATCTGCAAAACCTTTTTCTGTAATAACTCCAGTCGTTCGAAATCACGCAATTTAGCGGCCCGGTATAATTCAACATACAATCCCGGAAACAGGTTTGATCCTCCGTTCACCCCACCGTTGGCACCGAGGAGCACCGCATCCGCCATAATCTCCTCCGGTCCGATGAAAAGCCTGAAACCGGGATGATCCTTCATTGCGTACTGCAGGGACCGAAAATACACCATATTCGCCGAACTGTCCTTTAATCCGGCTACCTTCTCATTGACAGCAATGGCACTGACTGTATTGGGTTCGAGAATTGTTTTGGTGTGAAGCGGCATGTTGTATAGAAACAGGGGCAGGGAGAGCTGTTTCAGCAGCCTGTCATAATATTCGATCAACTCAGGCTGACCGGTTGGATAATAGTATGGCGGAGCTGCAACAAGCGCATCAGCGCCGCTTGAATAAGCCTTCTCGGCCATATTGACACTTTCAATAAAGGCGGTATCGGTAATTCCTACCAGAACCCTGATTCTTCCATCTACCTGCCTGCAGATTCTTTCAACCAGCTCCTTTCTCAAACGGTAGCTTAATCCGGAGAACTCCCCGGTCGTTCCCAATACAAAAATACCGGATACTCCCCCCGCTATGACATGCTCAACCAGCTTTTCCAGCCCGGTTACATCCAGTTCATCCGTTCCTTTCAACGGAGTCACAATCGGTGTGATAATGCCTTCAATATTGGCTATTGTGTCCATGCTAATCGGGTTCAGTCAATAAGTCCCTGAATTCTGGCTGTAGTCCGGCAGCTTCCCGGATCTCCTCCGAAACCTGTGGCCCATTATTTTTCCAAATATTGCCCGGACCGGGCGTATTTGAAAAGAACTTGTCCTTTTCAGTCCAGTTATTCAGCACCCTGATGTAAGATGAACCTTCATCAAGATATATATATTGATAATGTTCGGGAAGGTGTGCGTAAGGCGCTTTCTCAAGATGGTGAATGCTGTTATGACTGATAACTGTTCCGGGCTGTGCCGAGAGTGTATAGATACCCCCAACATCATACATGTTTCTGGCAAAATGGTGAATGTGGTTGGCATGAACTAAATTATTCCGCATACAGGAGAGAGTGGATGTCCATCCCCATCCCACACAGATCCCCGAGTAGTTTAAATGACTGACTTCATTGTATTCGATCTGAATATGATGTGCATACCCTATGCTGATGCCCACGCATCCCCAATCTTCATTCGTACAGTCGGTAATCAGGTTATTGGAGATTCTGATATGATGACATACTTCTCTTTCGTCCTCAGGATCATACGGGAGATGTATTTCCGTGGCAGAATTACCGAAGAAACCCGCCTGGATTGCCGTCCCGCCAATATCCCTGAAACGGCAGCCCGTGACATTGCAGTGATTCACACCCTCGAAAAAATCCAGTCCCGTAGCTGCAAGACGGGTAAAATTACATCTTGAGAAAATTATGTTTTCAGCGTTCTGAACCTCAACCGCCGCAGTCTGACGTTCAATCCAGGCCTGGTTTTCAAGACCTGCTTTATCTTCGGTTCCGGGAGTCTTAAGCTTGTAGGCATCAAGCAGTGACATCCCTGCCTGAATGGGTACGTGGCCCAAACGGGCCGGACGGATCCACGTTGTATGCTGAAAATCCAGTCCGCTGAAAGAGATATGCCGTACCGGATTATCGGGAGCACCGCTAATTATAATCAGCTGCTCGAGCCGGGATGCAATCACTTCGGCTTCATTCAACTTTTCTCCTTCGCGCGGCCAGTAATATACCTTGTCTTTTTCAGGGTCCATAAACCACTCTCCGGGCCTATTCAGGAGTCCGGGTGCATTGACGAAATAGAAAGCGGAATTGCCATTAAGCGTGTCTCCTTTATCAATAAAGGGAGCCGGCCATGGATGTTCAAATTCAATCTTGCTTTCAGGCTGATGAAAGGTAATCCGGGCCATACCATCCTCCCTGATAATCTCCTTCACCCTGAGAATAGCGATGGCCCACCATTGATGGATAACAAACTCCAGCCCGCCGTTCTCCCGGGGATCAAAATCCGGAACGGGAATGAAAAATTCCTCACGCTCCCTGTCAAGTCCAAGGATACGGGGTAACGCTCCGTCTCCCAGGGTACCTGCCCTTTGCCCCTTGCTCCCGTTTATCCAGATTTGCCGGAACTCAAACGGTCTTCCTCCTATTGAAGGCGCATCGGCCACCCAGAGATTTCCGCGGGAAACCTCCGGAAATCCCTTAAGATTTCGTCCGGCTCTCTTCCAGTTACGAACATGAACCCCTCCGCTGATCACCGCCTGCCCCTCCGGTTCCGTCATTATTAAAGTTGGTGAGGATTCGGTACCGGAATCTTCCGGCCGGATCAGAATGGGTTCATACAACGGGTACGTTCCTTCCTTAAGGATGATCCTGATCCCGCCGTTTACCCGGGGATCTTTCAGCCGGCGCAGTTCCCTCGCTCTCCTGAGAGCCGCATCAACCGTTAAAACCGGCTGCTCTTCTGTCCCCGGTCCCGAATCGGAGCCGGCAGGGGATACCCAGATGTCGATGGCCGACATCTGAGGGGTCAGAATTAACAGGACGGCAACCAGAACGCGAATGAATATTTTTGTCAGGGATTTCTTCATTATCGAATCGTTTAATTGCTGAAAATGCTTTTCAGATAATCGCTGTTTGAACCATAATTACCTATGACATCCCCCGTGTTTTTTGCATCTCTCGACCGTTCAATCACCAGCCATCCGCACCACCCCATTTCATCAAGCGTCTTTTTAACCGCATGCATGTCCAGCCTTTTATTATCCTTCAGCAAAACACCGTCGGTATCCGTACAATGGAACTGGCAGATCCGGTCCTTACCCAGAATTCTTAACTCTTCACATAGATCCCTCCCATTCTCCAGGGGATTCTGAAAATTGAAATATATTTTGATGGCCGGTGACCCGATCTCCTCCAAAAGCCTTACCTCCCCCCCTGCATCGAGAGCTGTTTCTATGCCAATCACCACACCGGCTGCTTCTGCCTTCTGCCCGAACATTTTTAATCTCTCAATAACGGCCGCTCTTCGTTCAGGGTACTTTTTCAGGTCTCCTTCAACGCCCAGTGGCAGGAATGCAACCTTCACGTCCATCAGCTGCATGGTATTGATGCAATCATCCATGATCTTCTCTATTCCATCACGGGTGGGAAATGACTGGGCATAAAAACCAGACATGGCAATGGAGGAAATTTCCAGTCCCAGCTGATGGGATCTGTCAAGAAAATCCCTGCGGGTGACCGGATCCAGCAATTTATTATCGAAAGTCGGGCGATCACCCAGACTGCCCATATCTACCTCAACCCCATCAGCCCCGATTTGATGAGCCCTTTCAAATGCCCCTGGTTTCTGACGTTTCAGGATCATCCAGTCGCATACTGAAATTTTATAACAGGAGCCCTTCTCCGGATCCTTTTTACTGCCGGGGAACAGCCGGGCAAGCTGTTCAAAACCCTTTATGGCATTCTCCGGCAATCGTTCCCCGTTGTCTCCGAATACAAGCATGGCAGAGCGCTCCTCGATAACACACCCCGACTCATCAACGGTTCCATCCTTCTTTTCAAAAGGCGCCAGGTTAAGGTCCAGGTATCCGGCAAGGAACCTGTACATAGCCATGCGCTTTGAATACCCGTAGTCGTGCCCCTCATCCGGAAAATGAGCATTCTGAACCCGGTCGTCCAGGCCATAATAACCGTATATTTTTTGAAGATAGCAATATTCCGTATTCGGCACATCGTGGGTCCAGTCCCCACCATCTGAAATGATTAACTGGGGCCGGGGTGCAGCCATGGCTGCTATTTCAGGATTGCTGGTCCCTCCTCCGCACAGGTGCAGGGGCTGACCACTCTCACAAGGGCAACCGCCAATGAAAAAGCTGGAGAGCATCACCACAGGCACACTCACTTTTATACGGTCATCCAGTGCCGTGATGAGCATACTCTGGCTTCCGCCCCCTGAAGCGCCCGTAATGGCAACCCGCTCCGGATCGGCATACTCTAAAGACAACAGATAATCAAGGATCCGGATACTGTTAAGCGCCTGCACCGTCATTGCCAGGCTCCGGTGATGATCTTCAGGATCAAACTGAAGTAATGATTCACCATACGCAAACAGATCATAATTGATGACGAGAGCCCCCATCCTGGCCAGCATGGCACAGCGAACCTGTATATCCTGATAATAGCGTCCGGAGGGAAAATGACCATTCGGACAGAGCACCACAGGCACGCTTTTCAGCTTCCCTGCCGGCTTATAGACGGATCCGCATACGTACAGACCCGGCAGGGTTTCCAGGGCAATATTTTCAATGGAATAGTCATCATACGATCGCCTGTTTGTGATGATGGGCGGTGTTCCTGTCGGCTCTGGCATCGGGGAAAGGCCAATGGATTGCATCATGCAGGATTTGAGCTCTCCCTTCCTGAGCTTCCACTCCTCAAGGTTTGTATACTTCACTGAAAGGAAATCCAGCAGTTCCCGGCCATCCTCAACCGTCATCTCACTGTACCTGTAAGGTCGTATTCTGTAACTTCCGGGTCCGGTTTTCTTGAAGGCCAGGTCGAAAGGAAAGAGGATATTGGTGAGGGTTTTCTCAAGATCGGGCCGGAACCGGTACCAGGCATTGGTAAGGATCATTCCTTCCACCTGGTCTGCCCGATAATCCAGGTCGACATCGAACCTTCGTTCCACCTCTTCCAGAACAGCTTTTAATTCTTCCGAATACCCGTTATCAGAATTCTGTCCCGGAAGGGTAAAATGAATTAGGAAAATAAAGAATATGATGAAAGCTCTTTTCATAGTGGATTATTTTGATGGCCATTTCTCATCCATTATCCGCGACAGCTTCAGTTTATCCGGATCCACCCTGACATATTTTATCTTCTCCCTTCTCCAGGTATACACAATATGGAGCATGCCGTCACTGCCCTGGATAACGGCCGGATAGGAATACTGACTGATTTCCGAATCCTCAAGAATCGCTGCCGCATACCATGTTCTACCATCCTTCGAAACAGAAATATTGAGCGGCGTCCGGTACCCTTTACCGGCATTGGCCGGGGTTTTTACATGGTTATATACCAGCACATGCCTACCGTCACTCAGTGTAACCCCGTCGAATCCCGAATTATTGTTTGGCAGATCCGACTCCTGAAATAACGACCATGTCTTGCCATCGTCATAGGACCAGGATTCAACAATCACACGGTTTTTACTGCGGCAAAGTATCTGCAGAACACCGTCGGGGTGCTGCAGAATGGTGGGCTGGATGGCCTGAAAGGTCTTTCCGTCATTCATAAACCCTGTCTTCGCCCACTCTTTTGCTTCAGGATCGGTGGCTTCCATGTGAATGCGCCAGGCATCCCCCTCCGTACTGCTTCCGCAGAGAATCGTTCCCGATTCGAGCTGAACGGGTTTGTTTTTTACCGGTCCGATAAATCCTTCCGGCAGCGCTCTTACCTCACTCCATGTCTTCCCTGCATCGTTTGACGTTTTCATATATCCTTTCCATGTGGAAGGACTGGGCCCTGCCTTGTAAAACAGCCACAACGCTCCTTCCGGCACCTGGAAAAGAACCGGGTTCCAGGTTGGATAGCGAAGGGTATCATTTACCACTCCATCGGCTGTATTAACCGGCTCCGTCCAGGCTCCGTCAACGTATCTGCTCGTATAGATGCAAACATCAGGATGCCGTTCATGCGTACCTCCGAACCAGGCTGCAATCAATCCTTCCGGTGTTTCCTCGATGGTTGCGGCATGACAAGATGGGAACGGGGCCTCTTCATAAATAAAGGTCTCCGAGACAATCCCTTTCTTCCACCTCTCCTCACCGGAAGCACAGCCGGCCAGAACAATAACCACCAGTATAAACAGTAGCTGTAAATTTTTCATAATTTCGATGTTGTATTGTATTTATTCCTTTAGTTTTCCCGATAGTTTTGTAAGATGATCGGAAGAGGCAATCTCCCTGCCATCTGCATATATAAAAAATCCTTTTCCCTTATTGTACCTGGTTCCGTCCCGGTCCCACAATATGGTGATGATCCTGCCGTGATACAAAACATTGTCAAGACAGAACCAATCCCACCGGTCAGAAGGAATCAACGGATTTACCTCAACGACATCATCCGCTGACGGTCTCAGTCCAACCAGTCCGGTTATAATCAGGTCATTGAAGGTTGAATGGTTGTAGAACCGGCTTCTCTCCTGGTCGCCCTTCAGCCAGTAGCCGGTCCTTTCATCCAGGTATTCCCCGATGTAAGGCCGTCCGCGGTAATACTGGGATTCCACATACAGTTCCATGTGTTTGAAATAATCCTCAGCGCTTACAACGGACTGTTGATAATCATTAAGCAGGTTGGCCAGTGCCGTAAGGGTCTGGGAAGTGGCAAAAGGCCATACCGCACCATCCCACTCACAGTTGCAGCAGCCATGGGTCCGGAACTCCGGATGTCTCCTCTCTGCTGTCGTCAGTCCGAAAGGCGCCAGGAACCCTTCAGGGTCCATCAATTGTGACCAGGCCTGCTCAAAACCATCTGATGGTAAATGGAAATACCATGGGATGAATCCGATAGCCTCCCTCGCCCGGGCATGATTTCCGTCTTCCCTGAGTGCTTCAAAAAATGCACTCCCGGGATTCCACAGTTTCTGCTCTGTCAAAGCCTTCAGGGTGTCAGCCTTCGCATAATAAAGCTGTGCCTTTTCCTTTTTTCCTGCCATGTCAAGGATATGTCCCAGGGCAACGGCATTTCCAGCCATATAACTGTTGATGGTTGGCCGGGCATTTTTCTCATGACGGCTGCCGCTGATCTGTTCTTCCATACCGTCCCTCACATCATACTGCCAGAACAAACCATTGCCGAGACGGTGATCAGACTCCCAGGCACGATATTCCCATTCGAGATCAGGAGCCATTCCCAGGAGAAAATCCTGGTTACCATTTACCAGGTACCTGTTATAAATGGCATCAGCCGTCCAGCTGCTGAATTTTCTCAACCGTTCCATCGGCCCGCCATCATTTCCCCTGTACCATGCATGAATGTAATCATCAAGGTAAACCGGATCATGAATCCACCGCATCTCATAAATATGATGCCCGAGGGCACAGCTGATCATGTTGTATTTATCCGCATAGGATCGATCGACCAGGAATTCAGTGAGTATATAGCCTACGGGCGTCTCCTTTATATGTTTACGGATCGTCCACCATCTGTAATAATAGATCTCCTCGAAATTATCCTGCGGACATTCAAATAACGGAATGTTGCCGGTCATCCATTCCCATGCCTGTGCGTTTGGGACCGCATTGACAACATTTTCATCTTCCATCCTGTTGAAATATTCCACATAATGCCTGAAATCATCAAACCGCAGGATGTAGGGTTCCCCGCCCTGGCTGTCCCCTTCAGAACCACAGCCTGAAATGAACAGTGATGTAAACAGAATACTTAATAACCGGTAATGCATTTTTTATCTTATTAACACGTTGTTCTATATAAAAGCGACCTGTTTCGGCAAACAGTGTGTTCTTCAAAACGCTGAACACGGCCTTCAGAGCGCTGTACCTGACTTAAAGAACTCTGAAACCGGGTTAAAAAGCCCGGCGAAACCCATTTAACCTATTCCTCCCCGTCTGCCGAAGTCCCGGCACATCCCGGCGAAGAAGGATTATATTTTTACCATCCGTTTCACTGCCAGTTCATCCCCCCTGTATATATGCAGATAATATACGCCGCCTTTCATATGGCCGGTATCAATCACGTCGATATCTGATTTTTTTATTTCTCTGACTTTCAATCCGGAGGAATCATAGAAGCAGACCCTGGTAATTTTATAATCGGATTTGATCCTGATGGCATTACCCACCGGATTTGGGAAGATTTCAATTCCTCTGCCCGCTTCACTGACTTCCAGTGCAACCGGGGGATTTATGACCGTAGTCGCCTCGGCAGTATCCACACAACCGAATCCATCAACGTACCGGTAAAGAATGGTGTACTCTCCCTGTTCAGAAATGTCAAAAAGGGATTCATCATTTCCCGGGTTTACTATTCCGTCACACTCAAGAAACGCTCCGTTTTGAGGGTTTCCTGTTACTGTAATGAAAGCCTGATCCTGATAATATGAATCTTCAAGCCCGCTGATAGTGGCCTCAGGCAAAGCATGAACGGTAATCGTTTCAATGATACTGTCTTTACGTCCCGCACCATCATCATAGATGTATTTTACCTCATAATCTCCTGCTACTGCGGGATCAAACATTGCCGTATCCCCGCCGAGAATGGTAATCCAATCTGCCGGCTGAAACATCCCGCCTTCAGGAGAACCAAGAAGCATATCCGCAACATCTCCGGCGCAGTAAGACAAATCTATTCCCTTGATGTGAACCACGGGGGGCAGTATCAGGGTAAGATCCCCGACCAGGCTGTTCAGGTAAACCTCCAGCATGGTATAACCCTCCCCGTTAAGGATATTCCGTTCTTCCCTGTCTTCAGGATTCAGTCCGTTCAGGCGTTCCCATGCATCATCCATACCGTCCTCATCCTGGTCACCGGGAACGTCATGAGTATTATATTCAGGATACCCTCCAACAACTGCGGGATCATCGATGATGCCATTTCCAATCACCCCGGTACCGGTGGCCGTGCCTGTAAACGTTTCATTTACGATTCGTGCATCAATGACATCCCTTGGAAAGGCTGCACCGGCCTTTTCGAGAACAGCGTTATAAGCCTCCTCTGCAGTCTGTGTCGGCACAGGTTCATCCACCCTGAACCGAATATCGGATCGGGCATCATCCCGCAAAGCCGTCGGGACCTCACCCAGGCTTACTCCCAGCCAGTTATCATTCGTTTTATTCTCATCACCCGACATGAAATTGCCTTCCAGGAACCATTTTCCAACGCCTTTGGCTTTTTCGGAATTATAGCTCGGGGAAACAAACCGGAGTGTGGACGGGGTGGCCGGTCCCGGTTTATAATAATTGCCCACCATGTTTGCATGTGAAAATCCCCCGGTGAGATCTACCTCTCCGCCGTAGCAGGCACCTATGCTGTTCCAATTGTAAATTACATTGTTTCTGTAATCCACCAATGCTTCCTTATCATGCGCACGTGCCCCGTTAAACCGGATGGTCCGGCTTTTATTGTGGGCAATCAGATTGTGGTGAAAGGAGGAATACTGACCTCCCCAGACTCCGCAATAGGACCTGACACCCTTGGCATGACCGGCATCGTAAAGGCCCTCGCTGGCAATACACCACTGGACGGTTACATACTTATTATCGTAAAAAATGGCACACTCTTCGTTGGCCCAGCTGAAGGAACAGTGATCGACGATGATGTTTTCGCAGTTTTCCACTCCAAGTCCGGCTATTCCTCCTGCAAGATCATCAGGATCAATATCAATTCCCGGACGAAACCTGAGGTATCTCAGAATGATATTTTTCTGTATTCCGGCTGTACCCCCGCCGCTGATTGAAACATAGTGCCCTTTAAAACAAATGCCGTCTCCCGGTGCAGTCTGCCCCGCTATGGTCAGGTTCGATCGCTGAATTGTCAGCTCATCCTGTAATTCAATAATACCCGAAACCCTGAAAATAATGGTCAGTGGAAGCGGCACATCAATAAACACTCCCGGAAGAGCAGGGTGTTCAACCGTTTCATAAGCCTGGTCCAGCGCCCAGCGGAAACTACCTTCCGGCGGATTGGCCGGATCATCCAGCAGATTCGTAACTGCAACCACTTCACCGCCGCGCCCCCCCGTTGCCCATTTGCCGAACCCTTCCGCCCCCGGAAAAGCGACCGGCTGAGCCCAAAGGATTCCTGAAAGTAACAGGACAGGAATGATCAATCTGATTTTATATATTAACCTGTTCATATGTTTGTTCTCCTTTTTTCCGATTACTCTATGGTACGTGTTTTTAAATATTTAATGAAGTACCGTGCTTCCTGGACAGGAGGTCCGTTCTGCCGGATATCAAACTTCTGGTCCGTCGGGGTATCCGCATCGGGAAATCTCCTGATTTCCCCTGAGCGGAAGGTTATCTTGTCAAGATAATGAACCGGTTGGAAGAACAATCCGCTGGTTTTCTGTTCCCCGTCAACATAAATATTATAAAAACGATTATGGGTCCAGGCTTCGATTTTTATTTTATACTCCCTGTCGGGATCATAGTTCATAATATTTCTGAACCTGTAACCGGCCTTGTGCTTCATTCTCCCGTCACTGTCAAAAATCAGCCGGAGAGCCGGCATTCCCTTTCTGTCCTGCAATTCAACATGAAGCAATCCATGATCATTCTGTGCCGGGGATACCACGAACTCGACCTCGACCGCTTTTGATCCGGGGAATTTGCGCTCTGCCTTTGCATAATCAAAAGGATCCCTGTCTGAGACCAGAAGCGCCCTTGAGCCGTCGGTATCCTCCGTCATCTCCACCCTGGCCCATTGTGGACTGTAAATATTCCAGGAATCCAGTTCGGTTCCCTCTTTCATTTCCTCAAATACCTCATCCACATGTTGGATTATCGTATCTGTAACCGGAACGGCTATGGAAGAAACCCAGATATCTTCTTTATTCATACTGTATGTAACCCAGAGGTTTCCATCCGGGGGAGTACCATTTCCTTCCAGGATGCCGCGAACATATTGCGGACCGTATGATTTATAGTTACCCCCGTATCGCATGGTGGTTATTTCTCCGTTAACAAGCAGCAGGTTCCTGTACTCCAGTCCGTCTTCACTCACCGAAATGGCAAGGGGCCACCTGAAATCCGAAGGATTGTACACGGTCGCATAACGGCCATCAGAGGTCCGCTGACCCCAGATCTTGGCGTTTGAATTAACGAATCCCGGCGCCCTGATGGGCTTTGTCCAGTTTTTCCCTTCATCCAGGCTCATTGCAGTGAGTGCATGCTTCCACAATCCGACAACCCTGCCATCCGGAAGATGATAATAGCAGAAAGCCTTATATTCCTCGTTCATCGGAATCAGCGGATCATCCCGATCCGATTCCTCATTCCACTGCTGCATCATCAGGGGATTATCCAGCACTTCCATGCAGGCCTTTACGAATCCCGTGTCCCGGCTCTCCCGGAAAAACGGGTAATCGGTATTGCCGGCATTCCATCCTTTGTTATAACGTATGAAATAGATCGGACCGAAGGTGCCGTCGCGGTATATTTCCCTGACAACCCTTCCGATGCCTTTGCCGTCATTCGGACTGTCCCTTTCATGCAGGGATATTCCATAATATCCAAATGTTAAAAGACGGCTGGCTTCGAAAACATAAAACCCATTGCGCTGGTGCATCACGGCATATAAATCCTTTGCAGCGCCCTCTTCACCCTCTTTGGTAGTGCCGTCGGGAATTTTATAGGGAGGAAAGAGCGGTACCGGTCGGCTCCAGGCATAACCATCTTCTGAGGTTGACAGGAACGTCTGACCCGGAGGGATGTGCTCCCCGACAGGATCACTGAGATATTGCAGATAAAAAGTATTGTTCCAATAAGCCAGCATCGGTGCATGGTTGTAGGTCCAGCCATAATTTTCCGCAAATTCAGGTTGTTCCCTGTTGGCTCTTAAAACCTGTATATTATGTACGCCAACTGCATTGCTTAACTGTCCGTGATGGTAATCCACGTTATTCAGGGTATGCCCGGTGTACCTGATGGTATCCAGCTTCTGCTCCTGTGCTTCCTTCCCCTTCTGAATGGCTTTAAGGATCTTCATATCGGCCTTGAAGATGGTTCCGTGTTTATGGCCCTCCGGCAGTGAGATACTATCGGAAATGTCTTCAAAAGTTTTGAAATCTCTGGTTCTCACGGCACCGTAATTTTTACTTCGGTAGGCATCGAAGTAAATCAGGTATTCATCCTTTATTCTCAAAACGGTGGGCCCTTCTGTAAACTGCACGGTAAAAGGCTCGGATATATTGGAATAGGGCCCAAGCGGGGAAAAACCGAATGCTACCTTAAGGTTTCTGTTGGGACGGGTGTTGTCCTTCAGAACGAGCACATAATCATTCTGATCCCGTTTTACGATGACGGCATCAATGATACTGAACCCGGGATCGATAAAGAGTTTCGTTTCGGAGAAAGTTTCAAAATCCTTTGTGGTGGTGTAGTACATCCGGTGGTTATTTCTTTCCTCCTCCATCCCCTTTTCAAATCTGAACGGAATGGTGGAAGCCCATATAATGATGTACTGACCCGATTCATCATCATAGAATAATTCAGGCGCCCAGACATTCACCGTGGCGGGCTCATGCGCCATAACCGGAATAAACTTCTGGTCCGACCAGTGAACCAGATCCTTTGATGAGGCGTAACCAAATCCGGAGTCTCCCTGCCAGGAAGAGGTCCATACCATATGGAACGTGCCGTCCGGTCCTTTTACTACAGAGGGATCGCGCATCACTTTCTGGTTCCCCACCTCCGGAACCAGGTAGGGCCCGCCCAGATCATTCCACTGATAGCCATCCAGGCTGTAGGCAAGATAAAGTCCCTCGGTCGCAGGTTCACGAAATGTACTGAACATGTATACCTCCTGTTTGTCCTGACAGGAAAACATGAGCACCGGGAAAAACAGAAAAAATAGATATCTCCTGATCATATGCTTAAAATTTTCAATTATGGTAATCCAGAACCAACACCCAATCATTTCCATCAGTTATCTCCCCGGGGGGATCAAATTCTGGTATATCATTGTTTTTATAACGACCTATCAGGCTCATCTCTCCATTGCGAGGATTGAACCAGTTCGCGGTTAAACTGTCCGATGGAATCGCACCGCCACTCACTGAAATATTCCTTCCGTTATAGGTATACACAAAGGCATAATTTTTACCGGCAGTGGCCATGAGCCTGTGGTATTTCTCGCCTTCATCTCCTGCAATCAGCGACTGGTCAGGGACCCGCTCGAAATAAGGCCGCGACAGCATAAGACTTTTGAGGTGTTGCAGCTGAGAGGAACCGGGGGCGTCCAGGGCTTCTGTCCAGTAAATCTTTGCACCATAGGCCGGCCGGCGGTCCGTTGGCTTATAAAACTGCATGATGCTGTTATGTCCGTAGGTGAATCCGAAGCATCCGGCAAATACCGACCAGTAGGCATAACGACGGACGTCATTATCGGTCCAGTAGGGTTCCTCCGGATCATGAAGTCCCTGGGGAATGCCCTCATAGGATGGTTCCCCGTCAATGGTAGGTTTAACCGGGACCCGGTTATAATCGGCCATGGCATAACGCCAGTTATCCTCTCCGTAGTTCAGTTCCGTATCATCCTGGTCATAACGCCTGTGACCCGACTGGAACATATTGAAATCAAGCCACTCCTCATCATGGAACCACATGGAGGATTGCATACGGCCCCTGGGATGAAAGGTCACGAGATGATCGGGGTCTGTTTTCTGAATGGTCTCTCCGATGATATTCCAAACTTCCGTTGAATCACTTCCGGGCACATCCCCGCCATTCAGCCAGATGATATTGGAATAAGTTTTGTATCGATTTGCGATATACGATGCGTAGGTCTCTGCCTGTTTCCTGCTGACCAATCCTGCCCTCACATTTGAACCCCATACAGGGATCAGGGCCATATATAATCCCCTTTCTTCAGCAAGCCTGATGATATAGTCAATATGGTCCCAGTAATCATATTCTGCCTCATTTTCAAATGAACTCCCTTCCGTTATTACCGGCATTGCGATATTCCGGTTCAGCAGTGCAGAATCTCCATAACTGTTTTTTGCCGAAATACCATGAACCAATGAGGCCTGTATCACATTGAAGCCCTTTTCTGCCCGGTTGTCGAGGTAGACTATTGCCTCTTCCCTGTTCAGCTTTGTGAATAACAGCCACCCTGTATCTCCGAGCCAGAAAAAAGGATTGCCGTCTTCGTCCTGGAGGAATCGGCCATTTTCAGACACTTCGAGCCTGCCCAGGCGATTCGATTCAATTTCATTACTGCAACTGAGGCAGAGTGTCATAATGAATGCAATAGCTAAATAGAATTTACCCATAACTTTTGTTTTTTTTAATGTAACCATAGCACAACCGGACTCTTCCGGGGACGCTCGATCACGGTCCGTCCCCTTCCCAGGACATTGCGGAACCCGGAGATAGTCTCACCGGTCAGAGGATCGATCCATTCGACCTGCTTTCTTCTTTTCAAAAGATTCAAATCCGGTAACCTGTAATCCGGAGAGTTGTAGTATATAATCATATCACCTTTTCTGTTTCTCATGATCCACTCCTCTCCATCATCCCTGCCGGATTCAACCGGTTCCATGGTTCCCATATTTATCAGGAATTCATCTGAAAGGTCTGCAGGCAACTGTGGCAGGGACCCACCCGCCATGACTACGGCCCATCCCTGGTCTGAACCGGAATTCTCCGAATATATCACCGCTTTGTCCGGATAAAGGACGCGATACTCCCTGACTGCTCTGTAAACCTCTTCAAATCCCCTCCTGCCGGGGTCCACCAGCCTGGCATGTTGCCTGGGAGCGAGATGCTTCCCGCCTTCAGGAGCATACAGGGTCCCATCGGTCCGGTAACCCCAGTAACGTATATCAATGATATCGATAACACCGGAGCGCAACGGATCGGCAAGAATTGAATCCTGAACATCCTTTGTAGTGCTGAGGGCAACGAGTGGATCATGCCCTGTTTCTTCCTGCCACTCTGCAATCACATCCAGCCAGAACTGCACAAAATGCAGGGGACCTGTGTACTCGGCACTGACCAGGTGAATAACGTTGCTGTTCCCGGCAAAATTCTCAAGACACTTCCGGATATACATCCTGTGAAGATTGCGTCGGACTTCATGTCCGATGTCGTAAAATTGTTCATCCATGAATATCCTCTTGTCGCCGGCATAATTCGGAGGTTCCGGGAAACCGGTATCATTGATGTTATTAGCCGAACGCCATGGGAAATCAGCATAATGAGCCCCTGCTTCCAGAATATTATGCTGAAAGTAATGATGCTGTAAGAGCAGCAGTCCGTTTTCCTCTGCCGCATCCGCAAAGGCTTTTAGCCGGCTCCAGTACCATGGATTATATTGTGTGAGGTCATACCTGCTCAATCCGTCCCATGCGATGCCAATCCCCGACCTGGCAAATGGAAGTTCATAGAAGGGCGCCCAGACATCCCCATCCATTCTTCTGATGCGTTGATGGTCATCCCTCCTTCGGTCATACCAGAGACCGTAATTATGCTCAAGTCCGGCCATATTTCCTGCTTTCAGGATGGTACAAACCTGTTCCGGGTCGTCGGTATAACCATGTCCGTACCTGCCCGGAACGAACCGGGTGATAGCAGGGCGGGCAACCCGGGCGGCATAGGGCCTCGGATCACCCCTCCACCAGGGAACACTGGCTCGTCCGCCGCTTAACACAAGTCCGTCACTGAAAATTACGCCGTTGAGAATCCCAACTCTTTTTCTCTCTTCAACACTGGAATTCTCTTCCGCGGCACTTACTCTGTCAAATACATCAGCATTGCTTCGGTCTGCAGAGATAGGGTCCCTTACCGGTGCTGTAAGAATATAATCCTTAACAGTGAATGCGTTTTCGTAAGCCAGGCGGGTCATCTCTTCGGCCAGCTCGGGGGAGGGTGATGTGGTGGACCCGCCCAGTGCGGGCCTGTATTCATTTCTGAAAGAGTCCAGGGGCAGGTTCAAACGCTGTGCAAGCTGGGCATAGAAAAGGCTGCGCGGAGAAATATGACTGTCTGTTTCTTCCCAGTACCCGTCACCGGTATACTGGGCCCATGAACCATACGCCCAGTTAAAGGCCGTCGGCGGCCTGTGGCAATCAATCCAGCTGGCCGAGCACTGCCAGAACATCGAGTTGGCCGCACACCATCCGGCACCCTGCGCATCCTGACCACGATTCTTAAAACTCAGCCTGTTTCCGTCGATGGACACGATATCAAACAATATCCCTGTGGCCCAGCTGTCGATGGCACCACTGAAACTGTATGAATTTCCGGATTCACACTCCACGAAAGCGTTTGGTCCGGCGGAACAGAACCCGGTTGCAAAATCATGGTACCCGTTTTCGGAGTATAAGCCGGTAAACAGACATTGCTGACCCATATTAAAGAAGGTATAGCGGCGCCCTCCCCCAATCTCGGATACAGGTGACTCCGAAATGCAATCCTTAACTGTAATTTTTCCTGCTGTTTCATAAATGGCTACAGCAGAACCTGCAAAATGCCTGAACCGGACCTGGCGCACCCAGGAATCCTCACAATTCTCAAAAGTAACCGCCATCCAGCAATGCGATTCATCCTTTGGATTTGTCCGGTCGTACGCCGATTGTAACCTCAAATTCTCAATCCCTATATGGCTGATCCGTCCATACCACTTAAACGGAATCACTTTGCCGCCTCCAAAGTTTTTATCAAGAGACATGGTAAGAGGAGCATCGACGGTTATCATGTCTCCGTCAACCGCGGTAACCGTCCGGTACCAGCAGATATCCCTCTGACCGGGTTTCCAGCCAAGCCATTCGGTTTCTCCCCCGAATTCATTCATGCCGAGGAGATCAATCCATTCAGGCGTGGATGGTCTCTGAACCATGATCCGCTCCCCGGAACTGAGTGTATGTGCATCAGATATCCTGAACTGAAAAGCATTTACAGGAACAAAACTGTCTTTGATATCATATTCAGGACCAGCCCGGCGGTCATCTTTTCCTGAAATGCGAATCAGGGTCATCCGGTCAACTCCTTCAGCAAGCAAAGTCGTTCCCTGTTCATCCATCCCGCTTCCCCTGATAATGATCCCCGATTCACGAATGGTTAATCTGCCCTTAAGTCTGTAAATGCCCGGTTCCAGCAGAATAACCCCGCGAAATCCGTTCGGGCCTGGGATTAGAGAAGCCACATGATCAATTGCAGATTGCAGCAATATCGTTGCATCCTCCTCCGGTCTCGGGACAACAAGAGTGACCGGTAAATCGGGAATAGGAACATTCGAGGATTTATAACCACAATATGAAAAATCGGGGATCCGGTTCCCGTATTGATCCGGCACCGGGTTCAAATACCCTCCGGAAATCCTTGAAAATTTTGGCACTTCGGTAACTTCCTGGGCGAAAAGGACGCCACATACCGGCAATACCATTAGTACAAAACCAAAAATGCCTTTTTTAAGGCTGCCTGAAAATTTTCTGGATTCCATCATTCGTTTCCTGCATGTTTATCCCTTGATAAAAAGCCTTTACTTACCAGGTGGCCTGACTCTTCGCATTCTCCCGTTCAGCCTGTTTCAGATCATAACCTTCTTCAGAAAGATAATTATTTATTTTTCCCCTGTATTTCCGGAAACAGGCGTGTTTCTCCTCTGAACTGCCCGAATCCATAGCGGTTTCCCTCGCCTCCACCAGCCATTCCCTGATTTTTTTCTTTTGTAATTCAGTGAGGTCGGGCAAAAGCCGGAGATAGGCATTGTAGGTATGATCCAGAAGCCCATAGGTCATTCCGTCTTTAACCATTTCAATTAATCCGGGATCCAGAACAGCTGATAAATCTTTTATAAACTCCTGATGCAGCCTTTGAATACGCCTGTCAGTCCGCCTTTTTATCCTTCCGGTAATTCTTTCCTTTCTGGCAGGATTTATCCCAACGCTCCTTCCGGTTTCAGAAACCAGGCCATCCCTCTCGTCGTGCAGACTCCTCAGATTATAATATTGCAGGGCTATCAATTCCCCTGCTTTTTCAGCCTTCTGAACAGCGGACAGACCCATTCCCGAAACGATCTTCCGGGCCCTCCCGGACACAACATTCCAGTAATCAATATCCTCAACACCATCCGGCTGGGCGCAGAGTTGCTGAATTCCGGCAATAGCCATTAATGCCAGTAAAAAACATCCCTGTCTTAACTTCTTCCTGCCATCCATATTTTCAATCAGCATTAATTATATCCAACACCGCCGTTTTCCTTCAGGGTATCATAATTATTTTCAGGGTTGGTCCAGTCTACTGTTTTTTCCGGATCCATCCCGTTGATATAAGTTTCTATATTGGTATATCCGTCACCATTGCAATCCACATTCGCATCTCCGGGATTATTCGGATCCAGTCCGAGTTTTTTATATTTAATTTCCCATGCATCGGGCATGCCATCCCCATCGCTGTCCCTGTAGGGTGTTCCTTTATATTCAGGATAACCTCCAACCTGCAGAGGATCGATTATGATTCCCATTTTATAGGAATCAGCGGGAAGCCGGCGCCTGATGTATTCCGAACCGGTCTGAACCTCCATACTGTCGGGGTAATGAATTTCACCGGTTCTCACCTGGTTTATAATGCGTTCATCCACGGCATCCCGTTTCGGGAAGGTGGCTCCGGCATTCTCCAGCACATATTCGTATGCCTCTTCGGCCGGAAGTATGGTAAGAAAAGGCATGGGAAACGGCTCGTCCACCCTGATGAGATCCCTGTACTTACCCGTATTTGGAAGATCCTCAACCTGGACTCCTCCATCCCAGTTGTCCGCACTCACTTTTTCATTACCTTCCACAATATTGCCATCAACATAAGCCCTTCCGAACACCAGCCTTCCCAGCTCGCTCCTTCCTGTCTCCGGTTTCAGGATACGGTGTCCTACAGGTTTGTTCTCAGGTGTAACCGGACCGGGTTTATAATAATTGTTGATGATATTATAGAGCGCCGTATAGTCACCCCCGTCAACCGTTCTGTGCCACCAGTTAAAGAGGACATTATTGACAAAATTAAATACCCCGTTCCATCCAATGGATGGATTTCTCCCTGTATTATTGGCCCATATATTTCTCATGAATGAAGCATTTTCTCCGCCAAGGGTACTCCCGAAGGAATGATTGTAGGTATCCAGTGCCTCCGAGGAGATGCTGTTCTGGATGGTCAGATTTACCGTACCGAGCTTCACCCGTTTGCCGTTCCCCGGGTCATACATATGCCTGTAAAACGAAATATTTTCATCCAAACCCCAGCTGGCAGAAACATGGTCGATCAAAATATTTCCGACCGGATTTCCCCCCAGGGCATCATCCCTTCTGCCCACGTTAGTTTCTCCTCTCCTGAATCGCATGTGACGAATGACTACGTCGTGGGTGTTTACCCAGACCGATTCGCCGGCCACCAACACCCCGTCACCGGGTGCTGTCTGTCCGGCAATGGTAATATAGGGTGCACGAATGATAATGGGGGTTTTAATCCGAATAATCCCCGATACATTAAATACCACGATCCTTGCGCCGCCCTGTTCACAGGCTTCCCTTAATGTGCCCGGGCCGCTGTCCTCCAGACTGGTTATCGTGATTACCTTTCCGCCGCGGCCTCCGAAACTGTACATACCTCCTCCTTCTGCTCCCGGAAACGCCGGGATTTTAGCCTGTGGCAAATCTGTTGGCCTGGATGCCCAGGGTATGTAAGGCTTTCCTTCCAGAGCCTCCTTATTAATGATGGGTAAAGCTTTCTCCCATGCTTCATCAGAGGCTTTCTGGGCCCGTTGCATTATCACTTCGGTTTCCTGCTTAATATTGCCTGGTACCGAGGGATATTGTCCTGAAAGGTTAAAAGATAAAAAGTAAAACAGGGTTGTTCCAACATAAATCAATCTTCTTTCTGCACTCATAATGTTTAAAATAGTATTTATGATGTTAATAATCAGACAATGAAATAATCCTTTATTGCATATGAGCACCAGATCATTTCCCCGTCGGTAATTCTCAATTTTGAAACTCTCTATTCCTCGTACGGATCAAATTCACCATTCTCCCAACCCAGGGTCTGTTTTATTGCAGGGCTCCTGTCGAGGATATTTTGCGGAATTGCAAAGAAATTATACTTGGGCTGGAGATAGTTGATTTTATATTGTGTATCCAGTTTTTTTGGTATAACCATAAAATAGGTTGTATAATCTGCCGAGTTGACATCTATGGTATTTCTGATGGTGTCTATATCCTCAGCCTGAAGCGGTGGTTTCGGCATCACGATAATACCCATTCTCTGGGTCCCGTTCAATTTTGGCGTATAGGCTCCCAGGCTTTCAATATACATGTTTCTCCGGCGGAGATCCCAGTACCTTTTATTCTCAAATGCCAGTTCCACCTGTCGTTCGATCATGATTATTTCCCGCATTTCGCTTTTTGTCATACTTTCCTTTAATCCGTACATATTGTTTGCCCCCGGTTCAATTCCCGCACGTTCCCTGACCAGTTTCAGCAGATCATAGGCTTCGTTCATCCTGTCGGTCTCATTGGCACACTCTGCAAGGTTCAGCAGAACTTCCGCATACCGAATTTCAATCCAGTCGGTGGGTGTTCTGTCTGTATTGTCTTTATGGATCTCCGGGTTACTTCCTTTCCTGCAGTAAAAACCTGTTGAGGGGGTCCGGCGGTCTTCCTGGCTGTTCAGGAAATAGGTCCACTGGACAGTCTCTTCCCTGCCGGTCAGTTCCCATTCACACCCGTTATAGGCAATGGTATGATAGAACCGGGGATCCCTGTTCTGCCAGTAATAGGTTGCATTATAGCCCGAACCGGCTTCGTCGGGCAGCATTCCGTTTGCCATGGGAAAGGCCTTTACCAGGTTCCATGTGGGTGCATTTGAGCCGTTGCCCCCGCCTGAAGGCGGTCGGACAGAGGCTTCCCAGCCGCCGTAGATGTAAGTATCATCATAGGATCGCACCATGATCGCCTCGGTGTTCGCATTACCCTCCACCAGGAAGATCTGAGAAAAATCATCCAGCAGTCCATAACCTTCATCATCCAGAAGCTGTTTCGCTTCCAGGTTAGCGGTATAAGCCCTCTGCCAGCGTTCGGCTTTATTCTCGGGATTGAATGAGGGGCTGGCCCAGAACAGGAGTACCCTGCCCTTCATGGCAGCAGCAGCCACACTAGTTATCCTGCCGTAATCGTCGGGATTGATATACCGTGCGGGAAGGTTCTGAATACCCTCATCGAGGTCGGAAACAATTGCATCGATACATTCCGACGTCTTGCTCCTGGGTATATTCAGTTCATCAAACCAGGGATCCTGAACGTCCAGCACCATGGGAACCCCTCCATAGAGATTTACCAGTTCCCAGTAACGCCATGCCCTCAGAAAATGAGCCTGGGCACCAAGAAGATTCTTGCTTTCCTCGTCAATCGAACTGCTTTCCACCCCCTCGATCATCAGATTGATGTTCCGGATCTTGTTAAAGGTGGCCAGACTGAAATTGCCCACACTGCTCTCAATCAGCAAACCGTAAACAAAATCATTGTCGTAAAAGGTCTCATCCGAATAACCTGAATTGGTGCCCAGGGAAAAGCCCGGCATGTTATCCTGGTACAACTTGTTCAGGTACTGAGTCGACAGGGAAACACTTTCCCAGACATCATCATCCAGTGCATTGAGATCCTGTTTGTCCAGCACTTTTTCACATCCTGATAGGGAAACAATAATCAGCACCGGGAACATTATCAATATTTTTTTCATGATTTCCATTGTTCAGCAGTTTTAAAATGATACACTCAATCCGAAATTATAGGTCTTCATCAATGGATAACTGTTATACTTTGAAATAGCATCTTCCTTGTAGTCAAATGTACTGATCGGTGTCCATAGATTGGTGCCGGTGAAAAATACCCGTATATCCGGCAGGTTGAAACGGTTATTGAAAGATTTAGGAAGGGTATAGGAAACGGTCAGGACCTTTAGCCTCAGTTCCTTCCGGTTCCTGATCCAGAATGTGGAAGACTTCCGGTTATCATCAGCCCACGCAGGACTGGGATAGAGTGCAACTGCATTTTCAGGGGTCCAGTAATCCTTCCAGAAAGAGGGAACATTGGCTGTTGCGGTTGGGGCACTCCTTGCATTCTTGTCAACCATATCTTTGTGCAAACCCCATTGTGCGCTGAAATTGGCATCCAGCTTCACGCCTTTCCATGAGCCGCCCAGTGTGAAGCTGGACGGAAGAAAGTTCTTCCAGTTCAGGTGCATGTTGGGAACCACAATGTGCATCTGGTCATAGTCATCCACTTTTCCATCGGGCTCAAATACGTAAGGCAATTCACCGGCCCCCGTGTTACCAGGTCTGCCGATATCCTGGAAATTCAGCATACCGAGCTGTGCAGTATCCCCGAAAATGGTGAATCCGGGATTCTCAGCGAGTATGGCATCCAACTGCTCCTGGGTGGATATGATCCCATCCACAACGTAACCACTTTCATACCCGTTTCCAGGCCTCCCTATCTCATCCAGCCAGGTACCAATGACTCCCGCCGACTGTGGTTTTTTCAGCACCCGGTTTGTGGCAAACTCAAAATTGGTCTTGATGTACCAGCGGAAATCCTCACCGATACGATCATTATAGCCAATGCTCATATCATACCCCCAGGCCTTCATTTCTCCGTAATTCTCTTCGGGCATTTTGGTGATTCCTGTTGTGGTAGGCATTTCAGAATTTCTGGCCGCCAGAATATCATAGGTATATTTGTAAAACCCATCCACACTCAATGATATCCGGTTGTCAAGGAGTCTGATATCCATCCCTGCATTATAAGAATTGGTTTTCTCCCAGGAAACCCCGGTACTGACAAGCCCGTTATTCTGAGCCTCAATACCGCTAACCAGCTTATTCCCGAACAGGTATTCCCCGGCGACTCCAAAACTGTACTTCCACTCCCAGTTACTCAGATAATCATTACCCATGTGACCGGCGGAGGCACGGATTTTTAAATAATCAATAAAGTTGATATTGTTGCTGAAAAAATCCTCCTTTGAGATTACCCAACCGACCGCTACAGCCGGAAATAACCCCCACCGTACATCGGGAGAGAATTTAACTGAAGCCTCATAACGGAAAGTGGCTTCCAAAATATACTTTTCATTGTAATAATAATTGAATCGTCCGACCGAGGAAAGACGTCCGCTTTCATTCATCCAGCCGTAGGTCGTGGAAGCATCGGGATCAAATGCCTTCTGAAGTTCCATTCCCTCAATCTGGATGTTTTCCCGCATAGCCCTGAACTGGTAACCCGACGATTCCGATTGTTCATAAACCACCATCCCGTCGAAATGATGCAGTCCGAAATCCCGGTTGTAAGAGAGTGAGGCATTCATCTGATAAAGGTTGCCGTATGTGTAATCCTCGAATATCCTGTTAGTATTGTTCACGTAAAATGTTGGATTATCAGCGTTCAACTGGTCTGTTACAATATGGCCATGTCCGCCCGTGGTCATGAAATTGTAAAGGGTGTAGGGAATGATATACTGTTTTCCGTAATTATGATTCTCACCCCTGTTAAGGGATAGCTGCGCGGTCAAACCCTTGACAAACGGAAATTTATAGGTAAGGTTTACACCAAGGTCCATGCCCCTGGTATTGCTTCTTTTGTAGCTGTCTGTATTGATCAGTGCCTCCGGGTTCCACCAACCGGAATCATCTACCTGGCCGACCGGCAATCCGTTGATGTAAGGCGGCAGCCATCTGGGAGCCTGCAGGAGCTGTGCAAACATATCTTCCATCGGTTCGCTGGAATCATCCCCTTTGTAAAACGGAACCTGGATCCCTTTGTTATTGTTTGAAGCGGAAAACCTTGCTGTCATTCCTTTAAGGATCTCAACGTCGAACCCCAGCCTGAGACTGTATTTGTTCACATCCAGGTTCTCAAAATTACCGGTTTCAATATAATATGATCCGCCGACAAAATATTTAACACGTTCCGATCCACCACTGACGTTAAGGGTATGCCGGGAGAGGGATGAAGGTTTCCAGACCCGTTCCAGCCAGTTATAATCCAAATCCTTAAAGGCTTCCAACTCATCATCCGTATACCATTCCGTACTGTTCTGATCGGGATTGGTAATCCGCAATCTGTCATTGATCATCAGGGCATGATCATATGCACTCAGCATTTCGGTAAGCTGTGTTACATCCGATAAACCATAGGAGCCGGAGTAGTTCACCCTGGTTTTTCCTTCCTTGCCCATTTTTGTGGTGACCAGAACCACGCCATAAGCCCCCCTCACCCCGTATACCGCCGCAGAAGCATCCTTGAGCACAGAAATGCTTTCAATCTCGGTCGGATCAAGCAAATCGAAAGTCGGCTTGTCCCTGATGAATCCGTCAATAACGTACAGCGGTTCAGCGACACCACTATAAGTATTCTCAATTCGTATCGAAAGGCTTGTGGATGCCCCCGGCCGGCCCGTGGCCTGCCCGATATGGACCCCGGCCATCCGGCCCTCCAGAATGGTGGAAAGGTTGGTAGCCGGAATATCCTCAACCTCATCTGCTGCAATGCTCTCTACGGCCCCCACCAGGTTCGCACGCTTCACACTGCCGTATCCGATGACTACCACCTCTTCCAGTTCGGTGAAATCCTCATAAAGAATAACATTCAGTACCCGCTGACCGCCTACCGGAATGTTCTGTGTGGCATACCCCACGTAAGACACGATAAGGGTGTCATCCGGAAATACATTAATCGTGAACAGACCATTGACATCCGTTATGGCTCCTTTGGTGGTTCCCTTTACAACGAGGTTTACACCTGGAAGTGGTTCCGAGTTTGTATCCACAATGATCCCTGTTAAATTATAACTCCCAGACTGCTGGGCATGCAACGGCATGAACACCGAAAACATGAAAAACAACAGCATGATGTATACCATGCCGGACCGGTAAAAGTTCCGGCTCACAGGCATGGATGAACGTTGATTCGGGGCATTTCTTTTCATTTCAGGTTAATTTGTCGTAAAAGCCGATTTTCAAATAAATAAGGACCTGTCTGTACAGATTCCCGCTTATGGTTTCAATAACTACCTCCCGGGCTCCTTCCGGGAAAGAGTAATAGAAACCACTCTGCATGACATTCGCTGAACCGGGAATGCCGAAGCATTTTATTGATTCATGATCTTCCTGGTGACAATACCCTTATCGGTTCTGGCCTTTACAATATAGAGACCTTCAGGGAGATCCGACATGGAATAAGTCACCACATTCAGAGCTTTCTTCACAAACCTTCCGTTAATATCGAAAATGACGATATCCGATGGCTCTGAAAGGAAAAGGTTCTTTCCGGCGCTGTAAACGGAAACTTTTTCAAGCTCCTTTTCATCCACACCGACCTGCTGAACCCAACCGTATGCTCTGAAATCATGTATCCTGAGCGTTTGTCCCATACAGTATGAGAACTTCAGCATCACATTCTGGTCATACAGGTAAAGACCATCCTGCCATACCATGCCATGGGCCGACTCCTGGCAGTCGTATGCAGTTAAATCATTATCAGGAGTATTACCGGTTAACCTTCCTACCTGGTTCCTTACGGTATCCCATGTCATCCCGTTGTCGGTTGATTTGCGAAGCGTGAATCCCCGCTTGTTACCGCCGCAGCTCGAATGGGTGAACTGAATCACCTCCACATATTCAACCTGCCTCATGTCAATGATAAAGTGACCACTGTCCGTATCGAGGGGCGGTTTTGCATAAACTGTATCGAACCGGGCAATTTCCACAAATCCGCGGGATACCTCTGCCGGCACCACCGACGCCACCCCGTCCACCGAGTCCTTGTAACCGTAAGCCGGCTGCCAGTTAGGTGCAAAGGCGCACTCATGGAACTCATAGAAAATTGTATCGGTCGAATTGATGCAGACCCTGTAAGTGACAGTGTCTTTATATCCTGCCTTTTCAAGGGTATGCGAGCTGTTCCCTTCATTGGGATTGAAATCCGAATGGAAAAAGGGGAAACCGGTCAGGTCTTCTTCAATGATCTTGGGTTCTCCCGGCGCAGGCTCACCCCATCCGGTTCCAAAAACCCCTGCCTGGGCAAACATGAAATTCATAAAGCCGGAAAGCAAAAGTCCGGATAAAATAGTGGTAAAAATCTTCTTTTTCATCTTCTTAAAGATTATGGTTATACAATGGTTAAAATGCTTAAAATATCATAATTATGCGATAAAACCAATTTTATTGCATTGAATGTATCAATTATCTCCCCCTTTTAATGCTTCCTTTTTTCGAAGTTTTATCCAGCCGTAATAGGTCAGCGTATCCTCTACGGGCCGGGATTTGAAGAACAAGCTCGCTGCATAACCCACAACTGCAAGAACCACATGACTGTATACTCCGATCATATACTTGTGATGCGTGAAGTTCAGACTTCCAAGATCCAGCATGAGCCGCTCATTTCCTTCCAGTCCGATGGGCGTGGAAGTAAGCAGGGCATAGAAGGTGAACAGGACACTGGCTGCAATACCAATGTAAACACCCTGCCTGTTGGCTCTTTTGCTGAATATGCCCAGCAGGAACATGCCGGCAATCCCGCCCGAAAATATCGCATAAAGGGTAAAGATGATGGCCAGCACCCCTTTGCCCCCGGTTCTTGTATAGAAAAAGGCTACAAGAATAGCGCCTATTCCGGCCAGAAGAATGAACAGCCTGCTAACAAACATCTGCTGTTTCTCAGTGCTGTTCGGCCGCCACCTCATATAGTAATCCTCGGTGCAAATCGCCGAAAGACAGTTCAGATCGGAATCGAGACTGGAAAAGGCAGCGGCAATCAGGGCAGACAGGATCAATCCGATGATGCCGACCGGAAGTTTGGTCATGATGAAAAAGGGAAAGACGGCATCCGGTTTCATATCCGGAGGCAATGGATCGCCTGAAATTTTGAAATAGGCAAAAAGGGCGGTGCCGATAAACATGAACAGGGCCCATACCGGAACGCTGAGCAAAACGCCCATAAGGGATGCTCTGACCGCATCCCGATCGGACCGGGCCGTCAGGTAACGCTGGACAATGGTCTGATCTGTACCGTATTTCTGTATCGCATAGAATATGCCGTTCAGTGCCATTACTATGAAGGTCAGATTGACAAATTCCAGGTCAAACGGCCCGAACCCAATGCGGCCGTTCTCTTCGGCCACCTGCCAGATGGCCGGCAATCCCCCCTCTGTCGAAAAAATAATAATGAACAGGGCGATCAGTCCGCCGGCAATCAGGAGGATCCCCTGCACTACATCCAGCCAGACAACCGCTTCTATCCCCCCCAGCATGGTGATCACGATGACAATAATTCCTATAAACAGAATAATTGTTAAGGTGTTGTACCCAACCATTCCCGAAATGGCCAGGGCAAGCAGGTAAAAAACCGTTCCCATTTTTGAAAAATGCGTCAGAATAAAGGCAAGTGAGGCATAGAGCCGTGCCAGGAACCCGAACCGCTTTTCAAAATACTCGTAGGCACTCAAACGGATGACTTTCCTGAACAGGGGAACAATAACCCCAATAATAAATACCAGAACAATTGGAACCATCAGTCCTTGCACCAGCCTGATCCAGTTCGAGGAAAATCCTTCCCCGGGGTAGGCAAGAAAGGTAACACTGCTGATCAGGGTGGCCAGTATGGATAATCCGATGGCCCAGGAAGGTAACCGTCCGCTGGCCTTGAAATAGTTGTTGGTATCTTTCTGCCTGTGGGCAAAACCCACCCCGATTGCTATGGATACAAGGAAAGTCAAAGCGATAATCAGGTAATCAACCACATGCAATCTAATAACCTGTTCCATACTATACAGCGATTAGAGTTTAATTTTGTTCCCTTTATTCTCAAATTCCACATTATCCGGCCAGCTGTAGCTCCCGGGCTTGGTCGTTATACACAAACCGGGATATTCATCCACCTTCATCTGTATAATCCCCAGGTCCAGTTCCTGAAACGGATAGAGTTTCTTGATTCCCAGGTACCGGAGTATCTCATAGGTAGTGGCTCCGCCCTCAATCAGGAGGTCCTTGATCTTCACCTCTTCCATGATCAGCTCAACCAGTCTTCCGATAATCCGACGGATCTTCCTGGAAAAATCCGAACGGGAGCTTTCCATATTTTCAATCGTTACAACCACCTTGTACCCATGCCTGATTTCACGGATAATTTCATCCGCCCAGCTTTTGATGTCTCCATCCATAATCTCCAGATTGTGATAAAGCGCCGACGGCATATTCTTTCTGACCAATCCGAAACTGTTTATTTTTTGAATCATTGCATCGCTCTTTGGGAAAAGGCTCCCCATCACAAACAGGGTCTTCTCCCCCAGGCTGCAGGTCTCATTGAAAGTCCTGCCTGTCTTGACAAATCTCCTGGACAGTAATTCATCGAAGAACCCGGCACTACCGCAGGGAATCGATTCGGTGTCAATCCGTTCTGCCCAGCGTGTCAGATCCGACTGGTTTGCAATATCCCCCAGAATAATCCCGGAAGGCGGAAGGGCATCATTGATGGTCCTTGAGGCAACGGGAACATTTACTTCACCAATCAGTTCAATAACGGAAGAGGACGATCTTGGAAATTCAGGATCATTGGCAAATGAAGTATCATGCAGCAGGGTATTGTTGATTGAAAATATGCCGTGCTGAATGGTCCGCCCTAAATTTGGATTTCCGGCGATGACAATGGCCTTTTTTTTCTTCATAACAGACATCTGGGCCAGGATCTCCATCGCAATATTTCCCCTTAAGACCGAATCCAGTTTCTTGTAGATATAATCGGGCCGCAGTTCCAGCAATTCCCTGGTAATCCTTTTAATTTCATCAGATGCCTTTTCAGGAGCAAGCGACCGGGTATTGGTGGCAATGACAAGCAGATCTGCGTGAACATCGTTGTCGACCGAGGTCTGAATCACCACATTCAAACCATATCGCAAACCAATTCCGCCAATCTCCGCGGCGCCGGTAAAATCATCTGCAATAACTGCAATCATCCGGTTATCTGTTCCTGTTCAAATATAATGTTTTTGCATATTCCATAGCCATAAACAGGGCATCGGGACTTGCAATGCCTTTGCCGGCAATCTCAAAGGCAGTGCCGTGATCCACCGACGTTCTTATGATAGGCAGCCCCAGGGTAATATTGACTCCCGTGACGCTTTTCATAACCTGCCGGGCTTCATCCCACCGGAATCCCATCAGCTTGAAAGGGATATGGCCCTGATCGTGATACATGGCCACACAACCGTCAAAGCGGCCACCGTTAGCCAGGGCAAACAGCGTGTCGGGAGGTACGGGACCCGATGCATGGATTCCCTCACTTACCGCTTCCTTAATGGCCGGAATAATCTCTTTTTCTTCCTCATCCCCGAACAATCCCCCGTCGCTTGAATGGGGATTCAATCCTGCAACGCCAATCTGCGGTCTCTCAATACCCAGGCTTTTAAGCGCATCGTCCATCAGCCGGATCACCTCAATAATCCTTTTTTTCTTAATCAAATCACAGGCATTTCTCAAAGAGACGTGGGTGGTCACATGAATGATCCTGATCCGCTCATCGGCCAGCAACATCGCATATTTATCCGAGCCGGTGTAATGGGCAAAAATCTCCGTGTGTCCTGAAAAATGGTGACCGGCAAGGTTCATGGCTTCTTTATGGAGGGGGCAGGTTACAACGGCATCCACCCTTTTGCTTCTGGCCAGTTCGATGCCTTCAACCACCGACCGGAACGCAATGTCGCCCGATTCTGCCGAGATCTCCCCGGCCCTGATCCGTTCGGGATGTGCGACAGGCAAATCGATCAGGTCAATGGTGCCATATTGAAATTTCGCCTCCTCCGGCTGCCGGATCGTTCTCACCCTGATGTCAGATCCGCATAAGCCGATGGCTGCAGCAATCTGATCAGCATTGCCGATTACCAGGGGCCTGTAATCCCGGTAAACCGTCTCCCGGGAAAATACCTTAACGGCAATCTCGGGTCCGATGCCCGACGGATCACCCATGGTAACAGCCAGAACCGGCAATATGTCGTGGTCCCGCTTCATCATTTTCCGTAAAGTTTTTCCAGTTCAGGAAGAACCGCATCCAGGTATGCTCTCTCTTTTTCAGCTGGCTCCCTGTAAAGCGGCGGAAGCACATGGGGTTCACACACGCCGAGTCCCGACAGCATCAGCTTCAGGGCAGGGAGCGATTGGTTCAGTTTTCTCCCTTTTTGATAGAGGGATGAGTAATAATCCGTTCTCTTCTGCAACGCTTCTGCCTCCTCTGAATGACCCTGCCCGACGGCATCAGCCAGTTCCTTATAAAGTCCGGGAGTGACATTCGCGGTGCTGGGGACAATGCCCGCCGCTCCCCTTCTCAAACCATAAACCGATTGGGCTGCCCAGCCGACATAAAAAGAAAAATCAGCCCTTCCCGACCACAGGGAGAGGGATCGATCCAGACGTTCCATATCCCGCTCAGAGTCCTTAATTCCAATAATATTAGGGTGATGGCTGAGGGTCTCGACAATCTCAACCGGTATCGAAAGCCCGGTGGTTGCAGGCATATTGTATAGAATCAAAGGACAGTGGCTCAGGTCGGCCAGTTTCTCAAAGTACCGCAACATGTGGTCAGGCTCAATGGGATAATACCAGGGAAGATGGCTCACCACAGCCCGTATCCCCCAATCGGCGAAAAGGCTGGCTTCCTCTGCGGAATGTGAAAATGCATTTCCGGAGATCCCTGCAAAAACCGTGTGCCTGTCCCCGGCAACCCGGAGTACCATTTTTACCATGGCCCTCCTGAGCTCCGGCGACATCGACGGCGCCTCTCCGGTGGTCCCAAGGATAAAAGGAGTAATTCCCGTCTCGAAAAAACGCCCGAGCAGGTTCTCAACGGCATGCTCATCGATCAAATAATCCGATGTCAGCGGGGTAATCATCGGTACAATTACCCCTTCGTATTTTTTTGTTTGTTTCATCTTACAATGCCCCCAGATATATTTCCCTTGCCGCCCCGGCAGTTATCTCCCTGGGATTATTCTTTAATAACCTCTGTATCTTCAGTGCCTCTTCAACCAGGCTATCAATCTCCTGCTCTCTTATACCATATTCCGAAAGATGTACCGGCAAATTGCAATCCCGGATCAACTGTTCAATTATCTTTATCCCTTCCAGCGCTGTTTCTGCAGGATCAGACCGTTTTTCCGCTCCCATTGCCAGGGCGATCTGCTCGTATTTTTTCAGTGAACCCGGCAGATTATAACGCATGACATGGGGCAGCATGATGGTATTGGATAATCCGTGAGGAATCCTGTAAACACTGCCCAGCGGATAGGCAAGAGCATGCACGGCGGCTGTATTGACCGGACCGAGACACATCCCTCCGTATAGACTTCCCAGTGCCATATGGGTGCGTGCTTCGATATCCCCGCCACGTTCAACCGCTCTCTTCAAACTCCCGGCAATAAGCCGGCAACCTTCCAGTGCATGGATATCAGTCACCGGATGCGCAAACCGGTTGGTGTAGGCCTCGATACAGTGCGTAAGGGCATCCATCCCCGTAGATGCCGTGACCGCAGGCGGAACGCCCACTGTCAGCTCCGGGTCAATACAGGCATAATCGGGGACCAGCTGCGGGCTGATTATTCCCTTTTTTCCGCTATCCACGGGATCAATGAGGATTGAATTCGGGGAGACCTCACTCCCCGTTCCGGATGTGGTGGGGAGACAGGCCAGGTAACAGCTTCTTTGGTGGATCAGATTATTCCCGACTACTTCGTGAATTTTCTGGGTTCCCCCAAGTAGTGCCGCGACAATCTTAGCGGTATCCAGAACGCTTCCGCCCCCGATCCCCACAATGCCTTCAGCACCGAACGAATCCGCTTCATCCAGGATACGGTAAACATCATCATAGGAAGGCTCCTGTCTGATACTGCTGTCAAACCGGATAGTCAATCCTGCGGACCCTGGCGGTTCTAAACGGGACTCAAGTAAGGGAAGCAGTTCCGGGATGGTAACGATGAGGATCCTTTTTAATCCGGCAACGGCACAATCATCTATGAACAGATTAAAACTCTTCGGTCCGAATACGATCCGGGCCGGATTTCTCAATGTGATAATCTCCATATAATATCACTTTACACTTCCATCCCTTCTGAACAACTTTAAAAAGCGTCAGGATTAGCAGCCGGATTATTTAAAATGATTATCGTTTACATCATACAAGTTACTCATTCTATATATTTTAAATATCTATAATAACTTGTAGTATGTTATCGTTTACATGCAAAAATATAAATATTTATTTTTCTTTCAAATCCACACACCAATAATTGAAAGATCAGGTCGACCTTCTTACAATAAGTTCGGTTTTAAGGATCATTTTAATACAGGCTCTGCCGGGTTCACTGATGCGCTGTAAGAGCAGCTCACACGCCCGCTGGCCGATATCATAGGCAGGCTGCCTGACCGCGGTCAGCGATGGGTTCAGCGAACTCGACCAGATCATATCATCGAACCCGACAATGGCTATGTCATCCGGTATGCGCAATTGATGTTTATGAATGGACTCCAGTGCGCCGAGCGTGATCAGATTATTACCCGTGAAAACAGCATCCGGAGGTTCAGGCAGGTTCAGTAACTCCTCACACAGTACGAGCCCTCCTTCATACTTTGAATCACCGTGTTTGATCAGCTCCGGAACAACAGGAATCTGGTAGGATGAAAGGGCATCGAGATACCCTTTCTCCCTGTAACGGCTTGAGGGAATCGTCTGCAAACCGGATATGTACGCAATACGCCTTCGTCCTAATTTAATGAGATGTTCCACGGCTTTAAAAGCGCCTTCCCTGTTGTCCACCACCACGATATCGACATCCTCGTCCTGAAGCCCCCGGTCCACGCAAACTACAGGAAGACCCTCCCTGACCATCTTCTTCAGCTGGACGTCCTGCTCATTGGCCGGAGCGGCAATCAACCCGTCAATAGCTTCCGACTGGAGAATCTCCAGGTAAAGCTTCTCCTTCTTTTCATCCTGACTGTAATTGCACATGATGATGGCATAGTTATTCGTGTAGGCTATATCCTCTATCCCCCTTAAAACATCCACGTAGAATGGATTCTGGATGTCGGGAATGAGAACGCCCAGCAAATTGCTGGAAACACTCTTGGACCTGAGCCGCTTGGCGACCCTGCTGGGCTGATACTTCAGATCCTTGATGGCTTTCAATATCCGGGCCCGAGTCGCCTCGTTCACACTTCCGCTGTTGTTCAATACCCTTGAAACAGTGGCTATGGAAACACCCGCTCGGCGGGCGATGTCATTCATGCTTGCCATAAGATGCGTCTTTTCTTATTATAAAGTGTGCGTTATCGCATTCCGGGTTTGTGACCTGAATGCAAAATGTAAACAGAACCGTGTTGTTTTCACCATACAGAAATTTAATTATCAAAGCTTTTCGTGAAATGTAACCTGGATTTCATGATAACGTTTTCATTATAAAAATAATTTTTTTTCGTATTATTGTCAAATACCTGGAAGCATTAATTTTGATCTTTTGAATGAAAATGATTTTTCCCTGTTGAACAAATCCGGGTTTTAAAGGATATTGAACCACCCGGGAAATGTCCGAAAGAATTATTTACAGAAAAATAACACGATGCACGCTATGTTTCTGAAACACCCCCCTCTCTGGCCATCTCTTTCCGTTGTTCTGGTTCTGATGATGTTCGCCGCCTGTTCAGGACCCGAACCGGCTCCCTCTCTTGCAGGGTATGCCGATGTCATACAGTTTGAAAAATTCCTGGATCCTCCGGAAGCATACCGCTCCTTTGCGTTCTACTCCCTGAACGACCGGCTCGACACTGCGGAGATAAAAAAACAGGTCCGTGCTTTCGATGAGGGCGGACTGGGTGGATTTTATCTTCACAGCCGCTCGGGTCTGTTGACGGAGTACCTGGGAAGCGACTGGTGGAAAGCGATGGATGCCGGCGTGAAAACAGCCGAAGAAACGGGATTGCATGCCTGGTTCTACGATGAGGATAAATGGCCAAGCGGATATGCCGGGGGAATCATTCCGCTGAAGAACGAAATGTTCAGGGCAAAATGTCTTGCCAGGCTGGATAAGAACACTCCCCCGCCCGAGGGTTCGCAAATCCTTCTGCAGGACGATAAATATTCCTATATCTGCTATACGGCCGCACTGGGAGTCCCTATATTTAACGGCACCTGCTATACGGACCTCTTCAACCCCGAAGCGGTCAGGGAATTCATCGAGGTATCCTACAAGCCTTACCTGACCAGGTATAAGAACTATTCCCCGGAGCGGCCGGCAGGAATCTTCACCGATGAACCCCATATCCACGCACGCTATTTCGACCGCCGCACACCCAGCCTGGGCACACTTTCATGGTCCCCCTCCGTGGCCGAAAAATTTAAAGAACTGCATGACTACGATCTGACCGACAGTCTTCCCCTGCTGTTTGAGGAAAAGAATGGCTGGCGCAAGGTTCGGCACGACTACTACACCACGGTGGCACTGCAGTTCGAAGAGAGCTTTACGAAACAGATTGCCGACTTCTGTGCGCAGACCGGTTCAATATTTACGGGACACTACCTGGGGGAGGATGCCCTCGGGAAAGTGCGCGACCGGATCGGGAACGCCATGCTCCACTACAGAAACATGCAGCAGCCCGGGATGGACCACCTGGGTCTGACCATAAACGGACGGATTATTACGGCCAAAAGCCTCAGCAGTGTGGCCAATCAGTACGACAGGCCGGTACGTACCTCGGAAATCTTTGGGATATGCGGACAGGACCTGGGATTTGAGGATCGCCGATGGCTGGCAGGATGGCACGTGGCGCTGGGAGTGAATCACTTCGTACAGCACCTCTCGGCCTACAGCCTGAAAGGAGCCCGCAAACGTGACTATCCTCCCACACTCTCATACCACCAGCCCTACTGGAAATTTAACCACCACCTCGAAGATTACCTGGCACGGATATCCTATGCCTCCACGATCGGGAAATACCATCCGCAGATCCTGGTGGTGAATCCGCTCGAAAGTGAATACATCAAGGGCCGCGCCGACGGGGAGTTCTCTTCGGAACTGATCCGCCTGCTGGAATCCCTGCAGGCCGCACACTACGATTACGACCTGGGGGACGAACAGATCATGCAGGACCGGGCAAAGGTGATAAACAACAGGCTGGAAATAGGAGCCATGAACTATGAGGCGGTAATTCTTCCCGATATGATTGAAATCAGGGAATCCACCCTCAACCAGTTGCTGGCCTTCGCACGGAATGGCGGACAGTTGTTCAATTACGGAAGATTCCCGGTATTTGTGAACGGCACCGCCGGGAATACTTCCCTGGCCGAACTGCGTCAGCTTGCAGTGGAACTGGATTCGCTGCCTGTTGGTAATCAATTGGCCGGTTTTATCAAACCGCAGGTTACCATTACGGGCCCGGACAGCGAACAGGTCTGGTCGCAGGTCAGAACCTCCCCTGAAGGCTCTCTGATCATCCTTGCAAATATCTCCCGAACGGAAACCATACAATTCAGGATAAGTTCCGAATACCTTACAGACACGGAAGTTTTGCTCTGGGATCCCTCCGGGGAACAGGTGGTTAAACCCCGCGGGAATGCTGAAACGGGACTTGAAATCACACTGCCCTCCTCATCGCTGATCTGGCTTACAGCAGGACAACTCTCCGGAAATGCCAGAGAATCAGAACCCGGCTTCCTGCCCGCACATACCGAACCATATCTCCTCCTTGAAAACGAATGGCAGGCAGAAAGACTCAATCAGAATGCGCTTACGCTCGATTTTGCGGAATATTCACTGGACGGAGGAGAATCGTTTTCCGGTTCCGAACCGGTGATAGGGATCTTTAACCGGCTTGCAGACAAACAGTATAATGGATCTCTGACCCTGAGATACCCCTTCCATATCGACGACCTGCCTTTCTCCTGCCGGGTTGTGGTTGAACAGCCCGACATGTATGAGGAAATCCGGGTAAATAACCAAAACGTTACCGGTGACTGGAATGAACATTACATCGATCCTGCCTTCCGTGCCGACGATATTGCGGGCCTCCTTGCAACGGGTGACAACCATATCACCCTGGAACTGAATTTCCGCGCTCCCCTGCCCGACAGTCGCGACCAGGCAGAACGTTACGGAACCGAGATAGAAAGCATCTACCTCATCGGTGATTTTGCCGTGAAGGGAACCGGCCATTCCATGACCCGGGAGACCCACAGAAACCATGCAGGTTATCTTCCCGAACGGCCGGTGCATGCTTACCGGGATTTTACCATTGCCCGTGAAAGCCCGGTGGTCAAAGGGGACCTGACCTCTGAGGGATACCCGTTTTTTGCCGGTTCATTCAGATTGTCCCGGAGCTTTGACATGGCCTCCCTCAACGAATCAGAATCCTATTTCCTGGATATCTCCGGGATGGAAGCAACGGTCTGTACCGTGACGCTGAACGGACAACCCGTCGATACTCTGACCTGGGCACCATACCTGGTCAACATCACGCCATTCATCCGGTTGGGAGAGAACCAGCTGGAGTTGACCATTACCAACTCGTTGAGAAATCTCCTGGGTCCGCACCATCACCCCGGGGCCGACCTCTACCGGGTCGGACCCAACAGTTTTACCGGTGCGGGAGGATTCCCGGACCCATCGGGCAACAGGGACTGGTACGATCTCCGGCTCGATAACCCCGACCTGAAATTGTGGACGGATGTCTATTATCATGTGCCGTTCGGGTTTATCAATACGGTTCGGATCGTTACGACACATAAAATGCCCGGACAACAGTAAAAACAGATATATTCACCAATTCAAAAAATAACCGGTTATGAAAAAGTTATTGTTTTTATTACCTGCCGCTATTCTGATATCCTGCTCCCCGGCAGAGGAAAAAATGAGTGTCCGGATGGCGGATGCCGTAATGTCGCGCTACGACTCCCTGGGCCTTTACAACGTAAGAACCCGCATGAGATGGACCTACGACCTGGCCCTGCTCGGTATGGCGATCGACCGCCTGGGCCCGGTCGATTCGAAATACTCCGACTACATGAAAGCCTATATGGACCATTTCGTCGGAGCGGACGGATCCATTGAGACTTACCGCATGAACAGCTACAATATCGACATGATCAATCCGGGCAGGAATCTGCTGACCCTGTATAAAAGAACGGGTGATGAAAAATACCTGCGGGCCATTGATACCCTCGTAACCCAGATGGAAAACCACCCGAAAACACATTCCCGCGGATTCTGGCACAAGAAAATATATCCCTGGCAGATGTGGCTCGACGGCATCTATATGGGATCGCCTTTCCTGACACAGTACGCAGCGGAGTTTGACCAGCCGCAATGGTTCGACACCGTTGCCCACCAGGTCACCCTGATTTATGAGAAAACGCTTGATCCGGAAACCGGACTGCTTTACCATGCATGGGACGAAAGCCGTGAACAGCGCTGGAGCAATCCCGGGACCGGACAGTCGCCGCACTTCTGGAGCAGGGCCACAGGATGGTACATGATGGCACTGGTTGACATACTGGATTACTTCCCCGAAGATCATCCCCAACGCGGAGAGATGATCCAAATCCTTCAGAATATTTCGGAAGCCGTCCTGAAGGTCCGCGACCCCGAATCGGGCTCCTGGTACCAGGTCCTCGACCAGGGCGGCCGCGAAGGGAACTACCTGGAAGGCTCCGGAACCGCCATGTTTATTTATACCTATGCGAAAGGAGCCAAAAAAGGAGTTCTCGACCAATCTTATTATGACATCGCAGAGGATGCCTTCAGCGACATGGTCGATAATTTCATACAGACGGATGAAGACGGCATGCCCAGCATGGTCAATATCTGCGGCGGATGCGGACTGGGAGGAAATCCCTACCGCGACGGAAGTTATGAGTATTATACCACCGAACGGATTGTGAAAAACGATTGCAAGGGGGTCGGACCCTTTATCCTTGCAGCCATTGAACTGGATAAGTAAACGCTCTGTCATGAAACGAAACTCCTTTTCTGAACGCTTTATTCATCGTTCCGTTCTGCTCACTGCCGCCGTTCTGATTGCCGCGGGATGCTCCCGTAAGCAGGATCAGACAATTAACGGATTATGGTACGATGAACCGGCTGGTATCTGGGAAGAAGCCCTGCCGATCGGCAACGGAACGCTCGGGGCCATGATTTACGGACAGCCGGCTGTTGAGCATATCCAGTTTAACGAAGAAACGCTGTGGAATTGCGGGCCCATGGACTACCACCGGGACAATGCCTGGAAAGTGCTCCCGGAAATCCGGTCCCTCCTCTTCCAGGGGAAGCAAAGAGAGGCAGAATCGCTCGCCGAAGAACGCTTCATGGGATTGCGTGCATACGAGGACAGCTTCGATATCAAAAAGGATCTCTGGTTAAAGAGCCTGGTCTCCAATCCAATGGTTCTTGAAGGGATCGATCCGAAGACCGACGACTCCGCCTGGCCGGTGATGACCATCGACGGGAAAAGTGTGTGGGAAAACAAAGGTCTCCCTGATCTGAACGGGTGTGTGCTGTTCAGGAAAACGGTCGATCTCCCCCCAGAATGGGCCGGAAAGGACCTGACCCTGTCCCTTGGCAATATCAAGGACCATGACATCACCTGCGTAAACGGACTTAAGATAGCTGAAACCTATGCGCCGAACCGCGACCGGACCTACCGGATTCCCGCATCCGCACTGAAGGAAGGGAAAAATCTGATTACGGTTCAGATCAGCAATTTTGTTTCCACCGGCGGATTCAACGC
>JAFGWU010000038.1 GCA_016936975.1 Bacteroidales bacterium | reverse complement strand
GTTCCCGATTCAGGGTTCCCGGTTCAGGGTTCATTGAATTGTTTCTCCTCCTGCATCACCGATTTCACTGCCACGATTTTCAGAACAACAATCAGCCCGAATAGTGCCAGCTTCTGCATGGCGTGTCTTGCGGGAAAGCCGGAAACGTACATATAAGCATAGGGCAAGACCGTCCCCTGCAGGAGCATCTGAAGCACAATGAATCTGAATATCCCTGTAAATGTGATCAGCTGAATCAGCCGGATCACCGTAAAAAACCACAATGAACCAATGACCAGCGCCGAACCAATCACGTGAACCGAATTCAGGATATCACAGGGAGCAAGCATCAGCAGATACCCGATACTGCAAAGTGAAAACAACCAATGATTATGCTTCCCGTTTAAATGCCTTTCAATCCGGAAACAGATAATGGAACTCAACATTAAGCTGAAAGAGACGATGACCATAGAGATATGGTTCGGACTTCCGTTTTTCGTCCGGACCATGGCGAGATGGCTGTAAGCATGTTTGTAGAAGGAGAAATCCTCACCGTAGGTAATCGCTCCCAAAATAAAGGAAATGACCGTGATTCCGAAGAGATAATTGAGATAACGGTTCACATTGATCCATACCGGAGCCGATTCTTCCTTTCCATATATCTCTTCACGGACTGCCATATTATACCGTGTTTAAAGGAGGATCTAATTTAAGAAATACAGGGATATATGTCAAGTCGGGATGATGGTAAAAAAAGCGACTGGCAACATTTTAATCAATTCGTGGAGCATGGAATTTTAAAAAAATCTTATTTTTGGGTACCCGATCTGAGGACAGAATGGATCTGCTCCTTTGAATCATATCTGTAAATGATATTTGGATGGCATGTTTAATACGCTGAATTCTTGAACCAGATAAAAAAATATTTGAAAAAAACCGGCCTGCGCGGCAAGCTGATCCGGCGGTACAAACTGATCTTCCCCAGGACGAGAAAAAAGGAGAGGCTGTCGGGGATAAAATCCGGACTTTATGACCGGGTGGTGATTATCACCGGCGCCTCCTCCGGAATCGGGAAGGCCTGCGCTCTCGAGTTTGCCAGGCAGGGGGCCAGGATTGTGCTGGCAGCGCGAAGGAGCGACGAACTGGAAAAGGTGGAGGCCGAGATCAGGGAAAACAGCGGGGAGGCCCATACTGTTGTGACGGATGTCAGGGAGATTGAAGCTTGCAAAGCCCTGATCGATGCCACCCTGGACAAATATGGACGCATTGATATCCTTGTGAACAATGCGGGCATTTCCATGAGGGCTTCCTTTGAGGAGCTCGATCTGAAAGTCATTAAAGAGTTGATGGATACCAATTTTTACGGGGCCGTGTACTGCACGAAGTTTGCCCTTCCCCACATCCTGAAACACAAAGGTACCATTGTAGGCATCTCATCCATATCGGGGCTCACTCCATTACCGGGACGGACAGGTTATGCGGCCTCCAAGCATGCCATGGACGGGTTTTTCAATACCCTGCGGCTCGAGAACATGAAGAAAGGGCTGAACGTGCTGGTCGTCCACCCCGGGTTTACGGCATCAAATATCCGGACCATGGCGCTGAACCGCAACGGCGAGGCACAGGAAGAGACCCCGCGGGATGAAGCCAGGATGATGTCGAGCGAACGGGTGGCCAAAATCATTGCCAGCGCCATCATCAAGCGGGAAAGGGATCTGATTCTCACTCCCCAGGGAAAGCTGGTGGTGTGGATGCATAAAAACCTTCCGGGAATCGCGGATAGGATTATTCTGCGGGAGATGTCCAGGGAGCCGGGATCGCCGGTGTAACAGCTACCAGGTCGTAGCTGATAGCCGTGAGGGAAGCGGTTGCCAAAAATCGAAAATTTTACTGCCGATCCACGGAGATCTAATCCGCCGTCAGGGCGCCTGCGTTAAAGCTTCAGCGACAGCGTGCGGAAAATTTTCGGAACTGCGGATTGGATTCAGGGATGTGCGGTTTTCACTGTCAGTCGCTCCGAACCTGTTTCCAGGAGGATCAGATAGATCCCCTTCTCCAGGGCCGGGATTACCATTTGCAGACGGCTGGATTTAAATTCTCCAATCCCAGGTTCGGCCTGAAACACCATCTGTCCGGCCAGATTGATAATTCGCAGGGTTGCCTGCCGGGGTTCCCCCCGGAATCCCGAAAAGCGAAGTTCGAGCGTGTTACCGGTAAATGCGGCCTGCAGGCATTCTACACCTGTTAAAGCCGTGGTGGTTGATAACGGGTTGCCTCCCGGACCAGCAAAGCTCACTGCCTTTGAAAGGGTATACCAGGGTGCCCCCATAGAACCGTCGCCCGACTGATCGTTCCCGGAAGGGGAGATAAAAATGGAACCCTCCCGGGCCTGAACACCAATCATTGCGAGGATAAATAAAAGGGTAATCAGAATATATTTCCCAAATCCACCATGCATATCATAAGCTTGAACTGCAATATTAGTAAATCGGTCTCAAAAATTTGCGGTTTTAATCAATCGTCATCAAAGAAAGGGATTGAAGAGGCTCCGGTGATAATTTGTTACACTTTTTAAAACAATTTTTATAATTTCCATACCAAAAAAGAAGTAACTTTCACCATTTCAAAAACGGTCATATCAGGAATAATCTCAAATATACCATGAACATAAGACTATTTTTATTGACGTCCTGTATTGTTTTATGCATCGCCTGTGAAAAAGAGACTGCACTGGAAGAGTATTATTACCAGGAGGGAAACTTCAGCGGAAGCATTTATGACGCCCTCGACTCCACCGGACTTTTCAATTATTTCATCCAGGGGATCGATTCATCCGAAATTGCCAATCAGCTGAAAAATACCCTGGTCACCGTCGTGGCCCCGAGTGATCAGGCATTTGAAGCCTATTTCGCAAAACACGGTTACGGATCCCTGTCGGATATTCCCATCAGTGAACTGCAGGACCTGATCGGTCATCATGTGATTACCTGGCCAAACTCCCCAACCTCCTTTGAAATTGATCCGCTCTATTTCAAACGTCAGACCAACATGGCTCAAAGAACCGAAGTGAAATATGATCCGTTCGATCAAATCGACCGGACCGTGGTGAAAGAAGCCAAGTACCTTCAGTTCTATTTTCAGGAAATGTTTGATTACTACGGGCTCACCAATGAGGATTACAGGTTACTGTCCGGAACAGACCTCTCCCCTGCCACCGGATTCAATATCTACCATTCTCCTGTTGATTCCATTGTCCCTTACGGAAACGGATGGATCTATTACGTCGACGAGGTGATCGAACCGGTTCAGAACCTCGATGACTGGTTATTGAGCGGAGAGGATTACAGTCTGTTCAGAACATTGTTTGAACGTTACAGCCTCTACTATGTGGACGGTTCAGTCAGCAACTCGGTGCCGGTCAAAAGAAGCAATGTTTTTCAGAACAACCGGTATTACAGGATTGACATGGAACTCTGCTTCGAAACTGTGGGCTACATTAAAAAAGGAGGATCCCTGATTTCCCTGAAGGCGAGCTCGGGCCACACGGTCCTGGCCCCTCACAACAATGTCCTGCAGGATTTTATTGACCTCTATTTCCAGAATTATCCCGGTTTCGGGGAATCGATTTTCACCGTTGACAAGTATACCCTTGACGGGATTCACATTCACAACATCGTGAGATCCATCATCGCCCCCTACCTGTTCGTGGGACAGACCCTGTTCCCTTCCAACTTTTTCTCGGAAGGGGGGATCAATGCACTCGACGGCACCAATATTAAACTGAACCAGGAGAATATTGATGATTATACCCTGTGCAGCAACGGTTATGCTTATGGGGTGAACACCTTCGTGGTACCCAGGACCTTCAGGTCCATCCTGAAACCGGTCTTTACCAGTCCCGATTACAAGTATTTCACTGCTGCGGTGCTTGCCGCAAAGATTTCGGGGTACCTGAACGATGTGAAGGCCAACTATACCCTGATGCTGCCAACCGACTCGGCCTTCATCAAGAACAATATCCTCCTGCTGGATGTCAATACCTATAACAATGATTACGGCGGCAGTATCGATCCGACACAGGGCCTCAACGAAACCGTATTCCTGGATTTGAGGAGCGGACAGGCGGAACGGATGGATGTGCAGGGACTTTTCGACATCGTATTCAGTCATCTGTTCACAGAAGATATTGCCCTTTCCTCCGAAAAGCAATATGCAAAGAGTGTTCTTGGAAGTTATGTGGGATTCACCCGTGACAGTGTCTGGTCGGGAGGAAACATGGAGGAAAGATGGGGTCTGGGAATCCCGGAAATACCCGATGTCATTATGGACCTTACCGGAGCGGGGACCGACAACGGATCGGTCTATGTGGTGAACGATTTAATAAAATCGCCGACCTATTCGGTTGGCCGGATGCTCCTGACCAATCCTGCCTATTCGAGGTTCGCGGAGCTGTGCGAGAGCTCGGGACTCCTCTCAGCTGACGGAACCCTCACCGTGTACGGAAACTACCCGACGGTATTTGTTCCAACCAATGCTGCGATTGACCAGTTCATCTCGGAGGGAAAACTACCCGTGGAGGAGGATGAACTTCTGGCTTTCATCAAGTATTTCTTCGTCGACCGGGATGTTTTTACCTCTGAATCCATAAATGAAACCGTTCCGACCTTATGCAAGGACGAGGAGTTATCCTCCGAGTTCAGCATCGTATACAAAACGGTTGCGCTCAATGGATCTCCCGGGAACCTTCAAATCAAAGGCATCCATAATTCATCCTTCCTGGATGTTATTTCGGGAGAGGAAAGCGATATTATCTGCAGCAACGGAATCATTCATCTCGTTGATGGGGTGTTGAATTAATAAAAATGAAATCCATGAAATCGGCAAAAACACTTTTTGTTTGTATACTGTTAAGTTTCGCGTCCATTCAGGCTTATCCACAGAGCAGGATCATCAGGGGCATCGTTTCCGACAGCAGGACGGGAGACAAGCTGCCCGGCGTTAATGTGGTTGAGCTGAACGAAAATGAACGGATCATCAACGGGACGATCACCGACATCAACGGGGAATACATTCTTAGGGTGCAAAACCTGTCCAACAGGCTGAAATATTCCTTCATAGGTTACCGGTCCTATACCATTCCAATCGCCAACCAGACCAATATTGAGGTAAAGCTTGAAGAAGAGACCACTGCCCTCGAGGAGGTGGTAGTTGTCGGTGAACGAATCCAGACCACCGGCTATATGCCGGTCTCCATACGGGAGTCGAGTGCCTCCATATCCAGGGTCGATCTGCAGGAACTGTCACAGATGGGAGGCACCTCCATAGAAGAAGCGCTGGCCGGGAAAATCAGCGGGGTAGATATTTCCATGGCCTCGGGCGATCCGGGAGCATCCATCTCGGTTCAGATCAGGGGTGCATCATCCATTAACGGCAGGAACGAACCTTTAATTCTTATTAACGGGGTGATATTTGATACCGAGATTGAGGACGATTTTGAGTTCTCGACCGCAACCGCCGACGATTACGGAGGGCTGGTCGATATTGCGCCGGAAGATATCGAATCGATAGAAATCTATAAGGATGCGGCTGCCTCTGCCCTTTACGGACCCAAAGCGGCCAATGGGGTACTGGCGATCAATACCAAGAAAGGAAGAAGGGGGGCCTCGATCCTCTCCTATTCCTATAAACAGACCTGGCAGGAGGCCCCTGATCCCATCCCGCTCCTGGACGGACCCGACTACGTACTGATGCAGCTGGATGCCCAGTACAACCGTTCCATCGACCTGAGCGGGGAGCCCCCCGAGCTGTCGGGACAGGAGTTCTTTCCCATCCTCTACAAAACCATCAGGGATTATCCCTACGCCTGGGAACACAGTCAGAATACCGACTGGGTCAAGGCGGTTACGCAACCGGGCTGGAAATCGGATCACAATTTCTCCATCTCGGGCGGCGGGGATAAGGCCATTTACCGTCTGAGTGTCGGCTACCTGGCCCAGGACGGTACCACAAAAGGAACCAGCTTCAACCGTATGTCAACCCGCCTGAACCTGAACTATCAGCTCTCAAACCGCCTCCGTTTTGATTCGGAATTCTCCCTCACCAACGGTAAAAAAGAGGATAATGTGCTGACGACCCTTGACATGGCCTATAAAAAAGCCCCAAACATGGCTATTTACGAAATGCTCGGACCCGATTCAGCCAGTACCGAGTTCTTTTCGGCCTATTTCAACGAAACAGCCAACGGCGATACCATACAGAACTACCAGGGAAGGGGCGATTCGTGGTATAATCCGGTTGCCGTCTATGAGGACGGGGAGAAAACCACCACCTCCAACCGGTTACTGACCAAACTGGGGCTCCAGTACCAGATTATTCCCGAAAGGTTGAGGTTCACGGCAGATGTAGCCTATGATATAAACAATAAGGATGTCAAGTCTTTCGTCCCACAGTCAGCCACCGGAGTGGTCGATCTGGAAAACAACTTCAACTCGGCCACCCACACCGACAATGAAAGCTACAGTATCCAGCATGTCTCCAAACTGATCTATGAACAGGTGTTCAATGAGGTGCACGATGTCATCGCCGTGGCCTCCTATTCGATCCTTTCATCAAACAGCATCAGTCAGCAGGGTTCCAGTGAGCGCTCCCCGTCGCTGGATATAAAAAACCACACCTCTGAAAGTCCCATTGATGACCTGGACTCTGATCTGAGCCGGTACAGGGAGGTCGGATATATTTTCAACCTGCGTTATGCCTACAGGGGTAAATACGTCATCAATCCGGGATTCAGGTACGACGGCAGTTCGCGCTACGGACTGGGAAACAAATGGGGATTCAGGCCGATTATCTCCCTGGCCTATTTTGTCTCAGAGGAATCCTTTATGAGAAACATCAAATGGATTGATGACCTGAAGATCAGGGCCAGCTATGGCCAGATCGGGAAGAATCCAGATAACATCCTGGAGACCTACAGTCTCTATGCCGGGTCTGGCAAGTATATGAACATCAATGGTGTGGCCCCCCGTAATATCCAGTTATACAACCTCTCCTGGGAGCTGATCGAGAAATATAACATCGGGGTCGATCTCTATGCGTTCAACAACCGGCTATCTGCCACTGTTGAATACTATACAGACATCACCAGCGGCGTGTTGCAGCAGAACTATAATATTCCCGCCTCCACCGGGTACGACAATCTGAGATGGTTCAACTCCGGAGTGATTGAAAACAGCGGATTTGAATTCCAGACCAGTGCACAGATCATCAGGACGAACCGCATAAGCCTGGATATCAATTATAACTTTGCCATCAACAAGAACAGAATCATTGAGGTTCCCGAGAATCTTGCCGTAGATAACGCCAACATGCTGCAGAATGGCAATTATACCAGTCTGATCGTGGAAGGAGGAGGAGTGCACGCCTATTACGGATATGTTTACGACGGGGTTTTCTCCACCAACGAAGAGGCCTATGCCAGGGACTCAGATGGCAACCTGCTGTATGATGCCAACGAGAATCCGCTCCGTCTGCGGTTCGGCAACTCCGGCGGATATGTATTCAGGGCCGGGGATGCACGCTATCGTGACATTAATTTCGATGGACTGATCAATGAACTCGATATTGTTCAATTAGGGAAGCCCTACCCGGATTTCCACGGGGGATTCGGCTTTAACCTGATATTTTTCAAGGACCTGTCAATCCGCACAAGCTTCCATTACAAGGTCGGTCACGATATCGTCAACCAGGCGAAGATGAATCTCGAAAACATGTATTACAAAAACAACCAGGCGATTTCGGTTAACCGTCGCTGGAGGGAAGAGGGCGATGTAACCGATATTCCCAGGGCACTCTATAATTACGGTTACAACTGGCTGGGCTCTTCGCGTTTCGTGGAGGATGCATCCTTCCTCAAGATGCGTTTTATCTCCGCCTCTTACAAGTTTCCGAAAAGCCTTTTGAGAAAAGTCTCTTTCATAAGGGATTTCGACGTGTTCATCACAATGTACAATCTTTCTACCTGGACCAACTACACGGGTCAGAACCCCGAGGTCAGCGTTGCCACCAAGGATGTTAATTATATCGGGAAGGATAATTCAAAAACGCCTCCCCCAAAAGAGATATCAGTGGGTTTGAATATTAAATTTTAAGCAGGATCTGGGACATGAAACACATTAAATTCTTTTTGATACCAATCGTATTCGCATTCACCGGCTGTTCGGATTTCCTGAGCCTGGAGCCGCAGGATGAGCTTATCAGGGAGGAGTACTGGAAAACCGAAGGAGATGTGGTTGCCGTTCTCGGGGCCACTTACGGAAGAATGGCCTCTTTACTGGATGAGCTGTATTACTGGTCGGAACTGAGGGGCGGATTGATTTCCCCGGATGAGAAGAGGGTCTCCCCCACTTCTCTCGAATTCTTTGACTATAACCTCAATGAATACAACGATAAAATCCGGTGGGACGACTTTTACGTGGTGATCAACCTGGCCAATACCCTTATCAAATATGCCCCGCTTGCCAAAGAGAATGACCAGACCTTTTCCGACCAGGCTTACAACGGTTACCTGGCTGAAGCATATTACATAAGGAGCCTCTGCTATTTCTACCTTGTGAAGGCTTTCAGGGATGTACCGTTCATCCTGGAGCCGTACGCCACGGACGGGCAGGATTTCAGCATTGAAAAATCGGATGAAAAGGAGATCCTGAACCAGCTGATCACTGATCTGAACGGGATTGTTGACCAGGCATTCGAAGCGGATTATTTCCTCACCATGGATGAAAAGAAGGGCAGGGTGACCCGCAACGCGGTCTATGCCCTGCTCGCCGATCTCTATTTATGGAATGATGAATATGCAAGCTGCATTGAAGCATGTGATCAAATCAGCGACATTTACATGGTAAGTGGGGAGAACTACTTCTCCATCTTTGCCCAGGACGGGAACTCACTCGAAAGCATCTTCGAACTGCAGTTTGATTACGATCAGTATGAAACCACCAACAATCTTTACGAACTGACATCGAATAATACAAGGGCCGACAGGGAATTTATTGTTTCCGAGTTCCTCACAGGTCTGTTTGTGGGTAAGGATCTCCGGCAGTTCAGTCCGGATGGTGATGCGACCTTCAACAGTTCCAATCTTTCCATCTGGAAATATGAAGGCAACGCCCCCTACGAAGAGAACAGCATCGTGGTGCACAGGACACGGGAAACCAGTGATGCCAACTGGATCTTTTACAGGCTGCCCGATATCCACCTGATGAAGGCGGAAGCGTATGCGGAGACCGACAACTTCTCCCGGTCGCTGGAGGAACTGAATATGGTAAGGGATCGCGCCGGAATAGACAAGTACCTTGATACGGACAAAAAGAAACTGCTGGAGGAGATCCTTGATGAACGCGCCAGGGAGTTCGTGGGAGAGGGAAAAAGATGGTTCGACCTGGTGCGGGTTTCAAGGAGGGATATCAGCAACAGGCTGAGCTTTATTTATGAGGCTGTTATTGCCAATGTGAATCCTCAGAGCAGGACCGCGGCAGCCACCAAGATTAAGGATATGGACAGCTGGTTTCTGCCGGTTTATTATGACGAGCTGTTGTTAAACCGCCAGCTCGAACAAAATCCATTTTATGACTAATCAATAAATTATAACCAATATGAAAGGTATGCATAAAATCAGGAATTTGATGCGCGTCGGCCGGTGGTATCCGGCAGCCGTGCTGACCGTTCTGCTCTGCCTTATCCCGGCCTGTGAGCTGACCACCGAACAGGATGTCGATATCACCTACTATGAGGAGAACGACCTGAGTATTACCCAGTACATTGAGTCTGATCCTGAGAATTTTTCGATCCTGAGCAGTATCCTGGATACGACCCGGCTGGGGCATCTCTTCCGGACATACGGGGATTATACGTTCCTGGCCCCTGTGAACAGTGCCTTCGAATCCTATTTCGCTGAAACCGGAAGATCATCCTATGAGGATTTCGAGATGGATGAACTGATAAAGCTGATCAAATATCATATTTTCAATGTACGGTTCATGGCAGGCTCTTTCAACATGGGCATTATCGAAAGTAAAACCCTGACCCTGGATTACATGGTTTCAGGTCCCTCCGAGGATGGATCGGATATTTTTCTGAATAAGTCTGCCAAGATACTCGCCCGGGATATTATCCTTCCTAACGGTATATTGCACACGGTGGATAAGGTCATTGTCAAACCCGAATTGACGATCTACGACTGGTTGAAAAACAACGAGGATACCTATTCCATCTTCCTGGAAGCCCTGGAGAGAACGGGACTGGATGATATGGCGCAGACCATGGAGGATGCCGAAGCGGGACGCCGTTATTTCTACACCTGTTTTGCCACACCGGATGAAGCCTTCGCAAAAAGCAACATCAACTCTTTTGAAGATCTGGCTGCATTTATCTCTCCGGGTGATGACCGTTATTCAGATACGGCGAATGCGCTGAGGTCCTTCATCGCAAGCCAGTTTCTGACCGATATCATATCCATGTCGGATGCCGGTGAGGAGCATGAGTTCTTCGGGACCGTCGGAGGCGCCACCCTGAAATTCGGACTGATCCCCAATACTGCCGAAATTGCCCTCAACTACGGGACACTGGATTTTCCGGATGGCCTCAACATTGACGAATTCAGCAGTAACAATCTCACGGGGAACGGCATCATTCACGTGATGGAGGATATGTACCAGGTAACCACGACATTCGAGCGCATCACCCGTTCATTTGTGTTCCTGGATGTTCCCGGGCTCCCCTATGATTCGCTCTATGACTATGGCATTACCCTCTGGGAGGAGCAGGGCATCATTGCCAAAGAGACCGGGAGCAACGGAGAAGTCGGAAGCGAGAGGTGGCTCCTGGGCCAGTGGTCTCAATACTGGCCGAGACCGGGTGAAGGAAACCACATCCCCTTTGAGCGGACCAATGGCTGGCTGACCCTGAATGCCCCCTATTCCGGACCCATTAAGGGAGACCATCACAGGAACAACGAGTACCGCCCCGTATTCTTTACATTTGAGAAGTGCGACGACCTGCTCGACGTAACCCGGAAATTTCCCTACATCATTCCCGGAAAATACAGACTGATCCATTACACCAAAGCCGGACCCGAAAGGCCCTCGGTTAAACATTATTTTGACGGCGAACCCATCGGGGGAATCATTAACCTGGCCACGGTGGGACTGGACTTCCAGGATGTGGAACTCGGGATCGTGGATATCAAGGAAGACCAGATGGAACATTACCTGAGAATCCAGGCGGTTACAGTCGGCAAAGGTTTCTATGTCGAAATAAGATTTGAGCCCATCGACTGACCCATGCAAATCAATGATAAGATAAACACTTATAATCTATGCGATTCAAAAATAAATTAGTCCCTGCCGGTCTGCTGTTGCCGGTCTTACTGCTCCTGAACGGCTGTAATGCCTACTGGGAGGATCATTACAGTACCATTACCGAAACGGGTGAAAAAGAGAAAATGATTTCCGAGATGGAAAAGATCCCTGAGATCAGCCTGTTTACCGAAGCCGTGAAAAATCTCGACAGCCTCAGTGATTTGCTGGCCCAGAACCGGCTTTACACCGTATTTGCACCGGTCAACGAATCCTTCGGGAACATTGATCCTTCGGTTCTGAATAACCCGGCGCTCCTGAACAGGATGCTGCTCTATCATTTTATTGACGGAAAGTACAAAATCAAGGACTTTACCTCCGGCAATCAGCTAACCTTCAGCAACAAGTACCTGAATGTCTCATTCGACAATTCTTCCGGAAAGGTTCTGCTGGACAGACACGCCTCGATCACAGATCCGGATTACCTGGCCCTGAACGGGATGATCCAGGTGGTCGACCATCCGCTGATTCCCCTGAACAACCTTTATGAATACTTTATTTACAACCCTCGTGTCAATGTGTTTGCCCGTTCAATTCAAGGTTATACGATAAAGGAATTCAACAGGGAGGCCAGTATTCCCGTCGCGATCAATGATGAGGGCCAGGTGGAGTACGACTCGGTGTTCAATGTCACCAATCCCTTTCTTTATGCCGAAACAGATTGGATCTGGGAACAATTTTACAACACCAACTTCCGGTACATTGATATTTCCGATGAGGACCTGGAATATACCTTTCTTGCCCCGACCAATTTTGAAGCTGCAGCGACCGCTGTCCTGCAGAATCCTGTCCTGAATCATCCCATTGCCATGAAAGACCTTGCAGGTCCGCTCCTGACCAACCTGGTTCTGACCTCGCGTTTTACCAAAGACGGGGCAATAGCGGAAATAGAACGCATCCAGGCTTTGCCTGATGAGGATGCCACAGCGATACAACTCTATTTTACCGAACTGCTCAGGAATCATTATGCCGGTTCTGTGACACTGAGCAACGGGATCGTCCATGAAGTGGATGGATTCGAATATGACCTGAAGTGGCTGATCAGCGACCAGTGCCATATCCCGCCGGGCATGAGTGAACGCAATTACAGGGACCGGATCCTCGACAACCTCACCGCTTCCGAAGGCGTGGATACAGTGATTGTAAGTTCCAACAACCTCCAGATAATCTTTCTTTCAGGAACCGATTTCAATGCCTATCCATCCAAATACGGGGAGTGGGTGAATATTGACCTGGAGGGTGATTTTTACCCGGTTGATTACCAGGTTCTGATGAGGGGCCGGAATAATTCGAGCGGCACATTCAGGGTGGAAATTGAGGGCCAGCAAATCAGCGAGTATGATTTCTCCCAGGCGCCGAGCGGCGACCTGGATACTGAATTTGATCTGATCGGGACTGTCAGCTTCACTGAGACCAGGTCGTCCACCAGCCTGAAGTTCACTTTCGTGGAGACACATCCCGAATTTAATACCAATCAACAATACCTTTGGATCCGGGAAATAAAGCTTTCACCGGTACTTGAATAAAAGCAGAAAAGGCAATCATAAATAACTAACAAATCGTCCATGTTGAGAATAATGAAAGCGCATCCTTATAGACTTCTTCTGGCACTGCTGATCATTTCGGTGTTTACGGAGGGTATCGCACAACAGAGAAAAGCCATAACCGGTTATGTATATTCTGCCGCTGATAACCTGCCCATGCAGGGAATCATGGTGTCGACAAAATACAGAATGGTAAAATCGGCCACCACGAATGAATCGGGGTTTTTCAGGCTTACCCTTTCCGATACGGTCAGAGTAAAAAGCGTGATGCTCACCTTCTCCTACCCGGGCTACCAGGCCAGAGAACAGTATGGAAACTTTACCGACACCATGTGGGTTTACCTGACAAAATCCGACGATTACTCCATTGACAGGGAGGTATATTATCCATATGCCAATCAGAAATACAGCAATATGACCGGTGCGGTCGAGCAGGTTGATTTCGCCTACAGCACCCAGGTCATGTCTTCGAGTTTCCACCAGCTGCTCGAGAACTCCTCAGCCAGGGTAACCAGCTCATCGGGTCTCCCGGGAGACGGTTATGCCATCAATTTCAGGGGATACTCCACCATATTTGCAGACGAAAAACCGCTGATCGTTCTGGATGGACAGATACTTGGAAATTATCGTTTCGCCGAAACCACCACGGAAGGATTTTACCAGGATCCGCTGGTCAATATTGATCCCCGGAATATTGAGTCCATATCCCTCTTAAAGGATGCCTCTGCGACCGCCATTTACGGGGCAAAAGCCTCCAACGGAGTCATCCTGATCAAGACCAAATCCGCGAAGGTCGGCAAAACCGAATTTGACATCACCGGCCATTACGGTTATAATTATATGAACAAACGCATTCCGGTCATCACCAATTCAGAGTATTTCAAACCCTACCTCCTTGAGCAGATGTATGGCAACGGACAGCTGATATTCGATGACTATTTCATTGAAGATCCAACATATAATCAATACTATAAATACAACAATACCACAGACTGGCAGGATTATATCTTTGATTTCGGAAGATCGGCGGGTGCCAACATTAATGTCAGGGGGGGTGATGCCATTGCCAAGTACTTCTTTTCCGGAGGCTATCTCCGTGAGGAGGGCAGTGTGAGGAACACCGATTACAACCGTTTTAACATCCGTTTCAATGCGGACATTGATATCGCCGAGTGGCTCGTCGCCCAGGCAAATATGGGGGTTACTTACTCCAACGGGAACCTGAAGCAGCAGGGACTCTCCTATGCCAACCCCGTCCTCAACTCGTTAATAAAGGCTCCTTTCCTGGATCCCTTTATCATCGACTCAACGGATACACGCCTCCCGCTGACGGAAGATTCCGATGTGCTGGGAATATCCAATCCTTACGAGGTCATTAATAATTCCGAAGCCACACTGAGTTCCTACAATTTCTTCGGAACCATCAACTTCAAATTTAAAATTTCCAGCAGCCTGGAGGCTAATGTCAGGGGAAGCTCGGAGCTGAACAAGATCAATGAGTACGATTTCCTTCCCAACCACGGATTCTACAATAACGAGTATCCGCATTACAACCAGATCATGAAAGGGATCAGCAACTTCACCAGAACCTCTGCAGAATTTAATTTAAGATACAATAATGTATTTAAAGAAGTGCACCATCTTTCCGGGATTGCCGGAACCCGGCTGAATCTCGATCAAATTATCCAGGATATCGGCACCGGGGTAGGGACCCCTTCTGACGAATTCAAGGACCTGGGAACGGCCAGGGAAGAGGGCAGGACAAAATCGGGTTACCAGTTCCTGAGGAATGAAATAACCGGCTTCCTGGGACTCTCCTATAATTTCAGGGAGGTGTACTTTGCCGATATCACCCTGGCTGCCGATGCCTCATCAAACATTGGTACGGAAACCGAGCCACAGATTCTCGGGGTGCCGGTGGCCCTCTCCCCCGCTGTCGGGCTGGGATGGGATCTGTCCAGGCTGGCAGGTTTCAATTATCAAACGGTCATCAACTATCTGAAGCTGAGAATCAGTGCGGGTCAGATGTGCAATGTGGTGTATGACCCCTATATCTCCCACAACTTTTATACGCCGGTGCAGTACTATACAGCAACAGGATATGCCAAACTGAAGGTGCAGAACGAGGAGCTGCGATGGGAGCGGACGAACAAGCTGAACTTCGGTGTCGATCTCTCCCTCCTTAAACAGCGCCTCTACCTGTCGGCCGATGTCTATTACCATCAGGCGCCCGGCTTACTAAACAACACCTCCACCGAAACCGAACTGGGAAACCAGTACTGGAGCAACAACGGGGATCTGAACACCCTCGGCTCAGACGTAAGACTCCGGTACAGGATTATCGACCGGGAGAACCTGAGATGGAGCACAGAAATATCCGTCGCCCAGTACAGCACCATGGCAGCCAACCTCGACAGCGATCTGATCTTTGATTTCGGTGACGGTCAGAAAATATTCCGGAACAATAAACCGGCGGGGGCCTTCTATGGCTACGAAGTTCTGGGCGTCATCCCCTCCGAGGCGGAGGCAAATGCCCTGGATCTTTACCACGCCAACGGAACCCAGTTCAAAGCCGGGGATATTCATTTCCATGATATCAACGGCGATAAAATTATCGATGATGCAGATAAGATGGTGATTGGCAATCCTGCACCCGATGTTTACGGGAGCCTGGTCAATATCGTGTCGTACCGGAATTACTCCCTGCTGGCCGATCTCTCTTTCACTGCAGGAGGGGAGGTTTATAACCATACCAGGAGGATCCTGGAAAGCATGAGCGGTTTCGAAAACCAGTCCACCGCTACCCTGCGGCGCTGGCAGGTTGACGGACAGGAAACGGATATACCCACCGCCGCATGGGGTGACCCCATGGGGAACAGCCGCTTCTCCGATCGCTGGATCGAGGACGGCTCCTATGTAAGGCTGAAGCGTCTCACCTTTACGGTCAATTTAAGCCCATGGCTGAAGTCCCTGAATAACCCGGAGTTCTATGTGACAGGCATCAACCTGCTCACATTCACCAGGTACCTTGGATACGATCCCGAATTTGCCTATAACAGTTCCATCCTCTGGGAAGGCATCGATTACCTGCTCTTCCCCCAGAACAGAACAGTCATACTGGGAGTGAAAATTGGACTCTAAGATTTAAATGAGATGAAAGAAACCAATCGAAAAGTAAACAGAATAAGACCGAGGTTTATGAAAATACAAATTATTATTTCGGCCCTGCTCGCCCTGCTGATCATCCCTTCATGCGAAAAGTTCATTGATGTCGACCAACCCGATATCATTGAACAGGAACAGGCTTTCAGTGATAAAAACTCTACCCGTCTGTCCATGATTGGGTTGTATGGCCTCATGGCAGAGCTGGTTGAACCGATGTTTCTCGCCGGCGAGGTCAGGGCCGACCTGGTGATCGCCGGACAATCTGCAAACAGCTATATAAAGGAGTTCAGCAACAATACCTTCTCCGCTTCCAATCCCTATATCTCGCCGAAACCATTTTACACCCTCATCAATAATGTAAATGATTTTATGCGTGAGTTTGAGTCCATGGTGGCTGACCGGAAGATGGATTCGGTCGATTATTTGAAATACCGCTCCGAACTGAATGCGATCAGGGTGTGGAGCCAGTACCAGATTGCCCGGATATTTGGCTCCTGCAGATACTACACCCATGTTCTGAATTCAGGCGATACCACCACCATCCAGGAGTACGTTTTTGGAGAAGAACTGCTGCAAAAACTTATCGGTGATCTGACATATTCTGATACCATTATATTCACCTCCACAACCGAGGACCTGGTCTGGCAATCCATCCGCTTCTCCGATTATTATGTCAATTCCCTGCTCGGAGAGCTCTATATGGATATCGGCGACTATACTTCGGCATTTGACAAGTTCAATGAACTGACCCGTTACGGAGATACGGAAAACCGGAAGCCGCTCAGCAAATTCAGGATCTCCGCATCCCTTGAAGAGATGGCCTGGATGAATGAACTTTTCGATGAGGACTGGGAAAGCACCATGCTGCTTGATAATGCGGTTTTCATGATCGCGTTTGACAATAAATACAATCAGACCAATGAACTGTGGAACTGGACATCCAGCTTAAATTACCAGGTCGAACCTGCCGGCTGGTACATTGATCAGTTCAGGGCCCATGCCTATTCGAATGAGGAGAGCTTCGATTACCGGTTCTATTCCCTGCTGAATCCCGACCCGAATATCGACAGAACCTATTCGATTAACAAATACACCGCCGATGACCGGCCATTCATCATGATGAGAACGGCCAGGATTGAACTGATGAAAGCCTATTGCCTGAATTTGCAGGGCAAGGCGGGCTCGGCGCTGACCCAGATGAGAAGGGTCAGACAGCGGATTGACTTCCCGGAAATTGATGACAGTGAAATGCCCTCCGACGATGCAGGGGCCATGATCTGGATCGAAGATAAGATTATCGAAGAGCTTGCCTACGAGAACGGGTTCGAGGGACAGCGCTGGTTCGACCTGATGAGGGTGGCTAAACGCAGAAATGATCCAGCTTACCTTGCCGACAGGGTGGCACAGAAATATTCCGAAGAATCGAGGGAGAAAACAAGAAACAGACTGCTGGATGAGCAAAACTGGTATATACCCGTATTCGAATAAAGCAAGAGCGTTAGGGATCCCATGTCGTATCCGGGATTCAGGCAGGTACCATATGAACAATCCTTAAATGAAACTTGACATATTCTGTTTCAAACCTTAATTTTAAATTTAAATTTCAAAAAACTGCATTATGAAAAAAATCTACACGCATCTTACAACATTGGCCCTGATGCTGATAATGATTTCATCACTGATATCAGCTCAGAAGAGAGTAATTTTCGTTGGTTCAGCCTCGACCTACGATGGCATCACCAGGCAATCGGAGATCGATATTATGGACAGCATTGCCGACTGGGGATTTGACGTGGAATACTGGTCATCCGCCCAGGTATCAGGTGGCGAACTGGCCACCGTTTATCCAGACTATGACGGGATCGTAGTTTCCGAATGGGTTGGTTCCAGCTCAGTGAATAACCTCGCGACCGATAACTACCAGCTTCCGATCGTAACCATGGAGGGATATGTGCATAAGGTTAGCCGCTGGGACTGGATAGTGGATGATGCAACCGAGTTCGTCCATTCGAGCGGCGGATTGGTGGAGAACAATGTGATCGTAATCGAGGATGATGAGCATTACATCACGAGACCTTTTGATGTAGGTGATGAGATCACCTGGACAAATGCGGAAACCAATGAAGCCATTGAACAATCCAGCGTTAATGTTACCGGTGCTATGGAGAGTCAGGTCATGTTCACAGGACTGGCTAAAAGCAAAGCGCATGAGGAAGATTTCTGGAACCTGGTTGCGGTTGATGAAGATGAGCTCCCGAACAGGGTGGTGGTCTGGGGGGTCATCGGCACCGGTCTCGACGCCAGCCAGCTCGGGGTGTACGGAGGAACACCGGATTTTTATTTCATCCTCAAACGCGCCTGCCAGTGGGCTTTCGATGAAATGGATAATGTAGGGGTCGAGGAGGTCGCCAGGGAAGGCTTCGATGTCTCCATATTTCCCAACCCGGCAAGCGAACGGATTATTGTCCGCTTTCAGTCGCCGGCATACGGAACTGCAGACGCCTCTGTTTATAATGTAACGGGTCAGCTTGTTCACGTCCGGAAACTTGATGTATTTAATGGCCGGAACTTTTTTGAACTCAGCGCCGGTGATTTTGCACCAGGCGTCTATCACCTGGGCATCGGGATTAACGGCAGGACCGATTTCACTAAAATTGTGGTACAATAGTCAACACCTGCCCGAAAGATAATACACGGAAAAGCGGCCCATTATTTCTTCCCGTCACCCGGGGGGCGTCCAGATAGTAAGGGTTTGGAAAAGCAAGGTTCAATTGATAAATTGATTTTTCAAAAAAAAGTGTACATTTCGGAAGAAATTGCTGAAAATCAGAATCGATGAGTACTGCTTCAGACCAGCCCAAAAAATGGGTTTTCATCATCAATCCCGTTGCAGGAAATGGCTTTGCCCTGACCCTTACCGACACGATCCGGGAGATGATCGTCAAATACAACCTGGATGCAACGGTCATTTTTACCGAATACAAGGGACATGCTTCCGAACTCGCCAGACAATATGCCGATGAGGGGTATACCTATATCATCGGTGTGGGCGGCGACGGCACCATGAATGAAATCGCCTCCCCGCTGGTGTACAGGAACGATGTGATCCTGGGATTGATTGGCGGAGGCACCGGCAATGATTTCATTCAGATCACGGGATTCCCGGGCCGGTTCGGGGAGAAGGAGTGGGAAATATTTTTCAGTGCACATGCGAAGCCCATGGATATTGGACGGTGCAACGATAAGATCTTCCTGAATGGCATGGGACTGGGTTTTGATGCCCAGGTGGCAGCGGAGAATTATGATGAGGAGGGACACGTTAAGGAGGGCTGGAAATACAAATATATCTGGCACATCCTTAAGACACTCTTTGTTTTCAGGGAGCAAAAAATGACGGTGGTTGCGAACGGTTCCACCCATGAAACGGATTGCTTCATCAATACCGTTGCCAACGGAAGGCGGTTTGCCGGCAGTTTCTTTCTCACCCCGAATGCGATTGCCAATGACAGCCTGCTTGACATCTGCTCAATAAAAAGGCTCTCACTTTTTCAAAGACTCCGCATCCTCTTCATGGTCCCGAAAGGAACCCATATCAATGATGAACACGTTAACTACTTCAAGGCAGATAAACTATCCCTGAGATTCCCTTCAAAGGTCCCGTTTCATGTCGACGGGGAGCTCTATTTTGCAGACTATTTTGAGGTGGCGGTCCTGCCCGGAGCGCTTAATTTCATTTATAATCCGGAGGGGGCACATTACTTTGCCGATACACACACCTCAGAAGTTTGCGATTAACGTCAGCAGGGCCACTCCCGCTCCGCCCGCAATCAGGCTGTCGAACCGGTCCAGCACTCCTCCGTGCCCGGGGATCAGATTGCTGAAATCCTTGACCAGGTACTTTCGCTTGTAAACCGATTTGGCGGCATCACCCACAAATGCAAAGAGTGCGACCACGCAGGCCAGCAGGATGGCTTTCAACGGTTCCGTCCCGATAATACTCCTGAAAACCAATGCACTCAGAACGGCAAACAGCGTACCCCCGATCAGACCCTCCACCGTTTTATTGGGACTGATCGCGGGCATCAGTTTCCTTTTTCCGAAAAGCTGTCCGGAAACCTGGCTGAAACCATCGAATATGGACAGGATCAGGAAAGCAAACAGGATATACCGGTTATCCATCTGGCTGAACAGATAAAATCCAAGCGATAATACCGCAAAAATGCAAAAAGAAAGCAGGAAAAAACGCCTGTGCATATATCCCGACTGCCTGAACAGGTTACCCAGTTCTATGGAACCTGCGATAATAATAAGTATTGCAAGGATACGGAACACAATCGGATCCACTGCAATACTGAAAAAAATGATGTTTGTGATTAAGAAATAGACGATGTGTTTTATCCAGGCTTTGCGCTTCACCTGGTAGTCCTTTTTCCGGTTGATGAGGTAAATACCAATCGTTCCAAGGAAGTAGTAGGCAAGGATCACCAGGTAGATGCCCCAGATGGTGTTCATCATCATTCTATTGTAGAGATTACATCAAAAGTACTTATTATCATGATCACCCCGAACAAAATCATGCCCAGTGCATACCAGAGCCGGATCGGTCCGTCGACCCGTTCCAGCCTGACATCCTTCAGCACCCGGGGTCCGACCAGGGAGCCAATGATGGTTCCCGCGGTGAGAAAATAGACAAGCGTAAGATCTATTTTCCCGATCAGAAAGTGTGCAACCAGCGCGGAGGCTGTATTAAACATTACCACCAGCAGGGATGTGCCTATAACGACTTTTACCGGTTTGCGCATGGCAAATAAACCGGCCTGAGCCGGGGTGGCGCCGGTGGTACCGAAAGTAGCAGTGATGACCCCTGCCAGAAAGCCAAAGAGTGTCCCTTTAACCGTTTTTTTCAGATAGGAGTCCTCAGATTTTTCGATTCCGTTGGACTTTTCCAATTGCTGCTTCCTTATACCCCGAAGCATAAGGATTGATATGAGGATGGCATAGGAGCCATAGCAGATAATCAACTGCCTGTGGGTTACCAGTCTGGTGAAACCGGCCCCTGCCAGGGCGCCCAGGATGCCGGCAGAGGCCATCAGCATGCCAAGCCTGAGATCAATGTTCTTATGGCGATAGTGACCTATGGATCCGATAAAGCAGATTGGGAGCGTTGCAGCCAGGGAAGTGGGCACAGCAACCTGTGCGGGCACACCGAAAAGGATCGTAAGAATGGGGATGAAAAAAAAGCCTCCCCCTCCACCACCGATCAGGGTGCCGATCAGCCCGACTATAAAACCCACGACCGGCAGCCAGAGATAGATGCTTTCAAAAGCTGAGTGAAAAATCATTTCTTTTCATTTTTTTCAGCTTTCCGCTCCTTAAGGATCCAGTATAATCCTTTCACATTGGACCGCATCTCCGGAAGCAGCATCTGTATGGATATATGCTCAATAGCCGCCGATATGCCCCATACAACCACCAGGTAATAAAACGGGGTAAAAAAACCTATGGTGAACAAGCATACAAAGAAAGCCCCTTCGATATAGCCGCCAATTTTAGTCGAATAGAGGTGAAAACTGGGAAACTTCCTGAATTTTACCAGGGCCACAACCACCGAAAGAACCAAAAATCCGATAAAGAGGATGAAGCTGAACAGGTGCGGCCGCAGGTCATCCATCTTGAACACAAACATCCCGATGAATGCCAGCACATAGGTCAGATTGTCGGCAAACGAATCCATCCGGGCACCAATCTCCGTCTCCATGTGGAATCGCCGGGCAATAAATCCGTCGATAATATCGGAAAGAAAGTTTATGACGATAAATATGGTAAAAAGTGTCTCTTTACCTGAAATGGCGAAATAGAGAATGACCGGGAACATCACCAGGCGGTAGGAGGTGATCAGATTCGGGATGGTCCAGAACCTGTTCTTGTGCATAAGGATAGGATTTTCCATTTATTGCTTCCGGTAATAACCGCCGGTCAACCCTGTTAAAAGTTATACAAATATGGAAAAAAATATGAAACGGAGCTATCGAGGGATTTGCGATTGCTCATTGAATACGTTCTGTTTACCCTTATGCAACCAATATCCCGGGGCCCGTTGGAGCCCCGGGACAGATATTCGCGATTTTTTCAGAGTCGCAGTTTTTTCAGTTCATCCTTCATCCGGTCCAGGTCCGTCATCCAGGCTTCAATATCATCCTCATGTTCGAGTTCATCGTTGAGGATCTGAACCGCCATCTTATGGGTGGAATGGTCTTTCCCTGCCGTAAAATCGGCAATCTCCTGGTAACGCTTGATAGCACAACGCTCCCCTTTGAGGTTCTGCTCCAGTATCACCTCAATATAAGCATCTGCCGGTTCCTCGTATTCACACCGGGCCAGTTTGGTCCAGTCGTTCGGATTGATAACCGGGGTACCACCCAGTTGAATAATGCGCTCTGCCACCAGCTCGGCATGTTCCAGCTCTTCATTCGCATGCACGATGAGTTCCGGTTCCACTTCGCTTCTCATCGGTCCTTCCATCAGCCTGGCGCCAATCCAGTACTGGTAATAGGCGAGCCACTCCTCTGAAAGGGCCGCATTCAACATTTTCAATAGTTTGTCCACATCAACGGATGAGACCTTAATTGCTTCTTTACCCATTTTTATTCCTCTTTTTAGTTAAAAATATGAAACATTTCGTATGCTTGGCTTCATCTGACTGAGGCTCTTCGCAGCAAGCTGTAAGGACCTTCAGTTCCATAAAGATAATCATTTAGGCTTATATTTAAGTCTTCCGGATGGAAATTCGTTGCTGGTTCCGGTATGAACCAGGGAATGACTCCCTGCTACTGCCTGATGAGCTTTCCGGCAGCGACCGGTATTTCGTCGATTATGAGTGTGTAGAAGAAGATGTTGCCGCCCGGCGGGAAATCATCGGAGGACAGAATGAACCGGTTCGGCCCTGGCAGGCAAACCAGGGAATGTATCCCGATTGTTTCACCGATAAGGTTTCTGATGATCACCTTCGCATCCCCTTCCGTCTCGGTGTTGAAGACAAACGTCATACTGCCGGCAGATGGATTGGGGTAAACCATTGTCCGGACACTTCCCGGAACAGATCTTCCGTTCAGGGAGGTGAGTGTCTCTTTCGTGGAAAAGCTGTCCTGTGCCCCGAAGGCCGTACCGGCTGCATTGGCTGCGTAGGCTTTCACATAATAAATTGTATTGGCAAACAGGTCGTCCAGACGGGCAGAGAACTGACCTTCCCCGGTGCCGACCTGTACCTTTGTGCCGTTGACCTCGGGAAGCGGTTCGGTTCCGTAATAAATCCCCCGCTCGGTGACCGCCGTCCCATCGGTACTGAGCACATACCCCCCGACGAGCGCCGAGCTGTCGGTAATTTCTGAGGCCTGTATCGTAAAGATCTGCGGCAGGGTTTGATATTCCTTTGTCCGGAAGCTTAACTCTTCACCATAGGCAATGCCCAGATCATTAATGGCATAGGCTCTTACGTAAACCTCCCGGTCGGGAGAGAGCCCCGATAACTGCATGGTATAGTAACCCAACCCGGAACCAATCCTGACTTTCTTTCCGTTATCGAGGGTATTCGGGACCGTATCCCAGTAAATGCCCCGTTCCGATATGGTCGATCCGCCGTCATCCGTAATATTTCCCCCGATCACCGCCGTTGTTTCAGTGATGTTATAGGCTTTTACCGTGGTAACCGAGGGAATCCTGAGATTAAGCGGAACAATGGTTGCAATCTGGGCATCCAGCCAGTCGATACGGTCGCTGATCCAGTTCCTGAGGTAATTGACCTCATTAGGATAGGTTCCTCCAATGTAGTAATTCGGCCAGACATATGAGTTCAGAACGTTCCATTTCTCAAAGTTCCTGACCTGCGCTTCCGCAAGCAGATTACTGCAGGAATCGATAAATTGGTTCAGTGTAGCCTTGCTGATTTGATTTTCCCGTAAAGCTTCCCACCTTATTTTCAGCAAGGTTTCAAAATAGGGATCTGTTCTGAACTTGTCCCACCAGAACGGGATTTCATACCAGTCACCGGCGCCGATGCCGTCTGAAGCCCACCCAACCGGGTCCCAGGCCTGCATAAAATTTGCGTTCCCGAAACAGATGTTATAGTCCCAGAAAGGGGTCATGGTCAGCCTGCCTCCCTTGCTGTCCTTATCCTTGTGAAAGAAGACACTGACCCGGTAACCGTCGAGATCGCGGCTCAGTTCGGTAATGATAAAATAATCTATAAACGAAACGATATCGATATAGGCCCTGTACCCAACCTGCGGATCCTTATAATTATCCCCATCCAGGGCGTATTCGAAATCCGTTATATACTCCCTGATATAATTCCTCTGCTCAACGGTCAGCTCATCATACTTGGGATCGACATAGGAGAAAGGTACATCAACACTCCCTGTACGCCCCATGAAGGGCGAGTTCCAGCTCCCCTCCTGGTCACGGTCGATGCTTATGATATAGCCTCCTGTCAGCTGGTCCCCGGCGACATCTTCCGGCCTGAGGTCGGCGATGTCCACACGGTGCTTGTCAATCTTTATTTTCTCCACAAACAGATAGACGCCGTTGTACTCCCCATTGAGTTCAAGTTCCACGAAGCGGGTGCGGGGGTGCCAGCGGTCGCCCATCGAATTGCCGATGGCATAGGCCAGGGCATTCCGCATCAGCGACTTGTCGGAATAGGGCCCGTGAAGCACCCAGTCGTTTTCAACGGGCAGTCCCAGCAACGAAACGTTATTATTCTCCCCCGTACTCAACCTTGTTTCCACGGTATAGCTTTTCTTTGGAAACATCTGCGCCGTATTGCCCCTGATTTCTATCCCGATATCACCGTTGTATTCATAGGTTGTATCGCTGAAATGGTTTATGCCTCCGGGATTATTAATAACCTGCATCCAGGCCATGATTTTCGGTTCATCCGGAATGGTCTGTCCCCAGGTATTAATTTTAATGATTGGCAGGTTGGTTGTCCCATAGGATACCGGCTCGGTAAACCAGCCGGGGGGATCATGAAACAAGAACTGTTCGGATTCAATCTCCGCGTGCAAAAAAATCCGCGCAGACATATCCGATGAGGTAAGGCTGATGTTTAAGATCTGGAATGCCAGTATATTTTCTCCTTCCGTCAGTAATTGCGGATCCAGCCGGAACCTTTCGGGAAGCCCGCCTGTATACATTACGGCTTCATGGTCGTATGTAACATTCTCCGGCAATCCCGGTACTCCGGCAGGCAGGTTGGGAGAACGGGCCACCTCCACCCCGTTGATGCAGGCGATGAAGGCATCGTCGTAATCGATATCGAGTATGAGCTCATGGACAGGCACCGATGGAGGAAGGGTGAGTGTTTTTCGCAGGTAAAGCATGGTGGTGGACGGGATCACGGTTCGGTCATCGCCATCCTGGTATCCAAATCCGCCGGGGGCCGCGCTCCAGGAATCATCATCATAATCCCTCTGAATCCAGTCGGCAGTCAGCGCCGTCTCGGTTACGGTGTATTTAAATATATCCGACTCCAGGAGCAGGCTCTCCCAGTGCGTTTGTCCCCGGGCAGTACCCACCTGCACTGCAAACAGAATAAGAATAAATATTTTAAGAAATCGCCGCATCATCCTTCCGTGACAGATTTTCATTCCGGGACTTCTCAAAGATAATGAAAAACGGCATAATGATTCCAATCTTTATTGATAGGTTCCGCAGGATGAAGTGGTTCTTCCTCAAACATACATAAATCGTATCTGATAAATGATTATTTTTGCTGAACCCTGGTTTCATTAACTGCCGCAGCCTCCTGTTACAGCCGAATCTTTTTCTGAGGCTGTCGCAAAATTCGGGTGAACCTTAACAATTTTCGCGATTCCTGGTGTGCACTGAAAACATAACCGCGTATTTACCGGCTGTTCTGCTGTTGATGTTCCCTTTGCTGGCAAATGCACAGGCTGATTTTGTCTCTTCAAATCTGCCGGTCGTCATTATTGAAACAGGCGGACAGGAGATATAGGATGAGAACAGGATTACAGCCGGCATGAAGATCATTGACAACGGAGATGAAAGAAATTACCTTACCGATCCGGCAAACGGATACAATGGAAAAATAAGTATCGAGCTAAGGGGTTCAACTTCCCTGATTTATCCGAAGAAACAATACGGACTTGAGACCCGGAACGAAGATGGCAGCAACAATAATGTTTCATTGCTCGGTCTGCCGGATGAAAACGACTGGGTGCTGTATGCCCCGTATGCCGACAAATCGCTGATAAGGAATGTGCTTGCCTACAGGCTTTCGGAAGAGCTGGGGCATTATGCACCCCGTACAAGATTGTGCGAACTGGTTCTGAATGATCTCTATCAGGGAGTTTATGTGCTGACAGAAAAAATAAAACGGGACAAAAACAGGGTGGATATTTCAAAACTCGATCCGGATGATATTTCCGGGGATGATGTAACCGGCGGTTATATCATCAAATTCGATAAAATAACCGGGAGCAGTACTTTCAGCTGGGCTACTGAAATCGCTGATATATTCACACAGGTGGAGTATCCCGGTTCCGAAGAGCTGGCACCGGAGCAGGCTGCTTATATCCGTAACTATATCAACCGTTTCGAGGAGGCGCTCTTCTCGGACCTTTTTACCGATCCGCTTTATGGCTACCGGCAATTCATAGATTTGAACTCTTTCCTGGATTACTTCATCATCAATGAACTCTCAAAAAATATCGATGCCTACCGACTGAGCACTTTTATGTTTAAGGATAAAGAGAGCAACAATGGCAAACTGACCTGCGGACCTGTCTGGGACTTCAATATTGCTTTCGGTAATGCGGATTACAGGGATGGATATACCACAGATGGGCTGATAGCCTTACAGCATGCATGGTGGGACCGCCTGCTGCAGGACACCATATTCAGAAATGCATTGAAAACGAGATGGCGGGAAGTAAGGAAGGGCACGCTCAGCAACACCCGGGTCCTTGATATGATTGACTCATTAACCTCACTCCTGGATGAATCACAGGAAAGGAACTTTGAGAAGTGGAACACCCTTGGAAAATATGTCTGGCCCAATTACTACAGGGGATTGACATATGAAGATGAGATCAGGTTTCTGAAATCGTGGATCATCAACCGGATGAACTGGCTGGACAACCATATCCCGGGTAATGATGCAGAATACGATCCTTTCGTGGAATTTGAAGCAACGGTCTTTCCGAACCCTTGTGACTATTTTTTTACGTTTGTTTTCACCCTGGAAGAGGCCGGCAACGTCTCCCTGCGCTTATATGATTCCGGCGGAAGATGGATTGCAGAGCTTCTTCATGACGCATATTATGAAAAGGGGAAGCATAAAATCGTTTGGAACAGCTTCCTGCATGGGAACAGGGTTCCCGGGCAGCTGTATATCCTGGAATTCAGGATTAATGGCAGAACGGTTTTAAAAGAAAAGGTGATAAAAAAATAGGCGAATAGGCGAATAGGCGAATGGGCGAATGAGCGCCACCTATCACCTGAATTCTTTCCCTTTTGTTTTTCAGTATGCCAAATATCCCCTACATTTAAAGGATAAACCAATTCAATGCTATGATCGATTCAAAAGCATTCCGCAGATATGCCCATGAATTTGCCGACTGGATGGCAGACTACCTTGAGACCGTTGAAGCGTTGCCCGTGAAGCCGAATGTCAGGCCGGGAGATATCTTTTCAAAAATTCCCGATCAGCCGCCCATGCAGGGCGAATCCATGTCGGCCATCTTTGGGGACTTCAAACAGATCATCCTGCCGGGGATGACCCACTGGCAGAGTCCCAATTATTTTGCCTATTTCACGGCCAACTCGAGCTACCCGTCCGTCCTGGCCGAGATGCTCACTGCCACGATGGGTGCACAGTGCATGGTCTGGGAAACTTCCCCTGCCGCTGCCGAGCTGGAGGAGAAAGTGATGCACTGGCTGAGAACGATGATCGGACTGCCGGACGATTTCGAAGGGGTCATCCAGGACAGCGCCTCCTCGGCCACCCTGGCAGCCCTGCTCTCTGCAAGAGAAAAGGCTTCCTCCTTCCGGATCAATGAAGCAGGATTCCAGGATAACCGGACCTTCCGGATTTACTGCAGTACCGAGGCGCACTCCTCCATCGAAAAAGGGGTGAAGATTGCCGGTTTCGGCAGGAAAAACCTTGTGAAGGTAGGGACCGATGCCGCCCTGGCTCTCGATCCCGGAAAACTGAAGGAGGCGATTGAGCGCGACCTGTCCGGCGGACTCACCCCGCTGTGCGTGGTAGTGGCCCTGGGTACCACCGGCACCTCTGCCATCGATCCCCTGAAACCCATCGCCGCCATCTGCAAAGAATACGGATTGTGGCTCCACGTGGATGCCGCCTATGCAGGCACGGCACTGGTTCTCCCCGAATACAGGAAAATGATCAAGGGGATAGAGGAAGCCAACAGCTTCGTGTTCAATCCGCATAAATGGATGTTCACCAATTTCGACTGTTCTGCCTATTTCGTAAAGGAGCCGGAAACCCTGATCCACACCTTTGAGATCCTTCCCGAGTACCTGAAAACCGGGACCCGCGGAGAGGTCAACGATTACCGTGACTGGGGGGTTCAGCTTGGACGGCGGTTCAGGGCCCTGAAGCTCTGGTTCGTCATCCGCGACTACGGTCTGGAAGGGATCCGGACAAAAGTGCGGAACCACATTGCCTGGGCGAACGAGCTGGCAGAAGAGATCAGGAAGGAGAATTCATTCACCCTCTTCGAGCCGCAGAACCTGGGACTGGTTTGTTTCCGGTATACACCTTCAGGATTTACCGACAAAGAGAAACTCAATGACCTCAATAACCGGCTCATGAAATCCGTGAACGACAGCGGACGGATTTACCTTTCCCACACGAAAGTCGACGGGTGGATCATTCTGCGGATGGTGGTCGGGCAGACCAATGTGACCCGGGAGCATGTGATGGGGGCCTGGCAGCTGTTAAGGGAAAAGGCGGAACAACTGATAGACCGGTAAATACTTATCTACACCGCCTCAATGGTTGAGGGCGGCTTGGAGGCGATGTTATAGGTTACACTGACCACTCCCGGCACCTGCCGGATAATGTCACCGGCGAGGCTGGTCAGCAGGTCGAATGGCAACGGCACCGGCGTGGCAGTGCGGGCATCCACGCTTTCCCAGCAGCGGATTTCAATCTGCTGTCCGAATTCGCGCTTCCCTCCCGTCATGCCCGTTACACGATCCTCGTGCAGTATGGCCAGATATTGAAAAGCGCCTGTGCCCTGAAGTGCCTTTTCCACGATGGTGGTGGCCTTACGAACCGTTCTGAGGCGCTCAACAGTCACCTCCCCGATGATGCGGGCCGCGAGGGCGGGTCCCGGAAAGGGAATCCGGTCGAACAGCTCCGACGGCAATCCCAGGGCACTGCCGACCTTACGAACCCCATCCTTCCGCAATTGCACCAGGGGTTCAACGATCCTGTAGCCAAAGGCTTCTTCCGTATCAATGCCCAGCTGTTCAAACACGTTGTGCTGGCGTTTGATCCCCGCCACGGTCTCATCCACATCGGTGAGGATGGTTCCCTGCAGGAGAACCCTGGCCCCGCTCTCCCTGACGATCCGGCCAAAAACATGTTTGTAGAAGGTTTGCGTGATGGCCTCCCGCTTCTCCTCGGGATCCGTGATCCCTTTCAGGGCGGCGATAAACTCCTCCCGTGCATCCACCACCTCCACATGAACGCCCTGGTCCCGGAACAGCTCCACCACCCTTTCCGGTTCCGATTCCCGCATCAGCCCGTTGTCGATAAAGCAGGTTCTGAGATTTTTGCCCAGGGCCCGGTGACCGAGCATGGTGACAACCGAGGAATCGACCCCGCCAGACAATGCATTGATGGCAATCCCGTCGCCGACGGCAGACCGTATCAACCTTACTTTCTCATCGATAAACTGTTCTGTATTCATTTCGCCGGTTTTAATTTCTTTAATCATAGTTCGTGAAGGATTAATCGGTTAGTAATCTTGCGCGATGCCTGACAGTGACTGGCAACCAGCCCTTAACCGCACATGATGGTACGTGCCTGTTTGAATCGCTCTTAAAAGTATATAAAAAACCGGAAAGTGCCGGCATGAATCCGTAACAAACAGTGCCACATCAGTTACAAAGCATCAAATCCGGAAACCAGTTCGGGGATCCAAGGATCAACCTGCCACGGGAACGAATTCTTGACCAATTATAATTAATTTTCACATACCCTATAATTAATAGGGGTATAATAATTTTTTATTATCTTTTATATTCATATTAGTATTCTTTTTGAGGGTTAATATATTTTTTTTATTATTTATTTTGTAATAACCCCCATTTTTATATAGGTTTGTCAAAAATATTTTAATCATGTTCAGATCACTATATTTTTCTTCAGGGATGAAAAGAATCCTGTTAATCTGTGGGGTGGGCTTAACAGGATCCACCGGCTTATTTGCCTCAGACGGCGTCGTGGTGGACACCGGTGCCACGGCGTGGATGCTCACCTCAACCGCACTGGTTTTACTGATGATTCCCGGTCTTGCCATGTTTTATGGAGGGCTGGTCAGGAGCAAAAATGTCCTCGGGACGATCATGCACAGCTTCGCGGCGATGGGAATTATCAGTGTATTATGGGTGGCGGTAGGGTACGCTATGGGATTCGGAAAAAATGTCCTGGGAGGCTGGTTCGGATGGAATCCCGACTATTTTTTCCTGAAGGGTATCGATACGAACATCCTGGAAGCGGGAGTCCCGGAATATGTCTTTTCAATGTTCCAGGGCAAATTTGCTATTATCACCCCGGCCCTTATTGCCGGCGCATTTGCCGAGCGCGTCTCATTCAGAGCCTATTGCCTGTTCATTGCCCTCTGGAGCGTCCTCGTTTACAATCCGCTCTGCCATTGGGTCTGGGCGTCCGACGGATTTCTGTACAATCTGGGAGCCAGGGGGGCGATCGATTTTGCAGGAGGCACCGTGGTTCATATATCGGCAGGTGTCAGCGGGCTGGTAGCCGCACTGTTCCTGGGAGCACGCCGGGGTTATCCCTACCGGGTCATCCGTCCGAATAACCTTGTGATTACCATGCTGGGGGCCGGACTGCTCTGGGTGGGATGGTTCGGATTCAATGCCGGAAGTTCCATCTCAAGCGGACTAAGCACGGCACAGGCTCTCACGGCTACCCAGGTGGCTGCTGCTGCCGGCGCACTGGCCTGGCTGCTGATAGAAAGCATCCACCAGGGGAAAGCCACAGCCCTGGGATTTGCCAGCGGGATACTGGCAGGGCTTGTTGCGGTAACCCCTGCAGCCGGAGTGGTTCAACCCTATGGTGCCATGGTTCTGGGGGTGATGGCCTCCCTGATCTGCTACCTGGCCATCCAGGCTAAAAACAGGCTGGGCTACGACGACAGCCTGGATGCTTTCGGGATTCATGGCATGGGCGGGATAACAGGAGCCCTGTTCCTTACTTTTTTCATACGCGACAGTTGGATGGCCGAAGCCTCGTTTCTGAACGGCAGCCCATGGACCGTATGGAACCAGCTTGGCGTGCAGGCCCTTGCGGTCATCCTCGCCGTGGCTTTTTCGGCAGTAATGACCTTTCTCATTATATATATTGTGAATAAGATCGTCAGATTTAAAGCCGGGGAGAGCGAGGAGATGGCAGGTCTCGACCGCTCCTACCATGGAGAGAGAGGTTATGGAATGCTCAATCCAAGTTAATACAAGCACTATCATGAAACTTATAACAGCCATTATACGGGAAGTCCAGCTCGAAAAAGTCCGCGAAGCCCTTATTGAAGCTGAAATAACCCGTATCACGGTCAGCCGGGTTTCGGGCCACGGACGCCAGAGAATCGAGGAGATGTACAGGGGTCAACGGATCATCCCCGACCTGATCCCGAAGATTAAAATTGAAATAGCTGTAAACGATGCCTTCGTGGATACCGCAGTGGATACAATCCTTAAATCTGCAAGGACCAACGGCGTTGAGGGGCATGTCGGCGACGGAAAGATTTTTATCATGCCTCTCGAAGAATGCATCAGGATACGCACCGGCGAACGGGGCGGTTCTGCAATATAAGGTTTTCCTTTCATCCTTCACTTCAACAATCCGCTGATTGGCAGACCTTACTGCATAAATTCTATTGCTTCCTGACCAACAGCACCCAATCCGTCTCCCTGTGCGGGGCTGAGAAGGGGACCACCTTACCTCCTTCCCCGACGGTCAGGGACCCGGCATCCTGCCGTTCGCCGGTCCGCGCATTGATCCATACATTTCGGCTGTAGATTCCTTCATCGATCATCAGGGAGAAAGGTTCTCCATCGGGAGCGAACACCAGGTACTGCTGTCCCGGTTCGGCCAGGGCATATACACGGAGGGCTGCATGACCCGAAAGCAGTTCATCGTGTGGTTTCATCCTGTAGAACTCCAGCTCCCCGGTCATAATCCCGGACAGGAGTTCGATCTCCTTTTCCGAGACCCGATACGGATTCTCTTCGTTGAAGGGTAATCCTTCGGGTCCGCCGGCCTTCAATCCATACTCGGCGGCATGTCCGTTCCAGGTAAAGGAGGCTCCTGCTGTTGCACAGGCCCAGGCCGCCCGACGCAGGTCATCCCGTGTCGCCCCGGTCCGCTTCTGCCAGTAGCGCCGCCAGAGTGCATTGCCCTCACTCATGTAAACAGGCTTCCCTGCATATCCCAGGAGGCAGGCCATATGGTGGGTCCAGGGCTCCTTCCAGAGATGCCGTTCCATATTTTTATCCGGCGCGGCGATCCGGTGGTTCTCCACAGCCGCGAAGGTGTATTCCGGCAGATGATAACAGTGCTCACGGGGCATCTCATCCTCGTAGGTACGCAGGTGGCCGAAAACATCATACTTCTGAACCAGCCTCATGAAACCCAGTTCCTGCTCCTCCCGGTCACCGGGAACTTCCCAGACGAAGTTCCATCCGGCCAGATTGGCATAAGGGGCAAGCCGGGCAACCATATAACGAACATAAAAATCCTGAGCTCCGGCATTCAGGGCACTCCATGCCGGACCGTCGTTCTTGCTCCCATCCACGCCCAGGAACATATGAACCCCGATGTCGCGGTCGTTGAGCCATTCCATATGCTGTTCCATCCGGTGCCACACTTCCAGGTTCATCGTTTCCTTGATCCCGCCTTCACGGTAAAGAAAAAGATCGGTGCTTTCCGGTTCAGGTCCATCCCCGTAAAACTGTCCGAAACAGCAGAGCGAGAGCAGCCAGTTAACCTGCAGGTGGTTATAGCCATGTTCCTGCAATTTCCCGTACACATGTTCCGCGATCCATCCGAAATCCTGGCCAATGGATCCGTGGCCGGTCTCATAATAGGATTTCAGCCAGACCGGGTCGGTACCATTATAGGCAAACCAGTGGGGATTTTCATGATAGGGCTGAAGCATACCCCTGCCTGCCCCCTCCCCCGAACAATCAAAGGAACCACTGCCACCGGGGGTGCCGTCGCTCCAGGAATAATCGTAATGCCAGGTCCCAATCTCATCCGGCATAAATCGCATCTTCCAGACGATTCCGTTGCCGGCATCCCCGCCCCCTTTCCCGTCGCCGTCGTAGAAACCCCTGAAAAGGAGGATCCGTCCCGAGGGCGCAACATAACGTACAAGCAGTTCCACATCGGTGAACCGGTTGGCATACGGATTCCTGTTCATCACGTTTGTTTCAAAAAGCCGGTACAGGCCAATGACCACCTCCGGCGAATCGCCGGTTCTTCCGCTTCCGGGAGGGACCACTTCCGCATCCGCCGGATAAAAGGGGCCCAGCAGGAGCAGGACCAGCATGCAAAGGGTCCGTTTCGGTTTCATCATAACAGGGAATGGTTTATTCGGTAAAGGTAACAATCATCAATATTAATCCGGTCCCACAGACTCAGAATTAATTTTATAAAGAGGATTCCATCGTATCGGGATACAGCTTCTTATCCGTGAAACCCAGATTTCAGAACCGCAAATCCTTCTTTTTATTTCGATTTTTAAAAATGCGTTAAAAAAGTTAAAAAACAGGGGTGCAGACCAGGCAGGTTGAACCAATGGAAATAAAGGATTGTTTACCCACAAAATCAAATCATGGCCAATCCCTCACAAAATTTATGTTCACACGATTTTTTCATTTAAATATCATATCATGAAATTTGTAATCTATGCTTTAAGTTCCCTGGTTGCGGTTATAGTGCTTTACCTGGCACTGGGATACCTCTCGCACAGGATTATTTTCCGTGAAAAGCTACCCTCTTTCGCTGATTATTTTCGTCCGGGTGATCAATTCTCCAGTAAAGAGGAAGGACTGGCCCAACGGGTAATTGAACAAAAGAACGGACGGGTTTACTGTGAAGTCACACTCAGCCCCTTCGCCCCCGGTCCGCCTGTTCATGTTCACACTGATTTTGATGAAGTTTTTGAAGCAGGCCCGCAGGGGATGCATCTTATCCTTGCCGGTGACACCATGGTGCTGAAGCCGTATGAGACATTTACGATTCAGAAAGGGATTCCTCACAAGCCCTTCAATCCCACAGGGGAGACCCTGGTGTTTACCATGAAATCTTTCGGCTTCCCGGAAGAATTTGCGGTGGGGCTGGTGCAGATGTACGGATTTATGGATTCAAAATCCTTCAGGGAGCGACCGACAGCTGAGATTCTTTTGCAGGGCTCTCTTTTTTCCCACTATTTCGACAGCTGGCTGGCCGAACCGGGAGCTCCCCCGGTATGGATCCAGAAAACTCTTTACTTCTTCATTCGGCCGTTTGCCCGCATGAAGGGATACCGGAGCTACTACCAAGAATTCGGCATCGACCGGTTCCGCAGTTAAAATAAACGGCTGCAAATCAGGCGTCGCATTGACGGGTCAATGCCCGGTGGCCCCGGTCCTGTCCGAAACCGGCTTTCCCCCTCCCTGAACGGAAAGTCTGACCGGTAGGGAAGGTGAATAAGGAGGGCGGCGGGTCAAAGTGGGTGCGCCTTATTTTTTTCGGGAAACAGGATGATTTCGTTTTTCAGCATTACAATGTGTTTAGTTTTAGAACTATTGGTATATTTATGATTCCTTTCAAAACCATTTTTCTGAAAAACTAAAACAATCAACATGAGTGAAAAGTATTCAATCAGTCCCACCGGCGAAAAGTTTCTCCTGCCGAAGCCGGAAGATTATAAAACGGAGTTCGAGACTTTAAAAAAACGGGTGGATGAGGAGCGGAAGAAGAACCGCGAGATCGTTGTGGTGATGGGTGTCGGTTTTGTCGGGGCGGTGATGGCCGCGATCGTGGCCGATACCGTTGACAGCAATGGGCAGCCCGGCAAGTTCGTAATTGGTATGCAGCGGCCGAGTGCCAGGAGCTACTGGAAGATCCCGCTGCTCAACCGGGGGGTCTCCCCTGTCAGGGCGGAAGATCCCGAGGTGGATCCGATGATCGAGCGCTGTGTGAAAAAGAAGAAAACCCTGATCGCCACCTATACCTACGACGTGCTGAAGCTGGCCGATGTGGTGGTGGTGGATGTCCAGTGCGATTACCTGAAGGATAGCCTGGGGAACGTCCGGACCGGCCGTACCGATATGGCAGCGCTCGAAGCCTCCATAGAGGTCATTGCCGAGCATATCCCCGCCAATGCGCTCGTGCTTATTGAGACCACGGTGGCACCGGGCACCACCGAGCAGGTGGCCTATCCCATCATGAAAAAGATCTTCAGGAAGCGGGGCATCAAATCGGATCCCCTGCTGGCACACAGCTATGAGCGGGTGATGCCGGGACGGAACTATGTGGCCAGCATCCGGGATTTCTGGAGGGTCTGCAGCGGCATCAATGAGCAGGCAAAAAAGCGGGTGGTTAAGTTCCTGAACGAGGTCCTGAATACGAAGGATTATCCCCTGACGGTGATGGACCGGCCGATCGAATCCGAAACAGCCAAGATTGTAGAGAACAGCTATCGGGCCACGATCCTTGCCTTCCTGAACGAGTGGAGCCTTTTTGCCGAACGTAACGGGGTCGACCTGATTAAAGTGATCAAAGCCATCAAAATGCGGCCGACCCACAGCAATATCATCTTCCCTGGTCCGGGGATCGGCGGCTACTGCCTTCCGAAAGATGGCGGACTGGGAGTATGGGCCTACAAGCATATCCTGGGATTCGATGACAACATTTTCAAGATCACCCCGATGGCCATCGACATCAACGATACGCGCGGTCTGCACGTGGGCCAGCTGGTGCGCGACGCACTGCGGAACATGGGTCATCCCATTGCCGCCGCAGATGTCCTGGTACTCGGTGCAGCCTACCGCGAGGATGTGGGTGACACCCGCTACAGCGGCTCGGAGATCGTGGTACGCAAACTGGCGGAGATGGGGGCTGAGATCCGGGTGCATGACCCTTATGTGGAGCATTGGTGGGAGTTTGAACAGCAGGACACCTATCCGGGTGTGGGGCAGAGCAAAGCCCGTTTCTTCCGGAACCAGGAAAAGCTCAGGGACATCCGTATCGAGCAGAATCTGAATAAAGCTCTTAAAGGAGCGGAGGCCGTGGTGTTTGCGGTGCCGCACCAGGATTACCTGAACCTGGATCCCGATGGGGTCGTCAAAAAGATCGGTCAGCCCGCAGCCATCATCGACTGCTTCGGGATCCTGACGGATGAGAAGATCCGCCGCTATTTCCAACTGGGCTGTGAGGTGAAGGGCCTGGGCCGGGGACATATCCAGCGTATCAAGGAAGAAACCCGGAAGGGAGCATAAGCGGGCCGAATGGCAATTGAAGGTAGGACAATTAACTGTTTATGCTGAACATTGATATACCGGGTTACGGAAGCATCCATGCGGAGCATCTGGTCCTCGACTTCAACGGGACGCTTGCCGTAGATGGTTGTTTTGCAGACGGCGTTATCGAAAAGCTTAACCAGCTGGGCAACACCCTGAAGGTGCATATTCTGACAGCCGACACATACGGCACGGCAGAGAAGGAACTCAGGGACCTTCCCGTAACATTGAAAATCCTGGAAAGGAGCAGCCAGGACAGGCAGAAGCTGGATTACGTCAGGAGCCTGGGCGCCGGCGGGGTCATCGCCATCGGAAACGGCAGGAATGATATCCTGATGCTGAAAGAGGCTGTACTCAGTATCGGGGTTATTCTGGCAGAAGGGAGCTTCAGCAGGATCATCGATTCCTGCCATGTAATTTGCACCGACATCAACGATGCATTGTCATTGCTAATGAACCCGAAGAGGCTGACGGCAACCCTGAGAAATTAAGCGCCCGGCATATCAAATGGCTCTGCCTGCTGTGAGGCATGGACATCATGGATCCCAAAGGCATGTTGTCCCGTACGTAAAAACTTCACCGAACAGATCATTGTGCTTCACGGAATCATGGTCACACCGGAGAACGTTCAGATGATGGTAATTAAGTACAGAACCAGGATGATACCCCCGCTCAGTATGATGAGCGTAATAAACATCGGGAGCTTCGGGGATGGGATAAATGTATCGATGTCCAGATTCCTGCAGTGATTATTGTACTGAATGAATGCCAGCACGGCAATAATCACACCTAATGCCACCATAATGACACCAACCAGCTCAGAGTATTCCGCCGATGAAGTCCCCTCCGGTTCCAGCATTAACGAAATTTCCCTGAGAAATAAGGTAAATTTTACAATGATGAAGCCGAAACCCATCAATGCGATGCCTGTCCGTATCCAGGCAAGGAATGTTCTTTCGTTGGCCAGGTATTCCCTTGTCTTTCCGACCCGGTTTTTTTCTTTGTGTTCTGCCATAATAAAATTGTTATTTCCCCTGTTAATTGCTCAAAACCACTGCAGGACAGTATCATTACTTCCTCTTTTAAGCATTGCAAATCCTTTGCGAATTTACAAAGATTTCCTGAGGAAATGATGCCGTGGCCTCTCGTTACCCTTACCGGGAAACGACCCTTCGGATTCAGCCTGGCCATTGCGCCCGCACAGGCCAATCCGCTTCCCGGTAAAGGGAAGCAGTCGGATTATGTGCCTGTTTCTCCTGTTTCGTTGGGACAACCAGGACCGGTACGCCGGTGTGATCAGGCATGGCGTGACTGCATAAACCCTTAAACCCGGAACCGGGAACCCGGAACCGTTCCGCGCCGGGCATGGCGTGGCTGCGGTCGGCTGATACAGGATCCGTTACCATTGAAGCGTTTGTTACAGGAATATTCATATTACTCCAGTCTCATCAGAAGCACCCTGTAGGGAGCAGAGTTTAAATAGGTATCATTGGGAAGATATAATGTTATATAGTCATCCTTAATGAGGTAAGAGGTTTCCTGATTGATCATGAAGTTGGCAACGCCAAGCCAGTAAAGGTTCCCGGTATGTTGCACCTCGATATTAAGAACCCGTGAATTATCCGCCGTCCAGCCTTCCGGCAGGGTGATGGTACTGATCTGTCCTGACGCAACTGTGGTCCCTGTCAATTCGAAAAGTTCCGTAAATCTCGTCCCATTTGAACCAACCTTAACCCCTCCGGCGACTTCGAGCTTTGCCGTGGGGTTGGCTGTTCCTATTCCGACATTTCCAGATTGATTCATCCGCATATGTTCGGCTCCGTTAATCTGAAGCATGATTGAACCCGGGCCTGCATCAGCATCATTGCCCGTATTCAGGATGATGTTACTTCCGCTTCCGGCCTGACCGCCTCCGGACCCGCTCTGCAGGGTAATATTTCCACCGGGTCCCCATCCGGCATCACCCGCTTTCATCAGGATGCTTCCTGCTCCCGCCCATCCGTTCCCTGAATAGAGGGACAGTCCGCCGCCGCCGTTACCACCGGGGTAACCACCCACAATTAATTGGGAGCCATCATAGGCATAATTAGTTGACCTTCCTGCCCGTATGGTTACCGTACCGGTACTGCCTCCGTTGTTGCTTAAACTGCCTGTTTCTATAGTGATCGCTCCGGTTGAGTTAATGCCTCCGGTATTGGTTGTATTTCCGGTCCGGATTGTAAGGCTCCCGGAACCGGAATAGGCCTGATTGGTTTGCATGGACAGGGAGTTTCCGTCACCTGAAAGGGGAAGCAGCTTTGGAGTCTGCAGAGCGGTATTGATGTCAGCAGATCCGTTTACGCTGAGCTGATTGCCCGGAAGCTGTGTCCCGATTCCGACATGGCCTCTGCTGTCGATATACAGTCTGTCTGTATTGTCGGTAATGAAGCTCAGGGCAAAGGAGTCGATATTTCCAATCGTTCGGTCGACCCCGGCCGTTTCGCCCCCATTCCTGAAATATCCTTCGGCGGAATGATCTCCCCATCCGAAGGCCCGGGTCCAGTTATCCAGGTCGGTCAGCGTAATGCTGCCTGACGGATGTCCCGAGAATACGGGGTCACTTTCTGAAACCAGATACTGCGACAGGTCGGGGGTATTCTGCAGACTGTTATAATCCCCGTCGAAGTCATCGGATGCATTTTTATCCCATCCATTGAAGGCGATCTCATTGCCGTCGATGTCGGCATCGGAGTAGTGCCTCAGGTCGGTAATATCGCTTTCCGGGTGGGTATGGACATCAGGGATGAACACCGCCGGGATGTCGCTCAGATCCGTATAACTTCCGGTTACAGCAACCTGCGCCAGCGCCGGCTTACCTGTGATGTCAGACCAGTCGGGCACATAGGAAGCCAGCCGGTACAAACCGGTATGATTTCCCCAGCCAAAGGCCGTATTCCAGTTGCTTATAGCTGATGATGTGATGCCGCTCGCGGAATGACCCGTGAAGACGGGATCTGTTTCCGTTGTCAGGTAACCCGAG
>JAFGWU010000037.1 GCA_016936975.1 Bacteroidales bacterium | reverse complement strand
TTCAGTTCGTTGGTATGAAAGACCGTTTAATACCCGATCTGTTTTGAACAGTAAAAAACTTCCGTCTGCAAAGCTATAAATAAAATCCAATTTTCGAATTGTTATCTCCTAATTGTTCCCTGTGGCACCTGACGAAGCTGATATCTGTTGACTTACCGGTATAAATTATCGACCGGGACAAATTACGTGTTAGGGGTTCTGCCGGTCCAGCAAGGTTTTGTCGGCCATTTTCCCGGAAGCATAAAACGATTCCGGAATTAATTTCCAGTTATCTGAAGCAGCAGGATAGAGCGTGTCCCGGTCAAGGAGTTCCTGCATGAGATAATATCTCAGGTCCCTTTCTGAGGTCCAGACAATCCGGTTTTTCAATTCATCTTTAGGGATTCCGGCGCCGGCTGTAAGATGTCCGCCTCCTCCTGTTCCACGATAAGAATTTAAAGCAACCCTGTAGGTTTTATCTGTAGAGAAAATTGTTCCGTCGTCCATTTCCGAGATCGTAACCCTGTCACCAGTAGTTTTATTAAGGTCGACGGTGTAACGGATCCCGGCCGCTGAGGAGAAATTGTAAGCAGAGTTCTTCAATCTTGCTGATCCGTTGTCGCTGAACAGCAAAAGATGGTCGGAAGGGCTTTTCATTACGTTAAACCAGAGGGAGACCGCATATTCAAGGAACCGGTCGATTTCATATCCTGATAATTCCATAACGTACAGTGCATTTTCGTATCGATAGAGATCGAACATATCCGATACGCGAAGATACCCTGCAGGAAGCGTTGCATGGACGGAGAGGGGTGCCGTGAAGGAGATGTCGGCATTGCTCAGCTTCATCTGGAGTTCGTGGATAAGGGAGGTAACCGGTGCAGGACCGAAGATGGCATCAATCGTTTGAATATCTTCCGCAAGATAAACAACTGTATCGGAAACATACTCTTTCACGAGGTTCAGATCCTGTCTGAATTTTTTCATAAATGCCTTTGAGTTTTTATATGCAGAGATGGGAATGATGCGTCCCTCAAAAGAGGCTTTCCCCTTTTTGTCCGGGGGCAGGGTAATTACAGCTTCCCCTACATACCTGGCGTGACTTCCGGGATCAATGATCAGCACGGAATCACCTGACGAATTGATTACCCAATCCCTGTTCACACGGTGATCATGGCCTGCAAATATGATGTCAAATCCGGGGACTTCCCTTGCAACAATGATGGTTGCATTTTCGTTAAGGTTTGAATGGTAGTCAGACCCGCTGTATGAATAATCGAGTCCGGAATGGAAAAGACCGATAAGAAGGTCGGGATGAACCGTTTCCTCGATCAGGGGGACCCACTCCCTGGCCGTTTCCACCATATCCCTGAAATGCATGTCGGGCCATAGCTTTTGAGGGAGCCAGTTGGGTATTCCGGGTGTAATCATTCCCAGCAATGCAATTTTACAGGAGCCGGCTTTCAGCACCGTAAAAGGTTCAAAATAGGGCAGACCGGTGGAGGAATGAATCGCATTGGCAGCCAGCCAGGGGAAATGGAACTCTTCCCTGATTTTATTATATACCTCCGGTCCGGCTTCAATATCGTGATTTCCGACCGTACCAGCGGCGTAACCCATAAAATTCATAATACGGGAGGAGAGATGTTCCCCGACCGTATCGACGAAATTATAATAATAGACCGCCGGCTGGCCCTGCAGGAAATCCCCGTTGTCCAGGATAAAAAAAGTCGTGTCCTGGGCCTGCTTCTGCCTGGAAATATAGTCGTAAACATGGGACAGGGAATAATCAAGTTCCTCCCCGGAAGCGGGGTCAACCGGAAAAACCATGCCATGCACATCGGTGGTAACGGCTATTTTAATGTAGCGGGGATCCTGATGACAGTTCCGGACCGAGAGGCCTGCAATTACAAGGCCGAGCGTAAGAAGCAGAGATCTTTTCATGACAGCAATCAATTTTTAGATTTGTGAAGGGGCCATCCAAATTAAAGCAGAAGCCGGCTGTTATGGTAGTGTGACCAATATGCTATTCAGCATCATCCTGACCTAAATTATTTGGCAAGTAACACATTTCCAGTCTCATTCAGAAAATATCAAAAAATAAAACAAAAAAAATGGTCGATGATGAACGATTTCCCCCCTTTTCATCACATTAATTGGTAAAGTACATCAAATTTTCAGAATATGAAATACGGTATCAATAAAGTTACCCTTGTGGGTAATGTCGGCGAGACGCCGAGAGTTTCGGAGAAAGGCGGCGAGGCGTTCGTGGCGAATTTTCCGCTTGCAACCAATGAGTATTATCGGGATAAGGATGGTGAGGAGGTTCAAAAGACCCAGTGGCATCGAATTGTGGTCTGGAACAAATCTGCCGAGATCGTAAAGCAACACGTGAAAAAGGGTGATGCGCTTTACATTGAGGGCAAGATCACCACCAACTCATGGGATGACAAGGAGGGGAACAAGCATTTCAGCACCGAGATCGTCTGTGAAAACTTCCTGTTTCTCTCCCCGAGGAACCAGAATGGTTCAGCGGGCTAGCGGGAAGATTGGGGTTTAGCAGGGCTCCTGACGGTTTGTTGATTGGATTCCGGGGAGCTTTAAGGGCCATCATAAGCTTAAGGTGATGGCCCTTTTTGAGTCATTCTCTGTAAGCTTCCAGCGGTTCACAGGAGCAGACCAGGTTCCTGTCGCCGTATCCGTCGTTTACGCGGCTGACCGGTGGCCAGAATTTATGATCCCTGACCCATTCGAGGGGGAACGCGGCTTTCTCACGGCTGTAGGGCCTGTCCCAACTGTCGGAGAGGAGTACTTCCGCCGTGTGGGGTGCCCGTTTAAGCACGTTGTTTTCCCGGTCCATTGCTCCCGATTTGATGGCCATAATATCTTTGTGAATATCGATCATTGCTTCAATAAAGCGGTCAAGCTCGGCTATGGATTCACTTTCGGTGGGTTCCACCATCAGGGTCCCATGTACCGGGAATGAGAGGGTGGGAGCGTGAAAGCCATAATCCATCAATCGTTTGGCAATGTCGGACTCCGTAATATCTGCTTCTGGCTTAAAGCTCCTGCAGTCCAGAATCATTTCATGGGCCACGAAACCATTCTTTCCTTTGTACAGGACACTGAAATGGTCCTTTAATGAGGATGCAATATAATTGGCATTCAGGATGGCTATTTTGGTAGACTGGGTCAATCCTTCGGATCCAAGCATCTGAATGTAGGCGTGTGAAATTGGCAGAATGCCTGCGCTCCCGTAGGGAGAGCCTGCCACACTGCCGATTCCGTTGATGCCACCTGTCTGGACGAGCGGGTGGGTGGGAAGGAATTCAACCAGGTGCCGTGCCACACCGATCGGGCCGACACCGGGTCCGCCGCCTCCGTGCGGGATGGCAAAGGTTTTGTGAAGATTCAGGTGGCATACATCTGCTCCGATTATTGCAGGATTGGTAAGTCCAACCTGGGCATTCATATTGGCACCGTCCATATACACCTGTCCACCGTGCTGATGAACGATATCAACGATTTCCATAATGTTTTCCTCAAATACCCCATGGGTTGAGGGATAGGTAATCATTATGGCCGAAAGGTCCCTGCTGTATTCATTGGCCAGTTGCCGGAGGTGGCCGGTTTTGATGTTGCCCTGTTCGTCACACTCCACGACCTTAACAATCATTCCAGCCATAACTGCACTGGCAGGATTGGTGCCGTGCGCTGAAGCGGGTATCAGGGCAACATTTCTGTGTCCCTGTCCGATTTTATTCTGGTAGGCCCTTATCACCATCAATCCTGTATATTCGCCTGCAGCACCGGAATTGGGCTGGAAAGATATTCTTTCGAATCCGGTTATCTCCTGGAGGGCGTGTTCCAGTTCGCTGATCAGTTGATGGTATCCTTCAGTCTGTTCAACCGGTACGAAAGGATGAATATTGGCAAATTCGGGCCAGCTGACCGGCAACATCTCTGCGGATGCATTCAGTTTCATGGTGCAGGAGCCGAGCGAAATCATGGAATGTGTCAGGGAAATATCCTTCTGTTCAAGCATTCTTATGTAACGCATAAGTTCGGTTTCCGAATGGAACCGGTTGAAGACCTGCTGTTTCAGAATCCCCGATTTTCTCAGGTACTTCTCATCAAATCCGGTTTTAATTTCAACAGCCACCGAGGGTGTTACCGCTTTCCTTACGGCTTTCGCGAACAGTTCCAGAATGGCATTTAATTCAGGTTCGGCAGTGGTTTCGTCCGTCGAGAGCCAGACGGTACGGCTGTCGGGGTAATAGAAATTCATTTCCGACTCTCCGGCGATCCTCCGGAACGACTCTGTATCCATTCCTTCGGGAAGTTCTGCACAGAGGGTATCGAAGAAATTCCGGTGTTTTATTTTATATCCGAGGCGTGACAATTTTTCCGCCAGGTAAACGGCTCCTGCATGGATGTTGGAGGCTATTCGTTTTAATCCTTCAGGACCGTGATATACGGCGTACATTCCTGCCATGGTTGCCAGCAGGGCCTGGGCAGTACAGATATTCGAGGTGGCGCGTTCGCGTTTGATGTGCTGTTCCCTTGTCTGAAGGGCCATACGAAGTGCGGGTTTTTCTTGTGAATCAATGGAAATCCCGATGATCCTTCCCGGCAAGTTCCTTTTGTAGTCATCCTTCACGGCAAAGAAACCTGCGTGCGGACCACCGTAGAACAGGGGTACCCCAAACCGCTGGGCCGAACCGACCACTACATCGGCTCCCCATTCCCCGGGGGGAGAGAGCAAGACGAGGCTCATCAGGTCGGCTGCGACCGAAACGGCAACCCCCTCTTTTTTGGCATCGGACACAAATTGTGTGTAATCTCTTATTTCACCGTCAGCGGCCGGATATTGCACCAGGCAACCGAATGTCTGGTTACCGAAGCCGGGATTTGTGAAGGATCCCTTTACCACCCGTATACCAAGCGGCTCGGCGCGTGTCTCAATCACCGCCAATGTTTGCGGGAAAATATGGTCGTCCACAAAAAACCGGTTTTTTCCTTCTTTAACGGCATCGCGCGAACGGGTATTAAACAACATAATCATTGCTTCTGCGGCGGCAGTCGGCTCATCAAGCAAGGAGGCATTGGCTATATCCATCCCGGTTAATTCCATGATGACAGTCTGGAAGTTGAGAAGCGCCTCTAACCGTCCCTGGGAAATTTCCGCCTGGTAAGGGGTATAGGAAGTATACCAGTTGGGATTTTCAAATATGTTGCGCTGAATGACAGCCGGCAGGAGTGTATTATAATAGCCGAGACCGATATAAGTATGGAAGAGTTTGTTCTTTTCCGCTATTTCCAGGATGTGGCTGAGGTAATCCTTCTCATCATATTTTTCGCGGATGGAAAGCGGCCCTTTTTTGGTGATAGCCTGCGGAATGGTTTTTTCAATCAACTCATTCACTGTTTTGACCCCCACTTTCTGAAGCATCCGTTGAATGTCTTCCTGTGTCGGACCGATGTGCCGGTCTGTGAAATTATCCCTGATCATATGGTATATTCTTAAAAATATTTGGTGTATTGCCGGTAAATTTTGGCCAAATATAGGCATTCAATCCGGTAAAAGAACTAATGAGCATCATGTTATAGAAGAGTCTTAAAAATATGGATTGGAATCCAGCTCTATGGCAATGGTTGACGATTCACCGTGGCCCGGATAGACTTCAGTTTCCGGGGGAAGCACAAACAGGTTATTTTGAATGGAATGAATGAGCTGGTCATAGTTGCCTCCCGGAAGGTCTGTTCTCCCAATGCTTCCGCGGAACAGGGCATCTCCGGTCAGGACAATACCTGCCTCCCTGCAGTAAAATGACAGGCTGCCCTGTGAGTGTCCGGGCACATGAATGGCCTGAAAGATATGTGTGCCGACCCGGATCTCGTCACCAGGTTCAATAAAGGAATCCAGTTCGGGAAACGGCTGCACATTCAAGCCAAAAATCTTGCCCATCAGGTGTGCATTCTGCACCAGCCTGCTTTCATCTTTATGTGCTCTGAATGGCAGGTTGTAACTGTTCCTGAAATAAGGTACTCCCAGGATATGATCGATATGGCAATGGGTATTGGCCAGTCCGGTTAAAGTGAGCTCATGTTCCGACAGAAAATGTTCCACCATTTCGAATTCATGTTTTTCATAGCACCCTGCATCTATGAGGAGCGCCTCTCCGAAATCCGTTTCCCAGATGAGGTAGCTGTTTTCCTGGAATGGATTCAAAATAAAGGTTTCGATTTGCAACATATTATTTGGATTTACCTTTCAGCAGGGGGACGAAAGAAAAATACCCATGCTCACTGTAGTGAAAGTTATCGTTACCTTCCCGGACAATCCTGGCCATTTTCTGGCCGAACTGATTTCCGACCGGGATTACCATAATTCCGCCATCGGCCAGTTGTTCCTTCAGCTTTTCAGGTATTTCCGGGGCGGCGGCCGTGACCAGGATCCGGTCAAAGGGAGCGAAGGAGGGCAATCCTTCATATCCGTCGCCATAAAAGAACCTGGGCTTATAACCAAGCGGACCCAGTGTTTCCTGTGCCGACAGGTAAAGTTCGCGGATCCTTTCAATGGTGTAGACCCTGGCGCCAAGTTCGACCAGGACAGCGGCCTGGTAACCTGATCCCGTTCCTACCTCGAGTACCTTAAGGTGTTTTTTCACCTCCAGCAGCTCGGTCTGAAAGGCAACGGTATAGGGCTGGGAAATGGTTTGTCCTGAGGAGATAGGAAATGCCTTATCGATATAGGAAAAATTTATAAAACTGCTATCCATAAACAGGTGCCGGGGGACTTTATTCATTGCGTCAAGAACAGACTCATCCCGGATTCCCTTGCTTCTTAACGAGTCAATAAGTTTCTTTCTCAGACCCTTATGCCTGTAGCTGTCCTGCATTCGCAATAAATTTCACCAAATATAATAAAAACGAGAGGTTAATGGGCGAATAAGCAAATGAGCGAATAGGCTAATAAGCGACTGTGTAATCCGAAGCCATGGCGAAGGATTAATAGGCGAATGGTTGTTCTTTGCTGAAGCCAGGGAGGATTGGAGCAACCAGGTCATTTTTTTAAAGGACCGCGATTGAAGGAGTTCCTGCAGGTACGGGGATTCAGGTGAAAAATTTTATGTTTTGCAGCCTGCTTATGCAATTAATTGAACTGTTTTTGAGTTATATAAATTAAGATGTAACCATCTGCATGAAAAATTACAGGAAACAGCGCATCCTATACATTGCTTTCGATTTTCTGGCCGCTTCATCTGCATGGGTGCTTTTCTATATTTTTCGTAAAGTATATATTGAGCCCCAGCTGTTTGGTTATGATATTCCGATTGAACTCGGGCCCCGTTTCTGGACGGGTGTTTTCGGGCTGCCAGTTTTCTGGATCATTCTTTACTTTTTTACCGGATTTTATAAGGATGTATTCCGCCGATCCCGGTTGGATGATGTTATGAGAACTTTTCTGACTGCCCTGTTTGGAGTGGTCATTGTCTTTTTCATGTTGATTCTTGACGATACGATTGCGACCTACAAAAATTATTACAGCCTGTTCTTCACTCTTTTCCTTCTGCATTTTACTCTCACCCTGATCCCGAGGATGATCATTACAGGGAGAACCGTGCGCAATGTCCACAGGCGAAAAATAAGCTTCCGGACGATAATGATAGGCAGCAATGAGAATGCCGTGGAGGTTTATTCTGACCTGGTAGAACAAAAAAATCCTACGGGATATCAGATTCTGGGATTTATCAGTGTGCACCAAAAAGCGCATTACCAGCTTTCCGACATTATCAGGCATCTGGGCAGTCTTGATCAGATGGAAGAAATAATCCGTAGGCATGGGATTGAGGAAGTGATTATTGCACTGGAACCTTCCGAACACAAGGAGATTGGAAACATTGTCAGCCGCCTGTCGTTGCTCGATTTGAGAGTCAGCGCAATTCCGAGCATGACAGACATTCTCACCGGAAAAGTAAAGAGCACAACCATATTTGGGACCCCGTTACTGGAGGTTTCGCATGACCTGATGCCTCCCTGGCAGGGAAATGTCAAACAGCTGTTCGATATTTTCATATCACTCTCCACCATGATCCTGCTTCTGCCATTCGAACTTTTCCTGATTGCAGGGATCAAATTATCGTCAAAGGGGCCGGTGATTTATAAGCAGAAAAGGATAGGGCGTTACGGGAAACCGTTTACCATCTATAAATTCAGGTCTATGAAGGTGAATGCGGAGGAGAACGGACCCGAGTTATCGTCGAGGAATGATGAAAGGGTTACAAAATTCGGGCAGTTTATGAGAAAGCACCGTCTGGATGAGATCCCAAACTTTATTAATGTGCTGAAGGGGGATATGGCGCTGGTTGGTCCGCGTCCCGAACGACAATATTTTATTGACCAGATCATCGCTATTGCGCCGCATTATGTACACCTCCAGAAAGTGAAACCGGGAATTACCTCATGGGGACAGGTTAAGTATGGATATGCAGAGAATGTGGAGCAGATGATCAAACGGCTGAGGTATGATATCCTTTACATTGAAAACATGTCCCTGTTTGTGGATCTGAAAATTCTTTTCTACACCGTCATCACCATTCTGAAAGGCAAAGGGGTATAATTCCAAAAAAACAGGTGCAGGAGGGACCCTGCACCTGTGTTCATGAATGCTTCAGCAAGGTTTTAGTTCAGTCCTCTGTTCTTAAGGAGCGGTTCAATGGTTGGTTCCTGACCTCTGAATGCCACATAGAGTTTCATCGGATCATCCGATCCACCCTTTTCCAGGATATTTTTCCTGAAGGCCAACGCCGTTTCCCGGTCAAAAAGGCCATTTTCTTTAAAAGCTTCATAGGCATCTGCATCGAGCACTTCTGCCCAAATGTAACTGTAATAGCCTGCGGAATACCCGCCGCTGAAAATGTGCTGGAAATAGGTGGATTTGTAACGCGGAATAATTTCTTCAATGAGTCCTATTCTGTTCATCGATGAAGCTTCAAAGGCATTCACCTCAAAATCAACAGGCTCAGAAAGGGTATGGTAATCCATATCGAGTAATGAAGCGGCCAGATATTCTACTGTGGTGAATCCCTGGTTAAACTGTCCGGATGCAACAATTTTATCGACGAGGTCCTGCGGGATGGGCTCGCCCGTTTCAAAATGCTTTGCATACATCTTCAGGACTTCCGGGTCGGCGGCCCAGTTTTCCATGATCTGTGAAGGAAGCTCAACAAAATCCCTGGGGACGCTTGTTCCGGATACGGTAAGGAACGTACATTCCGAAAGCAAGGAATGCAGGGCATGTCCAAACTCATGGAAGAAGGTCAGGGCTTCATCAAAGCTCAGTAATGCAGGTTTGTTTCCAGTGGGCCGGGTAAAGTTCATCACAATCAGATTTACCGGGGTAATAAATTCACCGTCGATGATATGCTGCTGACGGAAACTGGTGCTCCAGGCACCGCTTTTCTTTGATGACCTCGGATGAAAATCCATATAGAGAATTCCAACGTGGGAACCATCGGCGTCCTTCACTTCATAAGCAAGGACCTCTTCATTGTAAACCGGCAGATCCTCTCTCAACTCAAAGGTCAGTCCGTATAATTTATTGACGACCATGAAGAGTCCATCCTTAACTGTTTCCAGGCTTAAGTAGGGCCGGATAAGCTCCTCATCCAGGTCATATTTTTCTTTCCTGATTTTTTCAGCGTAGTACCACCAATCCCAGGATTGAAGCTTGAAGCTGCCTCCTTCGCGTTCGATCATGTCCTGCATCATGGCAGACTCCTTTTTTGCCATTTCCAGTGCGGGAACCCATAGTTTCATAAGAAATTCATAGACATTTTCCGGTTCCTTAGCCATTCTGTCCTCGAGCATATAATCGGCGTGATTTTCATACCCCATCATTTTTGCCCGTTCGATGCGCAGATTGACCATTTGTCTGATGATTTCCTTATTGTCATATTCATTTTCGTTGTTTCCGCACATATAAACAGCCTTATAGAGCTGTTCCCTGAGATCACGACGGCTGGAATATTGCAGGAACGGGATCCAGCTGGGTTTATGCAGGGTGAAGACCCATTTGCCATCCAGACCAAATTTGGAAGCGGCGTCGGCAGCAGCAGAAATTACCGATTCCGGTAAGCCTGAAAGATCTTCTTCATTTTCAATAACGAGACGGTAATTATTGGTCTCTTCCAACAGGTTCTTCCCGAATTTCAAAGAAAGCATTGACAGATCCTCATCAATTTTGCGCAGTCTCTCTTTATCCGTTTCATCCAGGTTGGCACCGCCTCTGACAAATCTTTTATAGGTTTTATCAAGCAATTGATATTCTTCAGTATTCAGGGAGAGATTCTCCCTGTTTTCGTAGACTGTCCTGATTCTGTCAAAGAGCGCCTGGTTCAGAAGAATGTTACTGTTGTGTGCGGAGGTCAGGGGAACAAGCTCTTCAGCAATTTTTTCAATTTCATCGTTCGTATCGGCCGAACGCAGACGGTAAAAGACGCCCCCGGCTTTTCTCAGGTATTCTCCTGAATTATCCAGTGCCACAATAGTATTATTAAAATCAGGAGCCTCAGGATTGTTAACAATAGCTTCAATTTCAGCCTCCTGTTGTTTGATCCCTTCCCTGAATGCAGGGAGGTAATGTTCGTTCCTGATCTGATCAAAAGGCGGAACGCCGAAAGGAGTTTTATATTCTGCGAGCAGAGGATTCATATCCGACGCTTTTTCTGTCTTGCATCCATTTAACATAAAAAGGATAACGGGCAATGCAATTAAAAGTTTTTTCACAGTTAAAATATTTTGGATTTTAAAAGGCGTGCAAGATATAATATTTTCAAGGAATCACAAATACTGAATAACATAAACCCTCTGGTTGCTGACGGTTGGTTTGAACAGAGGGTCCATGCGATCAATCACCCGGGAACTACATGATGAAAAAATTTTTAAAATTTGATTGGTCAGGACACAATAAATGGTACGGATTTTGATTTAATATTATGGATTACCGTGGTGCTTCTCCCATTTCGGGGAATCTTTTCAGAACCTCACGGGGGTAATCATTTTAATATCTTGTTTTTTCTGGTTTTTTTATTGGTTATGCCATTGATTAAAGTACATCAGTACGATCGATCCTTTTCGCTGGTTTCCTATGCCCTGGTGACCTTTCTGGTGTACCCGTTTTTATTCTGGGGATTAAGGTGGCTGCTTCAGTTCTTTCCCGAGGCATGGTATTGGGGCAAGCTTGTCAACCGGTTTGAAATTGGGGGAATAGCATTCAACCTGATCGACGGTATGCTATTTCTGGTCGGGCTTTTTGGTTTTTTACTCGGCCAGGTTGAACATCGTGAGGTAGGCTGGCAGAACAGCGGGGTGATGGACCCGAATACCGGGAGCCCTGCAGATTTGAAGACTGATGGCTGGTATGGGCGTGTAAGGCATCCGATGTATCAGTTTTTCATGGTGGTATCCTCCTCCCTGCTGGTAACTACCAGGTCGCTCTGGGGGATGAGCATCGCTTTGATGCTTTTGGGTTTGCACTGGCTTGCAATCGGGATGGAAGAAAAAGAATTAAGGTCGCGTTTCGGCATAAGATATTTACAGTACAGGCAGGAAGTGCCCTGTCAGTTCTTTACCCGTTTCTGGGCTGTTTACATGATTATTCTCTATGGGATAGTCATACTTGGGATGATATAAAAAACCGCCTGCGAGGGCAGACAGTTTTCAGGCACGGATCCAATGATCTGGTCCGGATGGTAATGCAGAGCGAACGAGAAAAATCAAATCGCATCCGTTTCAACAACCTTACCAAGTATGTCGTTGTAAGGCATCATTAAATACTTCTTACCATCAAATTCCAGTTCAGTACCGGAAAAACTTTTGTAAAACACCACATCTCCGACAGCAATCTCCGGTTTTTCAATGCCACTGAGTGCTATTACCCTGGCGAATTTGGGTTTCTCCCTCGCTGTATCGGGAATGATGATTCCGGAAGCCGTCTTTTCTTCCTGTGCTTCGAACTCGAGGAGCACATGTTGATTAATGGGCTGTAATTCTTTCATTTCAATTTTGTTTTTAGGATTAAACATATTTTCTGGTCAATGAATCTCCAGTAATTCATTAATTCGGTTCTTATCAAATCCAACTACAATCTTTCCATCAATATCGGTTTGTGGGACGCCCTGCTGACCGCTTTTCCGAACCATCTCTTCTGCCATGGCAGGATTTGCTGCTACATTGATTTCGGCATAACGGATTCCTTTCCCCTCAAGATACATTTTAACAGCATTACACCATGTGCAGGTGGGTGATGTATAGACCGTAACCCTTTTTTCTTTTTTACCTTCAGCAGGTTTGATGCTGGTGAATCCCGTTCCCGTGAATGCAGAGGCATAGAAAGACTCGGTATGGCATCCTTTGAATATATTGCGTAATTTTCCGTTTTCAAACTCCAGCAAAGCAGGGACGCTGTTTATATTATACACGGTGTGAATATCCCGGACCTCATTCACATCTGCGAGTAACAGTGTTGCGTTGATACGGGCATCCAGGTTCCGGATTCTGCTCAGGGCACAATCACTTTGTTCGCTGCCCTTTTTAAAAAGCAGGAGGAACTTTTTTCCTGATTTATTCAGGTTGTCCAATAGTTCGGGGTATGATTTTATATCTTTTTTCTGCATAGTTAAATACTTATCGATCCCGAGCATATTTTATGCCAATAAATAGATCTAAAAATTTGTCAGGTCATCCTGAAAATTTGTCATAAAAAAAAGCTGCCTGAAGGTAAATTGGAGTGTCGTTCAGGCAGCCTCACTAACCTAAATCCAAGTCATGACACCCTGCACAATTTTAATGTGCAAAATAAATTTGAGAAAAGATTACGATCAGTAACTTTAGTCACACAACATGGAATAATCGATCCGGTTTCTTGAAATCCGGATCATTTTTTTTCGTTCCATCTCTTTCAGTAATCTCGATATAACTTCCCGGGAAGTGTTCAGCGATAGGGCGATATCCTGGTGGGATCCTTTATAAATTTTCAACCCCGTTGTTTTAAAGCGGTCACTGAAGAAACGGACCAGTCGGTCGTCCATCTTCATGAAGGCGATACTGTCGAGGGTATTCAGCAGTTCATCGAACCGCATTTTCATGGCATGCATGACAAACTCTTTCCAGGTCTGATACTGGGTGATCCATGAATCGATCAATTCCACCGTCAGAAGGATTGCTTCAGAGGGTTCTTCGGCTATGGCCTTAACCCGGCTGCGGGTTCGGTCCATGCAGCAGGTCAGGGAGACGGTACAGACTTCCCCGGGTTTCAGATAGTAGAGCAATAATTCATTGCCTTCCTGGTCGGTCCGGCACACCTTGATCAATCCCTTCAGCACGATAGGGAAGGCTCTTATAAATTGGTCTTCCCTAATCAGCTCTTCACCGGTATGGAATGTTTTTACGATTCCATTTTTGCTGATGGCTTCCCGCAAAGCAGATTCGAAGAAGGGAAATCGTTTCTTTACCAGCTCTTCCATGGCGCTTTCATCAAAGATTAGACCTTTTCTTTAAGGTACTTATCCAGGAAGGCAAGTATCCTGCCATATCCTTCAATTTCATTCTCTTTCTTGCGGAATCCATGACCCTCATCATCAAAAACGATATATTCCACCGGCACGCCGTTGGCTTTAACGGCTTTCACAATCTCATCGGACTCGATCTTAAGCACCCTGGGATCATTGGCTCCCTGGAGCACCATTAACGGACTGGCCACATTCGAAGCATGGAAAAGAGGACTGATGTTGAAAAGCCTGAGAGAATCTTCCGTAAACGGATCCCCCATTTCATCATAGAGGGCTTTCCGGTCGGCTTCCCACCAGGGTGGTATCGACTTGAGCGTGCGGAGCCAGTTGGTAACCCCGAAAATATCCACGCCAACCTTGAATGCATCAGGCTGGAAAGCCAGTGCTGCCATGACCATGTAACCACCATATGATCCTCCGATTATACCTATCTTTTCATCATCAATAAAATTCAGGCTGGAAAGGTAATCCCGGGACTTAACGCAATCCATCAGGTCATCCTCACCATGGCGGCGGTTGTCGAGATCATAAAACGTTTTGCCATATCCCGAACTACCCCTGTTGTTCACTGCGAGAACCGCATACCCATGATTGGCGAAGAACTGAATCAGGCTGCTGAAGCCGACCCTGCTCTGTCCTCCCGGTCCGCCGTGTACCCAAACCAGGGCAGGAACTTTTTCCCTGGCTGAAGCCTGATGTGGTTTATAAAGTATGGCCGGGATTTCCAATCCGTCAAATGAGGCAAACCGGATCACCTCAGCCTCCACCAGGTCCTCCCTGTTTATTTCAGGATTAAGCGTTTCGGTCAGACGGTTTAAATCCCCGGTCTTGAATGAATATAAAAACAAATTGCCTGGAGTGGTGGAACTTCCGACGGAAAGCCTGATCAGTTCCTCGCTTTTTGAAATTGAAACTCCTGATACAGAGCCGTCCCTGAATTCAGGCATTTCCACTTCTTTTCCCGTACGGATTTCAAAAACCTTTACCATTGTCCGCGCATCCTCATTAATTCCGATGACCCTGTATGTCTCATTATAACTATTATTGGCGTACATTACATCCCAATTGGTTTCATATAACTTTGTCTTTTGTCCGGTTTCAAGGTCGTATGAGGCCAGGTACCGGAATTCGCTGTCCTGATTGGTGAGATAATAAAGCGTTTTGTTGTCGAGACTGAAATCTGTGGGGGCGAAGGTTGCATTACCCTTATGTTCCGACAGGTGCTTCAGTTCGCCGCTCTCCAGGTTGAGAAGGAACAATTCATTATTGGAACTGGTCAGGGATTTTTCCAGAACCAGGTATTTCTGGTCGTGTGATATCAGGGCGGGAGAGAGGTTGTCTGTATTCTCATAAATCATTTCGCTTTGCATTGTTTCGATATCCATTCGGTAAAGATCCATGTAGCGCAAGTCTCTCTTATTTGAAACAAAGAAGAAGCTTTTTTCATTTCTTGCCCATCCTCCAAAACCGGAACGCGCACCCTCCCAGGGTGTAAGATCCACGGCCTTTCCATCTACATCCTGAAGGAATATATGGGTAATTTCGTTTCCACCCTGGTCAGCAGAGAAAAGGAAACGGTTATCCCCCGGGAAATAGGAGATGGCAAAGGCCGACTCGGTGTCAGAGAAGGTCAAGGGGATTTCTTCGGCTGTTTCCAGGTCGATTGCATACACATTGTATATGCCTGTTTTGTTACTGGTAATAAGGAGCCGGGACTCATCATGGGAGAAGCTGCCTCCGGAAACGGACAGATTATTAAAGAACTGCTCAACGCTGTATTGTTTCACATCCCTGGTTGATTGAACGCAGGAAAAAAGTGCAAAAAAAATGAAGAATAAAATCAATTTTTTCATGATGATGAAAATTTGTTTTAAATATAGGACATTAATCTGTAAGAGGGTATAAAAATCCTGGTTGAGGGGGGCGATCGCCTGTGCTTCGTCGAGCTCACCGGCACAGTACCCGTTGGTTCTGCTGCGGGGAGCATCAATTCCATCCAGTTACATTATAAGGGTAATAGGTATTCCAGCAGACTTTCATTAAGCTGTCGGAAAGCCTCTTCCAGTGACTTTTCGGGTTCAATGATATTATGTATGCCCCAGAATTCCGGATCATATTCAAAAGTTTCCTCCGACATAATGCTATTCGGCTTCACCCGTTCTCCGGGAACGATCTTCACCTGTTCTCCGGGCGATACTTTTGTAATGGCCATTTCGAGTGCAATATTGTATCTTGATCCAATCCATTTCCGCCGCTTTCGGATTTTCAGTTCCACGTCTGCCCTGACCTGGCTGATGTGGTAGCGGCCGTTTGTCATCCGGTAACCGACATGATAAGCTGCACTGAGGGGGCGAATATTGATATTCCTGGATTTGCTCACCACGAATAGTCCCTGTTCCCTCTGCACCTTTTCCGGGTCAAAACGAAAATCAGCTGCGATGATTGCCAGGTTGTCCATGTCAATATAAAGGTTCCCTATGAACAATGTTTCTTCGATATGACTGCGGGGGGTGAACCGGATCACATATACCAGGTTATTGCCATAGGAGATGATATCGGAGAAATCGAAGTTATACAAATCCGTGAAATGTTCTGAAAGGAAATTCGGGGGGTTCTTTATAATATCGAGATCGAGAGATGTATAGATGCCCGATTTAATCTTCAGCAGGATCGTATCTTCCGACGTCACATCCATGATTTTGCGCCCTTTAAAAATCTTAACCCTGTCGGGGACAAATTCATTCTGATAAGGAGCCTTGGCGATATCGAGTATGGCTTCGGACAGGATCATGTAATGATCATTACGACTCACCAGTTCCCTGTAGAATGCGTACATACGGGAATAATCGGAAAGGTAATTATCCGGGATCCGGTTAAGGGATTCCTTCACGATGGACACCGGGTCCTGGTAGCGTATTACGACTTCCTGCAGGGATATAAGGCGTGGCTCCAGTTCGATTATCAGTTCTCCGGCAACCGGATAACTTACCGGAACATATTGATTATTGTATCCGATATAGGAGACCACAAGGAGGGGATTCTGAATATCAGCGGGTATTTTGAAGGAGAATGTTCCCGACTGGTTTGTAATGGCTCCAAGGTTGGTATCCGAAAGGCCTATGGTTGCATATGGCAGGGCTTTACCGGTTTTTCTGTCCAATACAATTCCGTTGATTAATGCATGGTTATCATATGCTTCAGAGGGTTCCGGCCCTGCCTGATTTTCCCTAAAAAAAACAATATTCCTGTCAATAATCCTGTAGGATAATCCTGCGGGCCGGAGCAGTGAATCCAGGATAACATCCAGATCAACCTCTTCAATCTGCAAATCTGTTTTTATCCTGTCCCGAACCAGGTTTGCATCATAGGTAAAAAAATATCCTGTCTGAAGGGTTATCTCTTCAAAGATTTGTCTTAACGGTTGGTTCCTGGCACTGATGGATATTTTGATATCGGACTGGTCCGATTGGGCAATCGCATGTAAGGAGAGACAACCGATGAATATAAAAGAGATAATCCTGCGGCAGAAGGCGGCTCTAATGTATCTCTTTCTCATGCAGTGTAATTACTGACTCGTTTTCAGATAATATGTCTTATCTACCCGTTCGACGTTCAAGCCAAATGCTGTGCAAAGGGTTTCGAGTATGGCATCAATAGATTGTTGCATATAGGTGGAGGTCAGTCTCATGTTCTGAACATCCAGGTTCTCCGTAATGATTTTTACATGATATGCTGATTCGAGCGTCCTGAAGACGCTGGAAATATCTTCATTGTCAAAAACAAACTTTTTTGTTTTCCATGAAAGATAGTTAAGATTTTTCAATTCACCCATTCTGATTCCCGATTCATCGGACAATCCCAGTTCACCTTCCGAGAGGATTAAGCGGTTTTTTGATTCCGTATCATAAAGCTGGACCGTCCCAGTTTCAACAAATACTTCGATGCCTGCTTCTCCGGGCAGTTTTTTAATATTAAAATGCGTTCCCAGAACCGAGACCACGACTTTTCCGGTATGAACCTTAAAGGGTTTGGCAGGATTTGCCATGACTTCGAAGAATGCCTCACCCTGAAGCTTTATGGTGCGGTCATCCTGAAACTCTCTCGGGTAGGAGATATCTGATCCTTCATTTAAAAATACCCTGCTGCCGTCGGGGAGATCGAAAGAACTGATTCCTTCGTCAGAGGAGTGGGATATGGTCAGAACTGCCGGATTACTGTTTTTAATAGAATAGTAGACCACCGGGAGCGCAAGTCCAAGGATTAACAGGATAGATGCTGCAATGCGAAACAAAGGATGCAGCATAATGGTTTTAAGCCGGGTTTTTTTGTTTTCCAGCAATCCGTCCTGCTCCAGGGAACTCTCGAGGCGTTTCCATGCTTTGCGGGTGTCCATGAACTTGATGGACGGTTCTTTATCAATGGCATCCCATGTATGTTTCATCTTTTCAAATTGAGATTGATGGCGAGGCTTTTTATTCATCCTTTCCTTAAAAGAGATCGACTCCTGCTCACTCATTTCATCGGAGAGGGATCTGGCCATCCGGGTCCATATATTATTTCTGTATTTCATGTTAAACATTCTGATTGTATTTATCCAGTGAGTTCTTCAGGGCTTTCAGTGCCTTACCCATATTGGCTTCCACTGTTTTAACCGATATGGATAATTGTTCTGCAATTTCTTTGTATCTGAAACCGTCGAATCGGTTAAGCCGGAAGATCAGGCTGGTTCTTTCGGGCAAATTTTCCAGTGTATTAAATATAATTGCATTCATTTCATCTCCCACGATTTTCTGAACGGGATCGGGATCCGTAGCCGGCGATTCAAGCGTGACGGATTCATCGGCCATCCGCTCCCGTTTCAGTTTTCTGAGGTGCATCATGGAGTTATTAAAAACGGCCCTGTAGAGATAACCTTTCAGGCTGGCATTAATCCTGAATATCTCCCTGTTTTTCCAAATATTATAGAACACATCCTGGACAATTTCTTCGGCAACAGTATCCTTCCCGACCAATTTTTCTGCATAACTGCACATTCCAGGGTAGAACCTGTGGAACAATTTTTCGAAGACCCCAATGTCCCCGTTCTTTATCCGTCCCAGAATATATTGGTCTTTCAGATTCATTCTACGAGGTTTAAAAAGCGCTGTCCTTGAATTGTCTGAACAGGGACGTTAAAGTTAAACAATATTCATGACAGCGCTTTGAAGTTATAATGGAACCAAAGCAGATGGTTCTCAGCCGTTGCGGCGCAGGTATTTTCTGTTAAGTCGTCTTATAGCCGATTCAATGGACTGATCAGGTTCTATCACATTATAACTGCCCCAGAAATCCTGTTCAAAAAAGACATAAACTTTTTCATCCAGAATGTCGGTACTCCTGAACCGATCCTTGCTTGAGAATTTTTCAACACTTTCAGAGGAACGGTCGGTGATGGCAAGCTCCGACATGGTTGTATAGGTAGTGTTGAAGAGTTTTTTATCCCATTTCACTTTGAATTTCACTTCGGCCCTGGCATAACTGAAGTACCATTTATTATCTGAGATGGTATATTTTGCCCTGTAGACGGCCTTTTCCGGTTCAACGATCATTCCGATCGGTTTTTTCTGGATAAACATTCTTGAGGCGACCTCTTTATTTTCGGTATTCAATTCGAATTCAACCTCGGTAATTCCGAGTTTGTCCATATCCACGTAAAATCTGCCGTCGTAATAGGGATCATCGATATACTCCTTCTGGAAAAATGAGACCACATAATGCAGTTTGTCATTGATGGAGATTATATCGGAAAGATGGAAGTTATATATTTCCGCATACTGGTCCGTCAGAAGGATGTAGGGATTCTTCACGACATCCAGCAGGAGTGCGGTGCTCGGTCCGCCGCGGAGCTTGAACAGAACGGTATCCATCTTCTCAACGTCGGCACTTTTACGGCCTTTGAAAATTTTGACCTGGTCCACCTGGAAATCGTTCTCGTAAGGGGCCTTATAGATGTCGACGATGGCTTCCGAGATTGCTACATAATTCCAGTTTCTGACGATGGTTTCGCGGTAGAAACCCCTCATCATCATAGGGTCGATGGAATAATTCTGTCCCACATTCCGGAGGGCATCCATGATAACATGGAGCGCATCTTCGGGTCTTACAGTAATCTCTTTAAGCTGAACGGGAGTCGGTTCCAGTCCAATGGTCAGGGTGCTTTGTTTTTTAAAGTCCTGAATAGGAATGGTTATATTCCCGTAACCGACATAAGAGACCTTAATTTGTGTAACATCCGCCTCCCTGGGTATTTTAAGTATGAAATTCCCATCGATATTTGTAACGGTTGCCATATTGCTTCCTATGGCCTCCACTGCTGCGAAAGGCAAAGCATTACTGTTACTTTTGTCAATCACCCTGCCGTAGTAAACCGAATAGTTAACGGTGTCGATTATTTCATCCTCTAACGTTTTCGGTACTGCCATAACGGACTGAACCGAAAAGAAGAGCAACCCCAGCAGAGTTATTCTTCTAAAAAATATGCCTGTGTTCATGATTTTATGGATTTTGATTGTTATTCTGCTATTAAGATGCAGAAAACACGATTTACCCTATGCCAGATTGGTTTTTTTTAAACAATTTCGAAATATTTGCGTTATGATGTCCGAAAATATACAGCGAGATGAAAAATAACAGGTGGACCGCAGCAGACATTCCTTCCATGAAAGATAAGGTGGTCATTATTACCGGTGCCAACAGCGGACTTGGCTATTATACCGCAGAAGCACTGGCCGCAAAGGGAGCGACCGTAATTATGGCCTGCAGGAATATTAAAAAGGGTGAAGCAGCCCGACAGCAGATTGTTTCATCGGTCGCCGGGGCTAAACTGACTGTTTACAAGCTTGACCTGGCCGATCTGCATTCTGTAAAAACGTTTGCCAAGGCATTTAAGGATAAATATTCGCGTCTGGACCTGTTGATCAATAATGCCGGATTGATGGCCATTCCCTACAGCAGGACAAAGGATGGATTTGAAATGCAATTCGGAGTGAACCATCTCGGTCACTTTGCTCTTACGGGTTTGCTGTTCGATATATTGAAAAAGACGAAAAATTCCAGGATTGTCAATGTCAGCAGTCTGGCCCACCGAATGGGAAAGATACGGTTCAGGGATATTAACTGGGAAATGGGTTATAAAAAGTGGAAAGCTTACGGCATGAGTAAACTGGCTAATTTGCTGTTTACAGATGAGTTGTCCAGGCGCCTGAACGGAGACGGTGAGAACATTACGGTTGCGGCTGCGCACCCCGGGTATGCAGATACTGAGCTACAAAGTAAAGGTTCAGAAATGAGAGGCTTTAAACTGGGAGCTAAAATGTTCAGGATAGCAAATAAACTTGCGGCCCAGAGCGGGGGAATGGGGGCGCTTCCCATTCTGTATGCAGCAACGGCTGAAGATGTGGTTCAGGCAGGATTTTATGGTCCGTCGGGATTTATGAAGATATGGGGTTACCCGGCCCCGGATACACCAAAACAAGATTTAATCGATCCTGGGATTGCTGCAAAGCTCTGGGAATTGTCGGAGGCATTAACCGGAGTTTCCTACAATTTTTAACAGGCACAGTGGCATAAATTTTGCGCACTTCTATGAATGATAGAATAAATTCAGGAGGAGTGAAAAATGAAAACGTCTGTTTATTTTCTTTTTATTATTGCGGTACTATTTGCTGCTGGTTGCGGCAGTTCCGTAAAAGTATTTCATGACCTTGATCCCGCAACAGATTTTACCGGATACACCACGTATAACTTCCTTCAATGGACCGAGGGAAATATCAAGAGTATTAATGAACTCGAACGTGAACGGCTAAAAACGGCCATTGCCCGCGAGCTGGAGCAACACGGACTGGCCTTCAGTGAAAAAGAAGCGGATCTTTCGGTACAGATCACGGTTTACCACAGGGAAATGAAGGAGATGATTCCTTCCTATCCCTATTACTACACTCCCTTTTACAATCCTTATTACGGGTGGGGTCCAAGGGTTTACAATTATCTTGAACGTGCGATTGCGGTTGATATTTACGATAATAAAGCCAAGAAGCACATCTGGCACAGTGCAGCAGTGGGTGAACTGACCGGTGATCCGCAGAAGCGGCAGGAGCAGTTACCCCAGGTAACCGAAAAAATGTTCCGGGACTTCCCGAAGCAAAGACTCAGTGCATTGTAAATGGTGCCCTTGATAATAATTTTTGGGGTGTTCAGGCTTATATCAGAACCGTGAATAGTCAGGAGGGATTCGTGTTGTTCCTCCTGAAAAACCTTCTCAGATCAGACTTTACGAAGCTCAGAAAGTCCCTGTTCAATCGTTTGCTTTCCTCTCCGGACATTTTGAACAACCGTTTAAGCAGTCTGTTATCCACAAGCTCCGTCAGAAGAAAGAGCTCACATAGAGTAATGTAAAAATCCTTGAGATCAAAGGTATAAAATGGTTTGATGGTCACATAGTCAAGGGAGCCTCCCCGGAAAGCATTATCGATTAGATTTGCAAACAGGCCGGCAAGAAAAAGATGAACGAATCCATTAATCCAGAAGCTGTTTCTTTTTCTTATTACGTAGAATCTCCAAATTTCAAGAAAAATCAGACCTATCAGGGAAAAGAGTATGATATTGAGAATATGTGAGCTCTTTTTCAGTCCAAGAAGGACCCAGAGGTAGGACCCCAGTGTATTATGACTCGGTTCGATATAGAATACCGGCTCGATCAGCGGAATTGACAGGCTTTCCCAATTCAGCGAGAAAAGGTATGCCTTAATGCCCTGATCCAGGGCAACTGCGGCCAGCAGAAAAAACCAGTTCAATCCTCTCCTGACCTTAAACAGATGGCCCATCCAGGTGGCAATCCCAGCGATAAGACTCAGGAAGATAGCCGGCAAAAGAAAGAATTTCCACAAATAATCAAAGTCGGTTACACGGTTGGCTATTGAGAAGATGACCATAACCGCAATCCAGGCCATAAAAAAGAGACCGGCATTTCTTAAAACGGGTTTCACCAGATCCGAATTATTGGTTTGTCAGGCGAAGGTAGCTTTTCCATTAGAAAAAATTACTTTATGAATTCTTTAGCCGGTGAAGATATCTACAGTTCGAACATTTCGTCAAGGACAATTTTCCTGAGAATTTCCTTCTCCTCAAGCCCCATTGCCCGGATTTGTTTCGGGATAATGCTTTCGCTGGTCATTCCGGGAACTGAATTGAGTTCAAGAAAATAAAGCTGATTCCCCTTTATGATAAAATCAACCCTGACAAGTCCTTTTGAGAATGTCAGGTCATAAATGGTTGAAGCAAGTTGCTGACATTTCCTGAACAGTTCATTATTAATTCTTGCGGGGGTTATCTCATCAGCTTTTCCCGTAGTGTATTTGGCTTCGAAATCGAAAAATTCATTCCTGGTAACAATCTCTGTCACCGGAAAAACAAATTCCTCTTTTCTTGTTTTGAGAACACCACAGGTTACCTCAATTCCTTTGATATAAGTTTCCAGGATCACTTCATCATCCTCCTTAAAAGCTGTCTGCAAAGCTGCTTCAAGATTATCATGGTGATTTACTTTGGTAATACCGAAACTTGATCCCCCGTTATTTGGTTTAATGAAGCAGGGTAATCCGATGTTCTCAATGATTTTTTCGAGGTCGTAGGGGTGTCCTTTTCGAATCAGTCCGGCCTCTGCAGTCAGTATATTATGCTGTTTGAGAAAGGTTTTGCAGGCATATTTATTGAAAGTCAGGGAGGAGGAGAGGATGCCGGACCCACTGTAAGGGATCTTCATGGTTTCCAGGTACCCCTGAATCTTTCCATCCTCTCCAGGGGTACCGTGGATTATGTTATAGGCATAATTGAAACGGATATATTCTTTTCCGTTTTTAAATCCGAAATAATTTTTATCCACAGGATATTCCTGTTTATCGAATTTTACCGTCCAGTCGGTTCCTTTAATGATAACCAGATAGCAGACAAACCCGGTTTGTTCGAGCCACTTTTTTACCTCCCCGGCACTTTTAACTGAAATGGCATGTTCGGAAGAGTTTCCTCCTGTAATAACAGCGATGTTCATGTTGCGTGTCTTGGTCTCTTCTCACTTAAATGTACTACGTTTCGCTATAATTTGATGCATCTGGCAACCCATGATTTTGACGAAAGGTATAAATTATCCATGAATCTATTCTTCTTTCGGATAATCGGGAGAAAAAGTCACAATTCCCTGTTTCGGATATAGATTCGCCATTTATCCAGCACTTCCTGAAAATCGTCCGGTAAAGGAGACTCAAACAGCATATCTTTCCCGTTAACCGGATGCGTAAAGCCGAGGGTGCTGGCATGCAAAGCCTGACGAGGCATAATCTTAAAACAGTTCTGGATGAACTGTCTGTATTTTGCAAAGGTCGTTCCCCTGAGGATCTGGTCGCCCCCATATTCTGGATCATTAAACAGGGGGTGTTTGATATATTTGAAATGGGCCCGGATCTGGTGGGTTCTCCCGGTTTCAAGGATGCATTCAACCAGGCTCACATATCCAAGCCGTTCCAGAATCCTGTAATGCGTCACGGCATGTTTTCCCTGGCTTCCGTCGGGGAAAACGTGCATTTTTCTTCTGTCGGAAGGGTTCCGGCCTATATGTCCCCGGATCGTTCCTTCCGGCGGGTCGGGTTCCCCCCATACAATGGCTGTGTAGGTTCTCCGTGAAGTTTTATTGTAGAATTGTTTTGCAAGTTTGTTGATAGCCATTTCGGTTTTGGCTACAACAAGGAGACCGGAGGTATTTTTGTCAATACGGTGCACCAACCCGGGCCTCTCACCTCCTGCCAGGAAGAGTGGATTATCCTTAAGGTGGTACAGAAGGGCGTTTACCAGCGTTCCCGTGTAGTTGCCATGTCCCGGGTGAACCACCATTCCAGCCGGTTTATCCACCACGATGATCTCCTCATCTTCAAAAACGATATGGATTGGTATATTTTCAGGAATGAGTTCGAATTCTCTTGGCGGATGCGGGAGCACGATAGATATGATATCGCCGGGCTTAACCCTGTAGTTCGGCTTAACCGGCATGTCATTCACCAGGATATTTTCGGCCAGGGCGGCTGCCTGAATACGACTCCTTGAAGTATTTTCAAGCCTGTTGGAAAGGTATTTATCAATTCTCAGGAGGGCCTGTCCACGATCAACCTCAATGCGGAAGTGCTCATACAGTTCGCTACTATCAGGGAGATCATCAATCATCAGTTATTTGTTGATTAATAATTTCGAATGGAATGACTGGGTACCATGCTGAAGGCGGATAAGATAGAATCCTGTATCCAGAGCGGAGACATCGATTGTCTTTTCTTTCAGTGTTTTGCAGAGTACCACCCGGCCTCCTGTATCGAAAATTTCAATATAAGGATGATCGACAGTGCATATTTCCGGCAGATCCAGTACTATCCATTCCGCTGCAGGGTTAGGGTAAACCCGGAACGATTTCGAGCGCGGAACTGCCGGCTCTCCTGTATTAACCGAATAGATATATGGACGAAGCATAATGATACCGGGGGCAATTGAAGCCTTCCATCCATCTCCTATATTATAGAAAAGTGCAGGATAGGAGGGTTTACTATTGATATCAAGTCCAATATTTAAAAGGTACTCACTGGTCTGGGACCAGCCGACATAAATTGTTCCGTCAACCGGTACCGGCTCGGAAAATTCAAAACGCTTAAATCCGTTTATCGATCCTGCATAAACCGGTGTTCTCACCTGATCATCCTCAAAAATTAAAGAACCGGGAGTCCCGTTATTATCATCCCAGATCATAAATCTGAAGTAATATCCGAGATTGAGTGAATCATATATCTGATTGAAGGAGGCATCAATCCCTCCAATAAGATCGGGTTGAAAAATATTGTATTTCAATGCCACTTTTCCCTGCATGGTTCCCTGACCCCTCAGCCCGTAACCAAATTCCGCAGTTCCGTCATCGTAAGCGTAATAGTCTTTAAATACCTGTATCCTGGAGACGGTATCATTGTCTTTATTGTCAAAGATATCTGTACGAAGTGATGAAGTCAGCCGGAACAGTCCTTCATCATTTTTTTCAAAATCAAAGGGGTAAGTATAACTGAAATTGACCACGGTATCTTCACGTGAGGGTAAATCCTGAGCAGTCGGTTGACCGGGTTCATAGGAAATGTTATTCGTGAGATCAGTGATAAGAAGGCTTCTTGTAACGTTGCGTGTGATTGTATCGTTGTTAAGATATCTTACAGTGAGAACGGGTTTGCGTGCAGTGTTGTAAGCTGCCTGAAAATGCTTCCATGGAAGGGATTCCAGGTTTTTCAGAATGGAAGGAACGGATTCAGTAAACGCCACATCCCTTTGAATGGTATCTTTTATTGAACGGCCCATGTCGAGCTTAACATAATCTATGTTCCAGTGATCCACATTGCCCCTGAAGTCGGGGAAATCATTACTTCGCGCAAGACTGGCAAGGTTCTTAAAGCGGAACCTGAATCCATTTTTAAGATAAGCGTTGTCTGTGACAGGAATCATAACCTGTCTGAAATCGTGAGCCGGTTCACCAGGTATCTGCCAGACCGTATTCCATTGTCCTGATGGCACGTTAAAAAACTGCAGGGAGAGAGAATCCTTTGGTTCAGGAAGCTCCCCCTTCCCTCCCGGCTGGTAGTAAAAACTCAGATATATCGAATCGGAGGGCGGATAGTCCAGATTTACAGGATGCGAAGTGAGATAATCGGCGGTAAATGTATTCGGATCGGTTACGGCATGAGCATAAAGCGAGCCGTCGAAGTTGAGAGCATCAAGGGTTGCAACACCGATTGTCACGGGGTTCAAAGAGAGATTATGGTTAATGAATGCATAACGGTCGCTCCAGAGTTCCGGATCAGGTTCAATCAGGGAATTGGAAAAATCATCCGTAACAGGTAACTCCAGTATAATATCCTGAGCGGATTTGGTTTTGGTTATTTTTTGATAATGATATTTTGCTGCCGGATTGTCCCGGAGGGGCGTAATGACCTCCTGAGCATGGACTGTGTGCCAGTGGCATGATACGGAAAAAATTAACAGGAAAACAACCAGTCTATTCATATTCCCTTTCAGCAACATCATCAAAAAGTGTAGAATCGGGAAGCGGAAGCAGGGTCGTATCGGTGGTTAACCAGACATCGATCTCCAGACCCATGTTTAACCTGCTGAAGGGATCAAATTCAGGGTATTGTCTCCAAATAACAGCACTTGCACTATCTTCAGAATTCAGTACCGTTTCATCAAAAGTTATGGCTCCAATATTTAAGTAATTATCGGTAATTCTTCCTCTAGCAGGTTCAAGACTTAATCCTATCAGATTGGGTATTCTTGTGGTCTCTCCGCTTAAACCCATACCCAGCACCAGGTCAATTTTGGCACCTTTGGGTATTTCTGATCCTTCTTTTATAACGGTATCTCCGTGTAATTGTTGTAGTACATTGTTAACTGCATAATCGGGCCTGTAGGATATCTGTCCCAGCTTGAGGCCTGAGTTCTCAATGGCAAGCCGCGCCTGCCGGATTGAGATGCCCACCAGCTGGGGCATGTAAACCATTTCCGGATTAACGGCATTCATTGTCAGAAAAATCTTCCTGTTTTTCTTGACTTTTGAGTTGGGAACGGGATTTTGCTTGACCGCAGTTCCCCTGGGGACGGTATTTGAAAAAATGGAATCGATAATCTCATACCTGAGTTCACGGGAGGAAGTAACATCTTCTATCTCATCAATGGTCAATCCGGAAAAATCCGGAACGGTTATCGCCTGCCCGTGGTGGGTATAAATTTTTAACCAGAGCAGCACTGCAAGAACAATTATGACCGTAATCAGGATAGCGAGCAGGAGGTTCTTAAAAAAAACCCGGGATATGAGAAACCTTAAAAAGTTCATGAAATGTGCACCAAACGATGACAAATATAACCATCAAAAATTTATACGCCTTAATTGTATCAAAAAAAATAACCAACCCCGGGGTTGGTTATATCAGAATGGATTGGGTACTGGTTAAGCTTTGTGCTTTAATTCGTCAGAAACAGTAAGTTTCTTGCGTCCTTTTTTTCTTCTGTCAGATAAAACCCGGCGTCCGCCGACAGAAGCCATCCGCTCCCTGAAACCATGCTTGTTTTTCCTTTTTCTGTTAGATGGCTGAAAAGTCCTTTTCATGATAATATTTGTTTATCCTTTATCTCCTGATCGTTGGGAGTGCAAAATTAATCATTTTTTTATATAAACAATTTTTTTTGTTGAAAAAAAGGGTTCTTCATACCACCTGGAAAGTGGAATAACTGTGACCGGTTCTCCAATCTGTTCCACCTCCTTTTCCAGTTCCCCTCCTTTAAGGCAAATCCATCCATTTGGGATATCATTAAGACTTCCTGAGAGAATATTTTTCCTGGTCCACTTTTCAATTTTTTTCAGTGGGGCAACCGCACGCGAAAGGATAAAATCAAACTGTTCTGACAGGTATTCAGCACGGGAATGCCGGGCAATTGTATTTTTCAGGCTTAAAGCCCTGATTATTTCCTCGACCACTTTTATTTTTTTACCGGTTGAATCGACCAGCACAAAACGGGAATCAGGAAAATAAATTGCGAGCGGGATGCCCGGAAATCCCCCTCCTGTTCCCAGGTCGAGTACCTGTGTTTCAGGCCTGAACTGAATGAATCTGGCAACGGCAAGGGAGTGCAGGATATGCCGTTCCTCCAGATTTTCAATATCGTTTCGCGATATGACATTGATTTTCTTATTCCAGTTGGAATAAAGGTCTTTCAGTCGGGTAAAGCAATCAATCTGATCCTGTGATATTTCAGGAAAATATTTAAGGATCAGATCCATAAATCCTACATTTTTACACCGGTCCGGTTAATGATATTCAGTAATAATTCTCTTGCCCTGAAAAGTTGTGCTTTGACGGTTCCTATGGGAAGATCAAGTTCATCGGCGATTTCCTCATAGGAGTATTCCTTAAAATACCTCAGTTCGACCAGGTTCCGGTATCTCGGTTTCAGTTTTGAGACGACGTCGCGCATCATTTTTATCTTCTGCTGGTTAATCATGGTGGCTTCTGGATCGGGAGAGTCGGACTGAATCATGGCAGAGGGATTGAGGGTATCTTCGTCGTCAACTGACTGGTCAAGTGAAACATGACTGCCCCTTTTTTTTCGTATAAAATCAATGCAATTATTGGTGGCTATTTTAAAGAGCCATGTACTGAATGCAAAGCTGGGAGCATACTGGTCGATATTTTTGAAAGCCTTACCGAATGCTTCAATTGTTAAATCTTCTGCATCGACGGTGCTGTTGACCATTTTAAGCAGCATAAAATATATTGCATCGCGGTATCGGCCCATCAGTTCAGCATAGGATTGCTGATCTCCCTTTTTCGCCAGTTCTACGAGTTCAAAATCCCTTTGAGCTTTTACGGAAAGATTTGGATTTATTTCCATGTTTGATTATTCGATACAAAAAATCCGCTGAAAATGATAACAGCCAGCAATAATGGCATAATTGGTTCAAAGACCAGCGAAGGTAATAATAAATACCGTTCATTCAAACGGGCCATTCCCAGTTTGATCACAATTGCCTTTACCAGGTGGGTCAGCATAAAAATTCCCAGTACAATCCAGATCCAATCTGAAATGATGCACAGTGCAACAAGGGTTCCATAGAAGAACAGGCGGCTGATCGGCTCCATGGAAATTCTTATTTTCGATTTAAGAGAGTAGCATCTGCCAGCTTCGAGGTGTCTTTGTTTCTGTCTGATCCAGTCCCGGAATGCAGTATGGGGTGTAGAGGTGGTATGGCTCCTGTGACTGAGTTCCACAACAGTATTGGTTCCTGTGGCCGCTTCATTGATAAAGAGATCATCATCTCCGCTCCGTACATGGTAATGTGCTGCAAATCCCCTGTTCTCGAAAAACAGGTTTCTTTTATAGGCCAGGTTCCGGCCCACTCCCATGTAGGGATTTCCCCGGATGGCCATGGAGAGGTACTGAATGGCTGTAAAGAGGGTTTCGTAACGGATCAATTTGTTCAGCATACCCGGCTGATTTTCATATTTGCCGTAACCCAGAACGATAGATTTTTCAGGGGTCAGATTACAGGTCATAAGCCGGATCCAGTTGCGGCTGACGGGATAACAATCCGCATCGGTAAACAGGAGATGGTTATACCGTGCTGCTTTAATGCCAATGGTGACTGCCAGCTTTTTTCCGTGGGCAAATTTATCATTGACCGGAATTCCAGTATATCTCAGTTTATCATATTTTCCAGCAAGTTCGATCAGAACAAGATCTGTATCATCCGTTGATGCATCATTGACTACAATCACCTCAAATTCGGGATACTCCTGTTCAAGAATGAGGGGTAAATTTTTTACAAGGTTCTCAGCCTCATTCCTGGCACAGATGATGACGGAGATCGGTTCTCCCCGGCAGGTTTTTTCCCCGTTTTTGTATTTAATGACAGCCGTATAGACAAAAAGGTAGTAACCATTCTGTATAAAGGTGGATACTGTAAATATTCCCAACAGTATCCAGACGGTGAGATTTGTATTTTGAGTAAGTTCAAGAAGGTTCATTACGGCATGTTCAATGAACAATTATAGAAAAGATATTATTAATCGGCAAGGCGATAAATTCACCCTTCATCCTTAATTTTCAACAATTGCTTATCTTTGGCACCTAAACGCATCAGATGACTTTCGAGGTGTTGCATTCAGATCCCGGCAGCGGGGCCCGTGCGGGGAGGATTCTAACGGAACATTCAGAAATTCTGACCCCGGTTTTCATGCCCGTTGGAACTGCAGGAAGTGTAAAAGGGATTCACCAGCACGAGTTGGAACAAGATCTGAATGTACCGGTCATACTCGGTAACACCTATCATCTTTATCTCAGACCGGGAGTGGATATTATCCAGAGGGCTGGCGGACTGCACAGGTTCATGAACTGGAACCGCTCCATACTCACTGATAGCGGGGGATACCAGGTTTTTTCCCTTGCTTCAAACAGAAAGCTAAAGGAGGAAGGGGCCTGGTTCAGTTCCCATATTGACGGATCGCCCCATCTGTTCACACCCGGGAATGTGGTGGATATCCAGAGAAAAATTGGTGCAGATATCATTATGGCTTTTGATGAGTGCACCCCCTGGCCCTGTGAATTTGAGTATGCAAGGGATTCTCTGGAGCGGACCCATTTATGGCTCGATAAGGGATGGCAACGTTTTCATTCAACAGATCCGGTTTACGGTTATGAACAGGCTTTTTTTCCGATTGTGCAAGGAAGTATTTATCCTGAGCTTCGTATTCATTCGGCAGAAAAGGTGGCCGGGCTTGGAGCGGAGGGTAATGCTATAGGAGGTTTATCTGTGGGGGAGCCGGCAGAAGAGATGTATGCGATGCTGGAGGTCGTGAACAGTATCCTGCCGGAGGATAAACCCAGGTACCTCATGGGAGTCGGGACACCGGTGAACATCCTGGAAGCCATATCACGGGGGGTGGATATGTTCGATTGTGTTATGCCGACGCGAAATGGCAGAAATGGAATGCTTTTTACACGTGAAGGGATCATTAACATAAAAAACAGAAAATGGATCGATGATTTCAGTCCCGTTGATTCGGATGGAACTTCGATTGTTGACAAACAATATTCCCGATCCTATTTACGTCATTTAATCATATCGGGTGAAATCCTGGGTGCCCAGATTGCCAGCCTGCATAATCTGGCTTTTTATACCTGGTTGGTCAGGGAGGCATTTAACAGGATCAGACAAGGAAATTTCAGTCCATGGAAAGAAAACTTAATCAAAAAATTAAATACAAGATTATAAACCTGGTCGGGCTCAAGATCATTGATTTTTATATCATCAGGAAGTTCCTGGGGACCTTCTTCCTGGCTATTATACTTATCCTGAGCATTGCCGTCATTTTTGATCTGTCCGAAAAAATCGATGATTTCATTGAAAACGAAGCAAACTGGAAAGAGGTTGTTTTTCAGTATTACCTGAATTTCATTCCCTATTTTGCCGTTCTGTTCAGTTCACTCTTTGCATTTATTGCTGTTATTTACTTTACCTCAAGAATGGCCTACAATACGGAGATAACAGCCATTCTCTCAAGTGGAATGAGTTTCAGGAGAATGCTCATTCCCTACCTTATTTCAGCTACCATCATTGCATCTCTTTCGTTCTTTTTAAGTGACAGGGTCATTCCGCAGGCCAACAAGATTAAACTCGATTTTGAGAATAAATACATCCATCAAAGGCCGGTTCGGTTTGATACCAAGAACTTTCACAGACAGATTGAACCGGGTGTTTTTGTATATCTTCAGAATTACAGCAATATTTCCCAGGTGGGTTACAGCTTCTCCATTGAGAAATTTGAAAACGGTGAACTGGTGTCAAAAATGATTGCCGATCAGATCCGGTGGGATACAGCAACCAATAAATGGTCGGCACGGCGATATTATATCAGGACTATTGATGGTCTGAATGAAACCATCGAGGAGGGCCGAAGTCTGGATACAGCCCTGAATATCCATCCGGATGATTTTAAGAGAAGGTTGAATATTGTTGAAACCATGAGTCTTAAGGAGCTTGACTCTTTCATTTCGCAACAGATCATGCAGGGAGAAACAAATGTGAAGGCTTATCAGATCGAGCGTCATAAACGGATCTCATTTCCATTTTCAACTTTTATCCTGACATTTATCGGGGTTGCGGTCTCATCCCGGAAGCTGCGTGAAGGAATCGGTTTGCAGATTGCCATCGGTGTGGTGATAAGTTTCACCTATATATTATTTATTCAGTTTTCATCACAATATGCGATAGGCGGTTTGTTGCCGGTGGCTCTAGCCGTTTGGTTGCCAAATATCTTTTTCCTTATCGTGGCACTTTTCCTTTTCCGGCTAGCTCCAAATTAGGGGAAGGGGTATTCCGGAAAGGATTGTAATTTTACCGGTATGTCAGCAATTTATAAAATATATTTACCCGAACACTTTTAAAACATGGCCTCAAATAAGAAAATTCAGGAATTAAAGAAAAGAAGGGAAGAAGTCTTGAAGGGAGGAGGAGAAAAGGCGATACAGAAGCAGACAGCAATGGGAAAGATGACTGCGCGTGAGCGGATTATCCAACTGCTCGACCGTAATTCATTCAATGAGTATGACCTTTTTGTTGAGCATGAAGCCAGGGATTTCGGAATGGATCGGAAGAAGCTTCATGGTGACGGGGTCATTACGGGAACAGGAACCGTAAACGGGAAACCTGTATGCATTTTTGCACAGGATTTTACGGTTGCCGGAGGTTCACTGGGTTTTATGCATGCCAGGAAGATTACCAAGATTATGGACCATGCGCTCAAAATGAGAACGCCTTTAATCGGGATCAATGATTCGGGAGGGGCGCGTATACAGGAAGGTGTCAACTCTCTGGCGGGTTACGGGGAAATATTTTTCAGGAATACCCTGAACTCCGGGGTGATACCTCAAATTTCCGTTGTGCTGGGTCCGTGTGCTGGTGGAGCGGTTTATTCCCCGGCATTGACCGATTTTGTGTTTGTGGTTGAAAACATTTCCAAGATGTTTATTACCGGTCCGGAGGTGATTAAAACCGTCCTGGGGGAGGACATTTCCATGGAAGAGCTGGGAGGTGCCAGGGTACAGAGTGAAATTACAGGTAATGCCCATTTTTACGCTTCAACGGAGGAGGAATGCTTTAAACAGATCAAAAGGCTGTTAAGTTATATACCCTGGTCCAATTCTGAGCCGTTAGTTCACAGGGAGGTTCATGAGCCCCTCAAGAAGTATAATATTTCAAAGATTGTTCCGGCCGATAAGAAACAGCCCTATGATGTAAGGGATATAATACGGGCTGTAACAGATGGTTCGGATTTTTTCGAAATACAGGAAAGCTGGGCTGCGAACATCGTTATCGGATTCGGGACGCTGAATGGCAAGACCATGGGTTTTGTAGCCAATCAGCCACTGGTTCTGGCGGGTGTGCTCGATGTGGATTCATCGGATAAAGCTGCCCGGTTTATCCGTTATTGCGATGCCTTCAATATTCCCATTATTACTTTTGTGGATCTACCCGGTTATTTGCCAGGTGTGGCCCAGGAACATGCAGGGGTCATACGTCACGGGGCAAAAGTACTGTATGCCTACAGCGAGGCGACAGTCCCCAAAATAACCGTCATTCTGCGGAAAGCTTATGGCGGAGGATATATTGCAATGAATTCAAGACATCTGAGGGCTGATTTTGTTTTTGCATGGCCCGATGCCGAGATTGCAGTGATGGGGCCTGAAGGAGCCGCCAATATTATTTTCAGAAAAGAGATTGAGGAGGCAAAAGATCCGGAGAAAGTCAGAAAGCAGAAGGTTCAGGAATATATTGATAAATTTGCCAATCCCTATGTGGCTGCTGCCAAGGGATATATTGATGCAGTGATAGAACCCAGGGAGACACGGAGTGTTTTACTGCATGCGGTGGAAGTATCGGGTAATAAAACGGTGGGAATGCCGAGGAAAAAACATGGGATCCCCCCATTTTGAAAACATACGGTTATGAAGAGCGAAAAGCAGGATATCCCGGAAAGGGAAAGCAGAGATTTTCAGTACCTTGACATTGATGGAACCAGGTACCTGACCCAATTCAACGCAAAATTTCCACCGGCAAAGAGATGGTCCCGCCCCGACAAGAAGAATGTTAATGCATTTATACCGGGAACGATTCAGAAAGTGATGGTGGAACCCGGAAATCAAGTGCAAGCCGGAGATACGCTGGTTATCCTCGAAGCCATGAAAATGAGAAACCGGATTAGTGCCCAGGAGAGCGGGGTAGTCAAAGTGGTTAACGTCAGGGAGGGGGATCAAATCCCGAAGGGTTTTCTGATTATGGAATTTGAGTAACCGGTTTTAAGGTTCCTTTCCAAATAAGGTTCTTCCCTATCCAGTCAGGCAGTTCGGGCAACCTTCTGAAAAGTCCGTACAGGGAGGAACCGCTTCCGCTCAGTGCGGCATATACCGCACCATGTTCGTACAATCCGTCCCTCATCTTTCTGATCGCAGGAAATTTCCCGAATACAGGTTTTTCAAAATCATTGCGGATGGTTTCCCGCCAGGTGTATTCGGGTTTCCTGATTAATTCGGGCAGGGGCTCTGTGAACGGCTCCGGTTCGATCAGTGCATAAGCCTTTGCCGTACTTATAACCAGGCCGGGATTCAGGATAACCATCTCATAATGATATAAATCAAGGGATACATCGGTAAGTATATCACCTCTTCCTTCCATCAGCATGGGTTTGTTATGCAAAAAGATGGAACAATCACTTCCCAGTTTGAGGGCCATCTCTTTCATTGTCTCATCGGGTATCCCGGTATCAAACAGAACGTTCAGGGCTTTCAGAACTGTAACGGCATTGGATGAGCCACCGCCCAGCCCTGCTCCGAAAGGGATCTGTTTATGCAGATGAATCCGTACCGGACGGACCCCGCAGTATGCCGAAAAAAGACGGTATGCCCTGATGCATAAATTATTTTCCGGCAGACCATCCGGAATGATTCCCGACATGGAAAACTCCGCATCAGAGGTGCCTTCTATGTCCGGAATAATTTCTATCAGATCATAGAATGGGACCGGTATGACGATTGAGTGCAGGTCATGAAATCCGTCATTCCGCCTGCCTGTAATCCGCAGACCCAGATTTATTTTTGCTGGTGCTAACTGTATCATGCTGACTTAAAAAACAATCAATCCAACCCGGGCAAACAGGAGAGTCGGAGTTCTCAAACTTAACGAAAATATCGGACGGTTTTTTTCAACATCTGTTAATTATAACTTTTCAGGCCGTGTTTAAAACTGCAGGTTCTCTCTCTCCGTTTTCAGGACCCTGTTAGCTACCTTTATCGCCCAAATTGATCCTTATGGCGAATAAGAAAATTACCCCGGTAAAAAAAAGCAATCCCCTGACGCTGGATTACGGGAAAATTCCTCCCCAGGCCCTCGATCTCGAAGAAGCTGTACTGGGGGCCATAATGCTCGAAAAGGATGCTATCCTTTCAGTCCTGGACATCCTGATCCCGGATAGTTTTTATAAAGAGGCCCATCAAAAGATTTATGAAGTGGCATATGATCTTTCCCATCAGGAAAAGCCGATTGACCTGCTGACCATTATCGAAGAATTGCGAAAAAGGGGAACCCTTGATGAGGTGGGAGGAGCCTCCTACATTACACAGCTGACCAGCAGAATCGGGTCGGCGGCCCATCTCGAATATCATGCGCGGATTGTTGCCCAGAAGTTCATTCAGCGCGAACTCATTAAAGTTTCTTCAGAAATACAGCAGAAAGCATTCGATGAGAGTATTGATGTTGATGATTTGCTGGACTTTTCCGAACGGGAATTGCTAAACATTTCAGAAGGCCATATTAAGAAGGAGACAGTTAAAATCAACAGGTTGATTGCGGAGGCTATTCATCAGATTGAGGAGGCCGGTAAGCGGGAGGATAATCTGAGCGGCGTTCCATCAGGATTTACCCGACTCGACCGGTTAACCTCAGGATGGCAGAAGTCTGACCTGATCATTATTGCCGCCCGTCCCTCCATGGGAAAAACGGCCCTGGTTCTTTCCATGGCCAGAAATATTGCAGTGGATCATAAGCGTCCCATTGCCTTCTTTTCGCTGGAGATGTCTTCCATTCAACTTGTTAACAGGTTAATTATCGGGGAAACCCAGTTGCCCTCCGATAAACTCAGGAACGGCAGGCTTCAGAATTATGAATGGGAACAGCTGGAGTACAAGATAAAGGACCTGGAACAGGCTCCCATCTATATTGATGATACACCTGCTATCTCAATTTTTGAATTCAGGGCCAAGTGCCGGCGGCTGAAACAGAAATATGATATCCAGGCGGTCGTAATTGATTACCTGCAATTGATGACCGGGCCAAGGGAGAATACCGGGAGCCGTGAACAGGAGGTCAGTAATATTTCCAGGTCCCTGAAAAGTGTGGCCAAGGAACTGGATATCCCGATCATTGCCCTTTCCCAATTAAACAGAAGCGTGGAAATGCGGTCTGGGAATAAACGGCCCCAGTTATCCGACCTCAGGGAATCGGGGGCCATTGAGCAGGATGCAGACCTGGTTATTTTTATACACCGGCCGGAATACTATGGATTGGATACCGATGAAGAAGGGAACTCTTTGAAAGGTATTGCGGAGATTATCCTGGCAAAACACAGGAATGGGCCTGTAGGAGAACTGCAATTGAAATTTATCAGGGAATATGCCAAGTTTATTGATATGGAGGGGGGAATCGATTATATCCAGGATGAAAATGGGAATTCGCTTGTGAAATTTCAGTCGAGATTGAACGCCGAGGGAGATTCCGGAAAACTTTCCAATGAGGATCTGGGATTGTCCGGCGGTTTTGATGAGGCTCCCCCTTTTTGATTTCGTTTTATTTACTTATCGGGATTTATCATATTATTGAACGGAATATCCGGCCTGTTTCAGACAGACATGGGAGCGGTCATCCAGGCTTCGACCTCAACGGGTTCTTCGAAAGCAACCTCAAACGGGGCGGTCATCCAGGCTTCGACCTCAACGGGTTCTTCGAAAGCAACCTCAAACGGGGCGGTCATCCAGGTTTCGACCTCAACGGGTTATTCGTAAGCATCCTCAAACGGAGCGGTCATCCAGGCTTCGACCTCAACGGGTTCTTCGAAAGCAACCTCAAAGGGAGCGGTCATCCAGGCTTCGACCTCAACGG